>NZ_JBIAHQ010000005.1:0-69509 GCF_042870725.1 Micromonospora sp. NPDC006431
CCTACCCACCGAGTAGTACGGATGCAACGCCGACAGCGGATCCTGGAAGATCATCGCCATGTCCCGGCCCCGCAGCCGCCGCACCTCCTCCTCCGGCAGGCCGACCAACTGACGGCCGCCCACGGAGATCTCCCCGCTGATCGTGGCCCGCTTCGCGTTGTGCAAACCCAGGATCGCCAGCGACGTCACGCTCTTACCCGAACCCGACTCCCCCACAATGCCGAGGGTGCGACCCCGCTCCACCGAGAACGACACCCCATCGACAGCACGGACCACGCCGTCCTCGGTGTCGAACCGCACCCGCAGGTCCTTGACCCGCAGGTAGGGATCCTCGCCGGAGCGCTGCTCCGGCACCGCTGGGCGGTCCGGTTCCCCGGACGGCGCCGACTCCGACCTGCCCACGACCGCCTCCCCCTCAGTGACGAAGAGAACTTACAGCAAAGTTCTGGAGGCGAAAATAAGCTACAAAACGTGGGATGTCAGCGGCCTGAGCGTAACGAGTGGGTTTCGGGCTTGACCAGCCCCTCAGCAGGAGATTCACGTCCGCAACTCGATGTCTTCGTGCCGTGAGCGCACCGCAGGTGCGACGATGGATGCGCCAGCCACGTGAAGATTCCCGCCGGCATGAGGTGGAGGTGACCATGACCGCGGCGGTGTTCGACCACAACGGCCCGTGGACCGAAGAGGAGTACCTCGCCCTCGGCGAGACGCAGCAGCGCGTCGAACTCTTCGACGGGAGCCTTCACGTGACGCCAGCCCCCACGCCGCGGCATCAGCGGATCTCACGCAAGCTCGGCAACATTCTCGAGGCGGCCGCCGAAGCCGTAGGGCTGGAACTGCTGGAGGCGGTGAACGTGCGGCTCCGGCCCGGCCGCATCCCCATCCCCGACCTCGTCGTCACCGAGCCGGTTGACCTCGATGAGCTCATCATCGAGGCGGATGCGGTGCGGCTGGTCTGCGAGATCATCTCGCCGAGCAATGCGGCCACCGACAAGGTGCTCAAGATGCACTACTATGCCGCCGCCGGCATCGAGTGGTACCTACTGGTCGAGCAGGAGACTGGCAGCTTGCGCCTTTACCGTCGCCGGGGCGGCCACTACACCGAACAGTCCGTTGCCAAGCGGGGCGAGGTGCTGGAGCTGAGCGCCCCCGTGCGGGCGACGATCCGGCCCGAGGATCTCGTCTCCTGACGGATGTCGGTGCGCTCGCCTAGGGTCGGGCGCATGAGCGAGTTCGACGCGGCGAGCGCCGCCGTCCAGGCCGCCCTCGACGCGGGAGCCCGATACGCGGACGCCCGGGTGATGCACCGCCGCTACGAGTCGATGTCGGCCCGCAACGGCGACATCGAGGAGCTGACCCAGGACGAGAGCATCGGGCTGGGTGTCCGGGCGCTGGTCGGGTCGAGTTGGGGCTTCCACGCCGTACCCGATCTGTCGGACGCCGCGGCCCGCGATGCCGGGCGGCGCGCCGCGGCGATCGCCGCCGCGAGCGCGCGGGTCCCCGGCCCGCCGATCGACCTGGTCCCCGTCGCGGCCACCGTGGCGAGCTGGGCCTCCGGGTGCGAGGTGGACCCGCTCGGTGTCGCCCTCTCCGACAAGGGCGACCTGCTGGTCCGCGCCACGGAGACGATGCGCGCGCACGGCGCCGACCTGGCCGAGGGGCTCTACCAGATCTGGGACACCGCCAAGTGGTTCGTCTCCAGCGAGGGGCACCGGATCGACCAGCGCATCCGGGAGTGCGGCGGTGGCATCTCGGCGACCTCGATCGGCGACGGCGAGACCCAGCGGCGGTCCTATCCGAGTTACCGCGGGCAGTACGGCACCACCGGCTGGGAGCTGGTCACCTCGCTCGACCTGCCCGGGCACGCCGCCCGGATCGCCGAGGAGTCCCGGGAACTGCTCACCGCCCCCGAATGCCCGGCCGACGAGACCGACCTGATCCTCGGCGGCGAGCAGCTCGCCCTGCAGATCCACGAGTCGGTCGGCCACGCCATCGAATTGGACCGGATCCTCGGCTGGGAGGCCGCCTTCGCCGGGACGTCCTGGCTCGACCTGACCCGGCTCGGCGCGCTGCGCTACGGCTCCGAGCTGATGAACATCACCATCGACCCGACCATCCCCGGTGCGCTGGGCAGCTTCGGCTTCGACGACGAGGGCTCCCCGGCGGTCAAGCGGGACGCGGTCCGCGCCGGGCGCTGGGTGGGGGTGCTCGCCGGCCGCGACTCGGCCGCCGTCGCCGGTCTCGGCTACGGCGGCAGCGTACGGGCGGACGGCTGGGCGCGGCTGCCGATGGTGCGGATGACCAACGTGGGCCTCGAACCGGGCCCGCACACCCTCGACGAGATCATCGCGGCCACCGACGACGGGGTGCTGATGGACATCAACCGCTCCTGGTCGATCGACGACAAGCGACTGAACTTCCAGTTCGGTTGCGAGGTCGGCTGGGAGGTCAAGAAGGGCCGGCGGGGGCGGATGCTGCGCAACCCCACCTACACCGGGATCGGGCCGGTCTTCTGGCGCTCGATGGACATGCTCTCCTCGGAGATCGTCCCGTGGGGCACGCCGAACTGCGGCAAGGGCCAGCCCGGCCAGGTCGGGCACACCGGCCACCCGGCCGCACCGGCCCGCTTCCGAAACGTCCGGGTGGGGGTACGGGCATGACCGAGCTGGACATCGCCGGGCACGTGGTGGAGCTGGTCCGCCAGCTCGCCGGGCCGGACGCGCAGGCCGAGGTCACGGTGACCCGCGCCGACCTGGCGTTGACCCGGTTCGCGAACTCGTTCATCCACCAGAACGTCGCCGAGTCGGGCACGGCGGTGCGGCTGCGGCTACGCGTCGACGGGCGGACGGCCGCCGGCAGCGGCAGCCTGGTCGACACCGACGGGCTGACCGCCCTGGTCGAGCGGACCCTGGCGGCCGCCCGGCTCTGCCCACCCGACCCGGCCTGGCCCGGGCTGGCCCCGCCGTCGCCGGTCCCGACGGGCGCGGTCTTCGACGAGGCCACCGCGTTCGCGGAGCCCGATGAGCGAGCCGCCCGGGTACGCGCCTTCGTGGACGCGGTCGGCGGGCTGGAGGCGGCCGGCTACTGCCGGACGGCGTACCGGTCGGGGGCGTTCGCCAACTCGGCCGGCCACTCCGCGGCGGGTCGGATGGCGGAGGCGGCGATGGACGGCATCGCGCGTACCGGCGGAGCGGACGGGGTGGCCCGGCGCTGCGCCGACCGGCTCGCCGAGCTCGACGGCGCCGCGCTCGGCGGCCGGGCGGCGGCGAAGGCGCGGGCCGCGGCGGATCCGGTCGAGCTGCCCCCGGGGCGCTACGAGGTCGTGCTCGAACCGGCCGCCGTCGCCGACCTGCTGCAGAATCTCTCCTGGTTCGGCTTCAACGGCAAGCGGTACGCCGAGCGGCAGTCCTTCGCCGAACTGGGCGTTGCCCAGTTCGACCCGGCCGTGACCCTGGTGGACGATCCGCTGCACGGCTCGGCCCTGCCGTATGACCTGGAGGGCACCCCGCGACACGCACTGACCCTGGTCGACGCGGGCACCACCAGGGCGGTGACCCACGACCGGCGCAGCGGCGCCGAGGCGGGGGTGGCGTCCACCGGACACGGGATTCCTGGCGCCGCCACCTTCGGCCCGATTCCGACCAACCTCCGCCTGCTTCCCGCCGCCGCCCGCACGGCCGGTGGTGACAGCCCGGCCCCGGTCGGCGGACCGGCCGAGGGGATTGCGGCGGGCGGCCCGACCGCTGGCACCCCGGCGGGCGCGGTGGCCGATGCGGACACCGCGGCGCTGGTCGCCGGGGTGGAGCGCGGGCTGCTGGTCAGCGACTTCTGGTACACCCGGGTGCTGGACCCGAAACGCCTGGTCATCACCGGGTTGACCCGGAACGGGGTGTGGCTGGTCGAGGACGGGGTGCCGACCCGGGCGGTCCGCGACTTCCGCTTCACCGAGTCGTACCCCCGGGCCCTGGGGCCGGGCCGGGTGCTCGGCCTGGGCCGGCTGCCGCTCCGCCAGCCGGACCGGACGGACGGCGTCTGGTGGGAGGCGCCACCGCTACGGCTGGCGTCGTGGAACTTCACCGGCGGCGCGTCCGGGTGACCGGCGCCGCACGCCGGCACCCGACCCTGCCTCCTGCGGCGGACAGCCGCGCTACCCGCTACGGACTTGATGACGTGGACGACTCACCGTCTCCCTGATTCATTCTCGTCATCAAGTTCGTAGCGTCCGGAGAGACTTGCCGGGGCCGGTGACGGTATGCCGGAGGCAGCCGCTGGCCCGGTCCACGACAGCCGCTCGGATATTGATCATGGCTCGGGTCTTTCCAACCTGCGGGACACACGGGACACTGCGTTGCGCGGCCGGGCCGCGAAGATCGGCGTAACGTGTGTCATTTAGCTGCGCCGGTTCGCCGGCGCGGTCGTTGGTGTGCGCAAGACGTGGCAGTGGACGCGGTCTCGCCCGGTCCGCTGGCCGGTACGGAAGGTGATCCGCCGCCCCCGCGAGGGCGCCGTCAGGGAGACGACTCGAATGACATCAACGGCAACGAGGCCGCGAGGGGCGCGGGCACGCGCCGCGATCGCGGCGAAGACGTTGCGAACCGACCGCTGGTGGCTTGCGCCACTGATCACCGTCGTCGGGCTCAGCGCCTGGGTCATCTACGCGACGGTCCGGGTCTTCATGCACAAGTGGTACTGGGTCGACGAGTTCCACTACCTGACGCCGTTCTACTCCCCCTGCGTGACCGACCGGTGCGTCGAGGGCTCCGCCCACGTCGGCACCTTCCTGCCCGGCTGGTGGATCATCCCGGACGCGGCGCTGACCCTGCCGTTCCTGCTGCTGTTCCGGCTGACCTGCTACTACTACCGCAAGGCCTACTACCGGTCGTTCTGGTTCACGCCGCCGGCCTGCGCGGTCCCGGACGGGCACCAGGCGTACGGCGGGGAGACCCGATTCCCGCTGCTCGGGCAGAACCTGCACCGCTACTTCTTCTACGCCGCCGCCATCATCTCGATCATCAACACGTACGACGCGATCTACGCCTTCCACTCCCCCAAGGGCTTCGGCTTCGGGCTCGGCAACCTGGTCCTGATCGGCAACGTGGTGATGCTCTGGGCGTACACGATCTCCTGCCACTCCTGCCGGCACATCATCGGCGGCCGGCTCAAGCACTTCTCCAAGCACCCCTTGCGATACAAGGGCTGGACGTTCGTCTCGTGGCTCAACGTCCGGCACATGCAGCTCGCCTGGATCACCCTCGGCACGCTGGCGCTCACCGACTTCTACGTCATGGCGGTGGCGGCCGGCTGGTTCAACGACCTGCGGTTCATCAACTAGAGGCCCGGACATGACTGAGACACGAATCGAACGACACCACTACGACGTCGTCGTGATCGGCGCCGGCGGCGCCGGCCTGCGCGCGGCGATCGAGGCCCGGCTGACCGGCAAGAAGACCGCGATCATCTCGAAGTCGCTCTTCGGCAAGGCGCACACCGTGATGGCCGAGGGCGGCGCCGCCGCCGCGATGGGGAACGTGAACCCGCGCGACAACTGGCAGGTGCACTTCCGCGACACCATGCGCGGCGGCAAGTTCCTCAACAACTTCCGGATGGCCGAGCTGCACGCGAAGGAGTCGCCGCAGCGGATCTGGGAGCTGGAGACGTACGGTGCGCTCTTCGACCGGACGAAGGACGGGAAGATCTCCCAGCGCAACTTCGGCGGTCACGAGTACCCGCGGCTGGCGCACGTCGGCGACCGGACCGGCCTGGAGCTGATCCGGACCCTCCAGCAGAAGATCGTCTCCCTCCAGCAGGAGGACAAGCGGGAGTTCGGCGACTACGAGGCCCGGATCAAGGTCTTCGCCGAGACCACCATCACCGAGCTGCTGCTCGACGGCGACCGGGTCGCCGGCGCGTTCGGCTACTACCGGGAGTCCGGCGAGTTCATCCTCTTCGAGGCGCCGGCCGTGGTGCTGGCCACCGGCGGCGTGGGCCGCTCCTACAAGGTCACCTCGAACTCCTGGGAGTACACCGGGGACGGTCACGCGCTGGCGCTGCGCGCCGGGGCGACGCTGATCAACATGGAGTTCCTCCAGTTCCACCCGACCGGCATGGTCTGGCCGCCCTCGGTGAAGGGCATCCTGGTCACCGAGTCGGTCCGCGGCGACGGCGGGGTGCTGAAGAACTCCGAGGGCAAGCGGTTCATGTTCGACTACGTGCCGGACGTGTTCCGCAAGCAGTACGCCGACAACGAGGCGGAGGCGGACCGCTGGTACAAGGACCCGGACAACAACCGGCGTCCGCCCGAACTGCTTCCCCGCGACGAGGTGGCCCGCGCCATCAACAGCGAGGTCAAGGCCGGTCGGGGCACCCCGGCCGGCGGGGTCTACCTGGACATCGCCTCCCGGCTGCCGGCCGAGGAGATCCGCCGCCGCCTGCCGTCGATGTACCACCAGTTCAAGGAGCTGGCCGACGTCGACATCACCAAGGAGCCGATGGAGGTCGGCCCGACCTGCCACTACGTGATGGGCGGCGTCGAGGTGGACCCGGACTCCGGCGCGGCGGCGGGCAGCGTACGCGGGCTCTTCGCCGCCGGTGAGGTGTCCGGCGGCATGCACGGCTCCAACCGGCTCGGCGGCAACTCCCTCTCGGACCTGCTGGTCTTCGGCAAGCGGGCGGGCGGCCACGCCGCCTCGTACACCGATCAGCTGGCCGCGCGCCCCAAGGTCGCGGTCGCCGCCGTGGAGGCCGCGGTGGAGACGGCGCTGGCGCCGCTGCAGCGGGACACCGGGGAGAGCCCGTACGTCCTGCAGCAGGACCTCCAGGCGGTGATGGGGGAACTGGTCGGAATCATCCGGCGCGAGGGTGAGCTGGCCGACGCCCTGGGCAAGCTGGCGGCGCTGCGGGAGCGGGTGGCCAAGGTGAGCGCGGCCGGCGGCCGGCGCTACAACCCGGGCTGGCACCTGGCGCTGGACCTGCGCAACATGCTGGTGGTGTCGGAATGCACGGCGAAGGCCGCCCTGGAGCGGGCGGAGTCGCGCGGCGGGCACACCCGGGAGGACTTCCCGGCGATGGACCCGGCGTGGCGGCGGGTGAACCTGGTCTGCTCGCTGGACGGCGACGCGGTCCGGTTGGAGCGCAAGCCGCTGCCGAAGATGCGCCCGGAGCTGATCACCTTGTTCGACCGGGCGGAGCTGGCCAAGTACCTGACCGACGAGGAACTCGCCGAGTTCGACGCCCTCACCGAGGAGGCGGGCAAGTAATGGGGACCAAGCGACAGTTCCGCATCTGGCGGGGCGACGAGAGCGGCGGCGACCTCCAGGACTACGCCGTCGAGGTCAACGAGGGCGAGGTCGTCCTCGACGTGATCCACCGGCTGCAGGCCACCGACGCGCCGGACCTGGCGTGCCGGTGGAACTGCAAGGCCGGCAAGTGCGGCTCCTGCTCGATGGAGATCAACGGCAAGCCGCGGCTGAGCTGCATGACCCGGATGTCGACGTTCGAGGAAAACGAGACCGTTTCGGTCACGCCGCTGCGGACGTTCCCGATCATCCGGGATCTGGTCACCGACGTCTCGTTCAACTACGAGAAGGCCCGGGAGACCCCGGCGTTCGCGCCGCCGGCCGACCTGGCTCCCGGCGAGTACCGGATGCAGCAGGTCGACGTCGAGCGCTCGCAGGAGTTCCGCAAGTGCATCGAGTGCTACCTGTGCCAGAACGTCTGCCACGTCATCCGTGACCACGAGGAGAACAAGCAGGCGTTCTCCGGTCCCCGGTTCTTCATCCGGGCCGCCGAGCTGGACATGCACCCGCTCGACGCGAAGACCGACCGCAGGGAGTACGCGCAGTCCGAGATGGGACTCGGCTTCTGCAACATCACCAAGTGCTGCACCGAGGTCTGCCCCGAGCACATCAAGATCACGGACAACGGGATCATCCCCATGAAGGAGCGGGTCGTAGACCGCAGGTACGATCCCCTGGTGTGGCTTGGTAGCAAGATCTTCCGGAGGGGTCAGGTGCCTCAGACCAGCGTGACCAGCGAGCACCACAGCGGCGGCGCGGGCTCCGCGCAGAGCGGGGTGCACTCGCACGCCGGCGGCTCGCACGATGCGCGATCCGAGGCGCAGGCGCAGCAGGGCGTCAACTGGCACCGCCAGGTGCCGCACCCGACCACGCCCCCGCTCGACGCCAACGGCAAGCTGCCGCTGACCGAGCTGACCTTCGACAAGGCCGCCGCGCCGTCGCCGTTCGGTGACGACGTCACCTTCCCGCTGCCGCCGGAGCACCTCAACTTCGCGCACCCGCAGCAGGACCAGCCGAAGCACTGAGCAGCACGACAACGAAGACGGGGGCCGCGGCACACGCCGCCGGCCCCCGTCCCGTTTCCGCCCCCGCGTCCCCTTCCCCCGCTCAGGGGTTGGTGAGCAGGGGGCGCAGGGCGGCGACGATCGGCGCGTCGGCGGGGAGCCAGGCGACGGTGTCGAGTTCGGCGGCCGAGAGCCAGCGCAGCTCGGAGTGCTCCAGGGCCTTCGGCTGGTCGCCATGGAGGAGGCGGGCCACGTACACCCGGAGGACGGAACGGCCATGGGCCATCCGGACGTCCCGGCCGACCCGCGCGCCAAGCTCCACGCGTACGCCGAGTTCCTCGGCGCACTCGCGGACCAGCGCGGTCGTCTCGTCCTCCCCCGGCTCGACCTTGCCGCCGGGGAACTCCCAGCGGCCGGCCACCTCCGGAGGCGCGGACCGTTCGCAGGCCAGGACCCTGCCGTCCGCGATGATGGCCGCCCCGACGACCACCTTCGGCTCCCGCCCGCCCTGCCCGTTGCCGCTAACCCGTTCGGTCCGCACGGGCGTCCAGGGTGCCAGATCAATCGGCGGTTTGGGTAGCTGAGCATCGCCGTCAGGTCAGCAGAACACGGAAGTGTGGGCGTGGACACACGATCTGTGCGACGACAGACTAGAGGGCGTCGACTGGGACACGGGATGGCGACGATTTGGCCACAAGCCAGCAACGACGCCTGGGAGGTGCGGTGATGCGCGTGCTGTTCAGCGGCCGGGCGAAGCACGACTACCTCAGCGACGCGCTCGCCCTGCTGTCCGGGTGGACCCGGGAGGGTGAGGAGATCCGCCGGACGCTCGTCCTGGACGACACCCAGCACGCCGCGTTGACCGAGCGGGTCAAGGTGGTCGCCGACGCGCTGCGCCTGCGGCCCGAGATCAGCCGCCGCGCCGACCGTACGCAGATCCGGGTGGGCCACGGCGACAGCGAGCCGCTGACGGAGGGTGAGGTGCTGCTGGCGGCCCGCATCGAGGACGCCGTCCGTGCGGTCACCGCACCCTGAGCCGGCTGGCACGCGCCACCTACCGTCGGGGACATGACCACCCCGACGTACGACCGTAAGGAACAGTTCCAGCAGATCCAGAGCGGGCTCCTGGCCGGCGAGCAGATCATCGCCGTGTACGACGCGGTCGGCGCCGGCACCGGATTCATCGGCCTCACCGACCGCCGCGTGATCATTCAGGACCGGTCCTTCATCGGCAAGCGGTACGCCATCACCAGCATCCCGTACTCGAAGATCACCAGCGTCAGCGTGGTGAGCAATAAGTCATGGGGCGGCTCCTTCTTCTCCACCGGGGCGATCGCCATCCACGTCGGCGCGCACACCTACGAGGTCGAGTTCCGGGGCGCACAGAAGAGCCACCACGTGCACAACGTGATCCTCCACCACATCTCCTGACCCCTATCCTGATCCGTCATGGACCGACGGCTGGCGGCTCTCTACGACGTGGAGAACCCGTGGGGGCGCGACGACGAGTTCTTCCTCGGCGTGGTCGGCGCGGCTCCGGCGGCCCGCGTGCTCGACCTGGGCTGCGGGACCGGGCGACTCACCCTGGCGCTGGCCGCCGCCGGCCACACCGTCACCGGGATGGAGCCGCAGGCGGCGTCGCTGGCCGCGGCCCGCGTCAAGCCGGGCGCCGACCGGGTCACCTGGATCGAGGGCAGCTCCGCCGACCTGCCCGGCGCCGCGTACGAGGTGGCCCTGATGACCAGCCACGTGGCGCAGGAGATCCGGAGCGACGACGAGTGGGCGGGCACCCTCGCCGACCTGCGTCGGGCCGTGGTGGACGGCGGGGCGCTGGCGTTCGACTCGCGCGACCCGGCGGCCCGCCGCTGGGAGCGCTGGACCCCGAGCGCTTCCCGCCGCCGGCTCGCCCTGCCCGATGGCACGGTGGTGGACGCCTGGACCGAGCTGACCGAGGTCAGCGACGGCCTGGTCAGCTACGTCCACCACTACCGGTGGCCGGACGGCGCGGAGCTGAGCAGCCCGGGCACGCTGCGCTTCCGGGCCGAGGCGGAGCTGCGCGAGTCCCTCGCCGGCGCCGGCTTCACCGTCGAGCGGGTGTACGGCGGTTGGGCCGGCGAGCCGGTCGGCGCGAGCGACGACGGGGAACTGATCGTGGTCGCTCGGGCGGCCTGATCTCAGGCACTGTCCGGACATGCGCGCTGCCCCTGCGGACTCCGACGGCGTCAGCGGCGGTAGGTCAGCTCGAAGTCGAGCGTCCAGTCGACCCCGTCCGCCGACTTCTCCCAGCTCGCGTCGATGGTGTCGCCGTCGGCGCTCAACGTCCCGGTGAACCGCTGGTGGAAGCCGGCCGCGTCGCGCCACATCCGCCAGACGCCGTCGGCGAACGTCATCCGGTAGACCCGGTGCACGCCGCGCGCATCGGCGTACAGCACGGAAAACTGCTCGTCGGCGTCGTCGAGGCCGACCAGTTGGGTGGTGGGGAACGGCGCGTTGTCCCGCCACGCCTGCGGCGCCGTGTCCGGCACCGGCTCGGCGTCGGTGAACATCCGCAGGTACTGGCCGCCCTCCACCCAGGTGACGTCCGTCCACCCGGTGCCGAGTCCCTCGACCTTCGGCCGCACCGTCCACCGTCCGACGAGCACGTCCAGCCGTGCGAGCGCGGGATGGCGTTCCCTCATCTCGGACCTCCTCCTGCCAGCGTCGGACTCACGCTAAGGCCCGGGCCCGACATCGGGGTGCCCGGCACAGGAACCTGCCTGGGATACTCGTCCGCATGCGGGGGCGGTTCGGGGTCGTCAAACGGTGGTGGAACGTCCGCCGGGTCCGTTGGGCACTGCTCGCGGTCGGTGTCGTTGCGGTGCTGGCGACCGGCGGCAGCGTGGCCAGCGTGGCGTGGCTCCGCGGTGGCGCCGAGGGGCACATCTTCACCGAGGCCGACGTGCCGGAGGCGCCGATCGCCCTGGTCCTGGGCACCAAGGTGGAGGCGGACGGCAGCCCGTCGGCCTTCCTCACCGCCCGGCTGGAGCTCGCCGAGCGGCTGTTCACCGCCGGCAAGGTCCGGGCGATCCTGGTGTCCGGCGACAACATGAACGCCGACTACAACGAGCCTGAGGCGATGCGGCGCTGGCTGGTCGATCGGGGCGTGCCGACGGGCAAGGTGGTGCTGGACTTCGCCGGCTTCGACACGTACGACTCGTGCGCGCGGGCCAAGCGGATCTTCGGGGTGGACCGGATGACGGTGGTGACGCAGTCCTTCCACCTGCCCCGCGCCGTGGCGCTGTGCCGGCACTTCGGCATCGAGGCCAACGGTGTCGGCGACGACACCGTCCGGCCGTACTCCAAGTGGCGGATCGGCTCCGTTCGCGAGTACGGCGCCTCGGTGAAGGCGGCGGTGGACGTGCTCTCCGGCCGCGACCCCGTCCATCTCGGCCGCCGCGAGACCGGCGTCGACGACGCCCTCCGCGCCGGCTGACGGCGCTCAGCCTGACGGCCAGCCGCTCAACGCGGCAACTTCCCCGGAACTGCTGCCTCCCCCGGCCGAGTGCGTCCGGGGTGGGCTTCGCCACGTTCGGAGCGGCGGACACCCGGGCTCCGGTCACCTTGTCTTGTGCCCCGTGTCCGCCCCGCTTGGGATGGTGCAGGCCGCCGACAACGCGGCCAGCACACCAGCCGGATCATGCACGATGCGATGCCCGTCAATGATGACTCGGCGGGTGCCTGAGTCGACCGGGTCGGCGTCGGCCCAGCTCACCGGCACGACTCCCAGCTCGACCTCGAGCCCGGACGGACGTCGTACCCGGACCTCCCGCAGCGGCCCCCAGTCGGCCAACCGGACGACCTCACCACCGAGCAGACCCGCCCAGACGCCCGCCTCGGCGTGACCCGAATTGTCCGTCAGGACCACGATGTCGACGTCGGAATCCATCCGCGCGGCCCCGCGTGCCCAGGAGCCCACGACCACCACCCCGGCGACGTCCGCGCGCTCAGCCGCCCACCCCGTCACCAGATCAACCATCGAACTTACTTCCCGGGACCGCTCCTCCGTCACCATGCTGTGGAGTCTGGCACGCACCTCAAAGCCGCTGTGTGGATCTAGGCTGCCGATATGGACGGTCAGCCGGCGAAGACGACGTTCGACTTCGAGCGGTACGGGCGTCGCGTCCGGCTCGGTCCCTGCTTCGTCTGCGCCTTCGTGCGCGGTGACCCCGACTACCGGCACCACGTCGTCTACGAGGACGACGACACCATCGCCTTCCTCGCCCGCAACCCGACGCTGCTCGGCTACTGCCTCGTCGCGCCGAAGCAGCACATCGAGAGCTGGGTGCAGGACATGCGGCAGGACGAGTTCCAGCGTTTCCAGGGCGTCGTGCACGCGGTCGCCACGGCGCTCGCGGCGACCCTGCCGACCGAGCGGATGTACTCGATGAGCCTCGGCAGCCGGCAGGGCAACGCCCACCTCCACTGGCACCTCGCGCCGTTACCGCCCGGCGTGCCCTATCACCAGCAGCAGTTCCACGCACTCATGGCCGAGAACGGCGTTCTCGCGGTCGATGACGGCACCCAGTCAGCCCTGGCCCGGAAGATCCGCACCCACCTTCAGGTCTGAGGACCACGGACCAGGGTTGCCCGACTGGACGATCAGCTCCCGGTCCGCGGCGGATGCGGGCAGTACGTTGACCGTATGTATTCGACGCGCGTCTCTCAGCATGTCAAGGCCTCGCGCCCCGCCGTCTACGGGGCGCTGGTGGATGGCGATGCGATCGCCAGGTGGCGGGTCCCGTCCGGCATGAGGGGCCAGGTCCACCAGTTCGAAGCCCACGAAGGTGGCGCATTCCGCGTCTCGCTCACCTACGAGACGACGGGAGGCACCGGCAAGTCGACGTCCCGCACCGACACCTACCACGGCCGGTTCCTCAAGCTCGTGCCGAACGAGCAGGTGGTCGAGGTGTTCGAGTTCGAGACCGCGGATCCCGCGTTCGGCGGCACCATGACGATGACCACCACGCTCACCGACGCGGACGGCGGCACCGACGTCCTTGTCGTACACGAAGGGATCCCCGACAGCATCCCCGCTGCCGACAACGAGACCGGTACCCGCATGGCGCTGGCAAACCTCGCCCGGCTCGTCGAGTCCGGCGAGCCCTCCCGGTGACCGCGCGAAGTGTCTGTTGACCGCTCGGCATCGCCGTCGGTACGGTCATGACGCCATCTGCGGCGTCGCGAGGGAAACCGGTGGGAATCCGGTGCGGTCGCGCCACTGTGAGCGGCCTTCGTTTCGGTGATGGGGACGAGGCCGCGAGTCAGGACGCTCCTTCGTCGCAGTCCTTTCGTAGGGGACGCGTCATCCCCAGAGGAGGTCGACTCATCATGTCCAGTGCCACTCCGGCTCGCCCGCTGACTTCTCCGGCCGTCTCCCCCCGGATGGTGTGGGCGGTGCTGGCCATCGTCGCCGTCCTGCTGCTCCTGGCCTACCTCGTGGCGTTCGACCAGGGCGCCGTTTCTCGCAGTGGCATGTACCTGCACGAACTGATGCACGATGGCCGGCACCTGCTCGGCGTCCCGTGCCACTGAACGCCGGCGCGATGCCCACCTTCGCCTCCGTACTGCTGCGTGGTCTTCTTGCCGGGTTGATCGCCGGCCTGCTCGCCGGGGCCTTCGCCTATCTTGCCGGTGAACCCCGCGTCGAGGCTGCGATCGCTATCGAGGAACAGGCCGTTCACGCTGATCCGGCGGCCGGCGACGATCACCACGCCGACGAGTTGGTCAGCCGCGACGGCCAACGCGGCGGACTGTTCCTCGCCACCGGGTTGTTCGGCGTCGCCATGGGCGGCCTGTTGTCCACCGCGTACGCGCTGCTGCGGCGTCGGCTGCGAATCCGCCACGACGCCCACGCCGCTCTCGCTCTGGCCGGTGCGGCGCTGCTCGGTGCGGTCATCGTGCCGTTCGGCAAGTATCCGGCCAATCCGCCCGCGGTCGGTGACCCCGACACGATCAACCAGCGCACCGGCGGCTACCTGGCCATGGTGATCCTCGGTCTGGCCGCCGTGTGGGCCGGCGCTCTCGCCTACCGGTCCATCCGCGCCGGGGCACCACAGTGGTCACGCTGCGCCGTCGCCGTCGCCAGCTTTCTGGCCACCGTCGTCGTCGGCTACCTGGCGCTGCCGTCCTTCCAGGAGGTGCCTGCGGACTTCCCGGCGGGCCTGCTGTGGGACTTCCGTCTCGCCTCCCTCGGCACCCAACTGGTGCTGTGGGCCGGCATCGGGCTTGCCTTCGCCGCCCTGCTGCACCGTGGACCCGAGCGGCCCACCGGTAGCGAACCGTCAGCTGAGGCGATCGTTCCTGCCCGATCGTGACCACGGCCAGGCTTCAGCTGGTCGCCCACGCGCCCACCCGCGCCCTACGACTGGCGACCTTCGGTGGCGGAAACGTGGACCTGGACGAGGGTGGCCGACGGGCCGCCCTCGCCCTGGCCAACCAGGCCCCCGCGGGCGAGAGCTGCTGCCTGAGCAGTCCGGCCGAAGCGGCCGTGCAGACCGCGACGGCATGGGGATTGCGACCGACCATCGAACCCGCCGTCGCCGACTGCGACTACGGAGACTGGACCGGCCGTACCCTCGACGAGGTCGCCGCGGCAAACCCCGACGGCCTGCAGCGATGGCTCACCGACCCGGACGCCGCACCGCACGGCGGAGAAAGCCTCACCGCGCTCGTCGACCGCGTCGGCCGCTGGCTTCACGCGCAGGCCGTGCGGTCCGCGCGGATCACCGCCATCACGCACGCGGCAGTGATCCGAGCCGCGCTGGTCAACGTCCTGCGAGCGCCGTCTGCGGCCTTCTGGCAACTCGACGTCGCACCGCTGTCGGTCCTGCACCTACGAGCAGGCAACCGGGGCTGGCGAGTTCACCTGGAGCCGCCCGGACCAATGGATGCCGTCAGACGTTGAAGCGGAACATAGAGCCGCTGTCCCGCCACCAGCGTGGACGGCCGGCGACACCTGCTCACACGGCGTCTCGGGCTGCCATCGTTAGTGGCTGGTTGACGACGTTTGACAGTGTCTTGTGCCCCCTGTGTGCCCCACACTGCCAGGATCCGGCGAAGGAAGGGCAGCCTCGCCCCGGCGCTGCTCAACGGTTCCCCTGAGATACGCGATCGTCTCTCGACCGGGGCACCGGATCGGCTGGCGCGTCCTTATGCTGCGGCAGTGCACGCGCAGGCTCCAATCATCGGTTCATCCCGGACGGCTCTGGTCGGGCTTGTGCTCGCCGCCCTGACAATCACTGCCTGCGAGTCGCCGTCCCCGGCACCGGGCACCGGGTCCACCGCCACCGCCGGCTCAAAATGGCAGGATGTTTCAGGCACACCGGCTCCGGCCCATACGTCCGGCCCCGCCACCCTCTGCACCTGGGCTGGTCAGGCCGGCCAGTACGACCCCACCTACTGCCAGCGAGTAGTGGACGACGAGCTGAGCCGCAGCAAACTCAGCTCAAGGCAGCGAGCTGAGGCGGAGACCGCAGCCGAGGCCGTCCGCGCGGCGCTGGACCGGATGAGGTTTGACTGTGCCCGGCCGGTCACCGAGGAGTGCGTGGCGGAGCAGGCCCGCCGGCGGATGTTTCCGACCACGGACAGCCCGGAGCAGATGGCCGACCAGATCCGGCAGGCGCTTACCGCCGCCGGCTTCACCGACATAGTCGTACGACCAGCCGGGCCAGCGGATCCGGCACCCCGGCACGCCATCGTCTACGCCGTACCCGCAGGCGCCGGTTGCGTGGTGGGCTGGGGCGGGCAGCAGCAAGTGCTCGGTGCCTTGCCGGGCGGCCAGTGCCTCGCCTGAACAGCCGTTCAACGACGAGATGGCGCGCCCCTCGATCGGATACGCCCTCGGGCCTTGGTGGGAACGGCGGGATTCGAACCGACGACCCCTTGACCCCCAGGCAACCATCAGGGCTCGCTGACCTGCGCGGTCATCTGCATGTGCCTGCGGCAACCGTCCGGGATCGTCCGTGGACGTCCGCCGCCGCTCGTACCCGTCGTCACCCAGATAGTCACTCAGCCGAGGCACGGCAATAGGCCGACAGGTGTGACAGAACAAGCCATCGGGCGTCAATGTTGATATCCACCGGGCCATTGTTTGCCCTCAACGAGAGCGCCTCGCCCATGCGTTCGACATTGATGTCAAGCACAGCACGGGTCGTCCAACCGACTATGGCCAGGTGCAGCACATCCACCAGTGTGAGTTGGACTTGAACGACGTTGAAGCCCTGATCCGCCCACTTCTTCGGTGGCGACTTGGGGAACTGGGGAAGGTCGAAGCGCAACGTAGCGCGTGGCCCGTCGCGATGCAGGACGAGCTCATGGGATGTCAACCGACGTCAGCGCCGGCAGGTCCTCACCGTAAATCGCCCGGATGCCGTGCGACTCACTCAAGAGATCAACCCAGCCAGACATCCTGGTACCTCCCGTTGCCCGTCAGAACGAGGCCAATCCTGCCATCCCGTCCGCCGCCTACCCGCCCTCCTGGGGAGCGGGCTGCCGCCCGGCCCGCCACGTCAAGCGGGCCTTGACGCGCGGACAGCCCCTACCGGGACGGGCTGAGTCGGCTTTCGTGTCACGGACCGTGCCCCCGGCGGACACCGCCACAGTGGCGCATTTGACCTGACCTCGACCGGTACGGACCCGGCTCCCGGGGTCGGAGCTGGCCATCGGCGGCCACCCTCCCCCTCCCAGGCGAGCAGTTGACCTGACCGTGATGCGGCTGCGGAGCCGGCTCCTGGACGACCGGCATGCCCTCGGCGGACACCGCCCCCATGCTCGGGGCTTGCCGCGCGGACTCGACGGCGCGTCACCTGCGCCGCGCTGCTCAAGCGCGGCGCGGCCGGCTGCCGGCGACGGATCTCACCACTCTCCTCCGCTATCCCGTCTGCGGCGGCCCCTGGGCTTCCCGCTCTCCGCGCCAGCCGCCGGGCGTGTTGCGTGGCCGGAGTCGGAGCGCCAGCGGAGCGACGGACGCGCGCCCAGGCGGCGGCGCGTGCGGCCCGTTCAGGGCCGCCTTGAAGACGTACAGAAACTTTGAACGCATCGCCGGCAGCCAGCTTGTCCGACTCCGGTTGATGGTTGACACCGTGGCCTCGAATGATGCTTTACATGATCGCGGCGACCGCGCGACTCGCGGCAGAAGCGGATGTCGGCAGGACCACGATCTGCTCGTGCACGTGCGGCATGATGGGCGCTCATGGGCACCATCGACCCGTACACGACTATCGCGGAACCAACCTTCGTGGCACGGTTCCTTCTCAATCCCAGCACGGACACAGAGGAGTCCGTAGCCAATGTAGATGCCTTCGTCGATCTTCCTGACGGCTCCGGTTGGGCGTTGACCATCTTCACCGTCGAGGAGGTCCGCCGCCTGCTTACGAGATGGAAGGAGACCGGTGAAGTCGCGAACGGCAGTTACTTCTGGGCCGTTGACCAGCTGATCGTGCCGGAACCGGGCGTGCCAGCCATGACCACAGCGATCCGAGAACTCGTTCGCAGCGGGGAGATCGCAAGCGTCGGCGTCCGATGCGAGGGTCTGGACTGAAGCCCCCTGGAGTATGCACTAGGGATGATGGTTCAGGATGGGCGCCGCGCACGGGTGGCGGCAGATCCGGATACCGAATCGCGGGCAGTGGCCGTGGCATCAAGCGACGCAGAACTCGTTGCCCTCGGGGTCCTGCATGACGACTTGGTCGAGCACGTCGCCGTACCACTCCTCGCGGATCACCGTCGCGCCAGCGGCGACCAACTCGGGGACTTTCTGCCGGATCAGTCGGGCGCGCTCGACCATGTCCCAGGGGCCTGGACCGGCCACCCGGACATCGATATGCATGCGGTTCTTGCTGGACTTGCCCTCGACTTCATACTGGAATAATCGGACATCTTTCCCGAAGTGCATAGGGCAACCTCGACAAACCAAGAACCGAACCAGCTTCAAATTCCGGCCAACGTCAGCACGTGATCGAATCCGCGAAGCTGGGCTGGCGAACTCACCATCGGCAGTACCAGGGCCGGTATCCCGGCGGTCACGGAACCGCCGTCGCCGCTGGGATGGTCACCGACCATCAGCGTTCGATCTGGCTGTGCCGCCAGGGCGTCGAGTGCGGTGCGCCAGATCCGTACATCGGGTTTGACGAAGCCGACCTCGTAGGAAAGAACGAATGCATCGATGTAGCGGTCAAGCCCGTGCCTCGCAAAGCATTTGCGAATGTCCCAGCCGACGTTACTGACCACGCCAAGGCGAATATCGCGGGCACTCAGTGCGGCGAGAGTGGACGACGTGTCCGCGTACGGCTCGAGCGCTTCGGCGCGCGTTTCGTGCAGCGCTCGCGCAAACGGCAAGTCCACCCCACGGATTTGCTGCAGGACAGCCAGAATCGCCCGGTCCCACACCTGTGGGTCCAAGTCCCGGGCGATGTGAGCAGGGTCCGTAGCCGTCGTCCGCAACAACTCAGCGAAATCCGAGGCGATGCGCTGCGCCTCACCGACGGCCACCTCCCGGCCGACCAAGGCCGCCGCGCTGCCGATCCAGCGGTTGGGGTCTCTGGCGAACAGGGTCCAAGCGAAATCGAACAGGACGGTTGTCACGGGTTTCGAAGGCACCAGGTCACCCTAGATCAGCGGGACGATTGACGTGGATCATGATGCTCCTGACTGCGCTCGACGCAGAACAGGTTGCCCTCCGGGTCGGCCCTGGTCACCCAACCGGGGCCGTTGGGGCTTGCGATGATCCTCGTACTCGGGTCGCGCCCGAGCCCCTTCAGCCGCACGACCTCCTCATCGCGTGTCCCGTCGGTCGGCATGACATCGATATGCATTCGGCGACCGGTTCTTGGTTCAGCGGCTTTCCCCTCGGGCACCTTCAGGAAACTAATGGCGGGGCCCGGCCATCCGGGTCGACGATCGACGCGTTATCGGGCTCGTCGAAGCCAGATTCCTTGACACAGCCGAGGGCCAGCGCCCAGAAAGCGGCGATCCGCTGCGGATGGTCGGCATCGCATCCCAAGGTCCAAAAAGTCGCCATGACGCCAACGTACGGGGGCTGCGACCCGCTGTCATCGGCATGCCGTCCGCTCATCGGCATGTGAGGACGTACGACGCTCGTTCCAAGCGGGCTGTCACCACCGTCCGGGCGGTCGAGCCTAGCGGTGTCACCCACGTCCCGAGACTGATCTGTCACGCAGGTCCTGAGGCCCGACATCGCCGGGCCGGCCGCCGACTTGTCACGCCCTCCACGGCATCGCAGGTCTCGTTACCTGGTCGACGAGCTTTGCTGCTCTGTCTGGTGGCGTCTGCGAAGTGTCGATGGTGAGGTCCGCGGTCCTCGCAGCCGGGGTCTCGTCCCATGCCCTGAGTCGTTGCAGCGTGTCGCCGGTCGCTCGCCGGACTATTCGCTCTTGGGCAACGTCTCGCGGGCAGGTGAGAGCTACGACGGTCCAACGCGTTTCTGGGAAGGCTCGCCGTATAGCGTCAATCGCCTCCACCTGGCCGAGATGCACGACGGGGACGGCTTCGTCGAGCTGTTGGCGGAGCCCGGGGGCGTCCACGACGTACAACGCCCCATACCGCTGGTTTTCCCAGACCACGCTGCCGGATGCGCGCAGTGCCGCCAGTTGGGCCTCGCTGATCATTCGGTAGCCCTCGGTACGCCCTGGTCTGGCCTTCAGACGCCGAAACTGTTGGTAGCGGCTGTCGAGTTGGTGCAGGGCCGCCGTGATGGTGTCCTTGCCTGAGGCTGGCGGACCGTAGAGGATCACGCCCTGCATCAGTCCAGCTCCAGTCCCATCAGCGACTTGACCAGCACTTCGGCCTGTTCCTGCAACGGCTTGGCCGAGACGCAGTTGTTGATGACTGTGTGCTGCGCCGGCGGCCGAAAGCCCGTGTCGATGCGGCTGAGGTAGGCCGGCCAGTCAGCGAGCTTTGCCGCGTCTCGTGCAGCTCCACGCCTGCGGAGGTAGAGGTTCATCGTGTCCGCGTCGCAGTACACCCAGACGAGGCTCAATGAGGCGCCCATGCCTGTGAACCGCGCTCGCGTCCGATCCAGCCATTGCCGGTCCTGGAACTCGGCAATGAAAGGGGCGGTCACGATGACGCTGTTGCCGCACTGCACGTTCTCTTCTGCCGCAGCGCTGAGCGCTTCGTACTCCCGGGGTCGCACGAGCTTCAGGTAGGCGTCTGACTCCCGGTCATGGGGAGACTGGCCCAGGATCTCCAAGGCCGCTTCCACGATGGGTCGTGTCAGCGTGTCCTTGTCGAGCATCGGCCAACCGGTGGCACGCGCGAGCATCCGGCCTGGCGCGGTGGCGCGACGACTCCCGCCGCCAGCGTAAGCGCTCGTTCACGCGCAAGTCCGACGCTGACCGCTTCCTTTCCCAGGTCGAGGCCGACATCGTTCGCGGCCAGTACGTCGACCCGTCCGACAAGACGACCGTCGTCGAGTACGCCCGCCAGTGGGCCGCCAGCCGCGCTCACCGCCCCACCACCGCCCGTCGGGTCTCCAGCCTGATCGAAACGCACATCGCCGCTACTCCACTGGGCTCCCGACGCCTAGCGGCCATCGTGCCCTCCGAGGTGCAGGCGTGGGCCGCTGACCGTGC
Organism: Micromonospora sp. NPDC006431; assembly: GCF_042870725.1. Taxonomy (NCBI): domain Bacteria; kingdom Bacillati; phylum Actinomycetota; class Actinomycetes; order Micromonosporales; family Micromonosporaceae; genus Micromonospora; species Micromonospora sp. NPDC006431. The sequence continues at coordinate 20,929 of NZ_JBIAHQ010000005.1, forward strand.
AAAGGTCCTGTCCCCGTCGACCGTGCGCAACCTCGTCGGGCTGCTGCGTTCGATCTACGCGGCGGCCGTGCGGATCGGCTCGTGGGCCGCTCCCCCGTGGTCCGGGTCAGCCTGCCGTCAGCCCACCGGGAGCGCATCGTTCCGCTCACCGTCGACCAGGTGCGCGCGCTCGCCGACGCGATCCCCGCCCGCAACCGCGCCATGGTCGTCACCCAGGCCGGGTTGGGTCTGCGCCTCGGCGAGCTGCTCGCGCTGCGCGTCCAGGACGTCGACTTCGCCTCGCGGCTGGTGCGGATCGAGTGGCAGTTCGCACCGCAGTCCAAGGTGCGGACGGAACCCAAGACGCCCCGATCGCGCCGGACGGTGCCGCTTCCCCAGGTCGTCGCCGACGCTGTCCGCGCACACATGACGCAGTTCTCGCCGGCTGATGACGGCACCATCTTCACTACCCGCTTCGCCGGCCCCTACCGGCATGACTACTACGGCACGCTCATTTTCGGCGCGGCCGTGCGGAAAGCGGGCCTGCCGCGAAGCATCACGACCCACGACCTGCGCCACCACTACGCCTCGGTCCTGCTGATGCAGGGCGAGTCGGTCATCACCGTCGCCGAACGCTTGGGGCACGAGAACGCGACCCTGGTCCTGTCGACGTACGGACACCTGATGCCGGACTCGGAGGAGCGCACCCGCCGGGCCGTCGATGAGGCGTGGGACTGTGCCCCCGGTGTGCCCCAGAGCGAGAGGACACCCTCCTGACCTGCGGAAACGGGCCGGATTCAGACGTTGAAGCGGAACTCCACGACGTCGCCGTCCTGCATGACGTACTCCTTGCCCTCGATCCGGACCTTGCCGGCGGCCTTCGCCGCCGCCATCGATCCGGCCGCGACCAGGTCGCCGTAGGAGACCACCTCGGCCTTGATGAAGCCGCGCTGGAAGTCGCTGTGGATGACCCCCGCGGCCTCCGGCGCGGTCGCGCCGACCGGGACGGTCCAGGCCCGCGCCTCCTTGGGGCCGGCCGTCAGGTACGTCTGGAGCCCGAGCGTCCGGAAGCCGACCCGGACGAGCTGGTCCAGGCCCGGCTCGGACTGCCCGATCGACTCCAGCAGCTCGCGGGCCTCCTCCTCGGGCAGGTCCACCAGCTCGGACTCGATCTTGGCGTCCATGAAGACCGCCTCGGCCGGGGCGACCAGGGCGCGCAGTTCGTCGAGGAACTCGGCGTTGCCCAGCTCGGCCTCGTCGACGTTGAAGACGTAGAGGAACGGCTTGGTGGTGAGCAGGTGCAGCTCGCGCAGGTGCTCCAGCTCGATCTTGGCGGCGGCCGCGCCCGCGTACAGGGTGACGCCGCTGTCCAGGAGGTCGACGGCCTTCTTAGCGGCCTCGACGGCGGCGGCCCGGTCCTTGCGGAGCTTGGCCTCCTTCTCCAGTCGGGGCAGCGCCTTCTCCAGGGTCTGCAGGTCGGCCAGGATCAGCTCGGTGTTGATCGTCTCGATGTCGTCGGCCGGGGAGACCTTGCCGTCGACGTGCACCACGTTCGGGTCGGAGAAGGCGCGCACCACCTGGCAGATCGCCGTGGCGTCGCGGATGTTCGCGAGGAACGCGTTGCCCCGGCCCTGGCCCTTGGAGGCACCCCGCACCAGGCCGGCGATGTCGACGAACGAGACCGGCGCCGGCAGCACTTTCTGCGACGAGAAGATCTCGGCGAGCTTGGTCAGCCGCTCGTCGGGCAGCCCGACCACGCCGACGTTCGGCTCGATGGTGGCGAAGGGGTAGTTCGCCGCGAGCACGTCGTTCTTGGTCAGCGCGTTGAACAGGGTGCTCTTGCCGACGTTGGGCAGGCCCACGATGCCGATGGTGAGACTCACGACGAGCCAGCTTACGCGGTTCGCCGCCCGTCCCGGACAGGCAGGCCCGCCGCCGAGCGAAAAGGGGCTCTGAGCGCGGCGGGGCCTGCCCAGCAGGCGGGGCTCAGGAGGGCTGAGCGGTCAGCAGCCGGGGCTCGATCCGGGTCTCCCGGACACTGCCGTCCGCTTCCCGGGTCACCTGGTACGCGGCGACGCCCTCCTTGTCCGCCACCGCCTCGGCCAGCCGGGTGCCCCGGTAGACCAGCCCGACCCCGTCGTCGGTGCAGTGGCTGGTCGGCAGCGTGCCGTCGCCGACCAGCTTGTGCATGAGCGGCCGGCGCTGCCCCTCGCTGTCGTAGTGCACCCCGTTGCCGTACGGGAGCCAGCCCAGGCCGTCGGTGAAGGGCCGCAGGGTCGGGCCGTAGCTGTCGGTGGCCCCGCCGAGGTGCCAGCAGATCGACCCGGCGGAGACGCCGCCCAGCACCACCCCGGCCTGCCAGCACTCGTGCAGGATGTCCTGGAGGCCGTGCACCCGCCAGACCGCGCAGAGGTTGGCGACGCTGCCGCCGCCGACCCAGATGAGGTCCTGGGCGAGCAGGTGGGCCCGGATGTCCTCGACGTTGGGCATCGGGAACAGGGCCAGGTGGGAGGGGCGGAACCGGGTGCCGGCGAACGCGCCGTAGAACACGCTGAACGAGGTGGGCTGGTCGCCGACGGCCTGGTTCAGGTAGCAGATCCGCGGCGCGGGGCCGGCCTCCGCCAGCTCGGCCATCAGCTCGAAGATCGGCCCGGGCTGCGCATCCCAGGGGCCGCGGCGGCGGCTGCTGAAGCCTGTGCTGGTGGCGACGATGGTCGGTTCGGCAGCCGGCATGAAGTCCTCCCGGTCGGTGGTGTGGCGATCTCCGATCATCCTGCGCCACCGGCCCCGGGCACCTGCAGCCCGCCCGGGTCAGCGACCCGTCTCGGCGGCGGCCAGCAGCGCGCGGAGCAGGTCGGCGAGGCGTTCCTGGTCGGCGGGCGGGAGGGCGTCCAGGAGGTGCCGCTGCACCTCCAGGCCGGCGTCGGCGGCCTCCTCAACGAGGCGACGGCCGGTGTCGGTGAGGGTGACCCGCAGGCCCCGCCGGTCCTCCGGGTCGGGTGATCGGCGGATCAGCCCGGCCCGCTCCAGCCGGTCGAGCCGCCCGGTCATCCCCCCGGAGGTCAGCATCAGCGAGGCGCTCAGGGCCTTCGGTGCCAGGGTGTACGGGTCGCCGGCCCGTCGCAGCGCGGCGAGTACGTCGAACTCGCCCCGGCTGATCCCCCAGCCCGCGTACACCTTCTCCTGACCGTCGCCGACCAGGCGGGCCAGCCGGTAGATGCGACCGAAGACCGCCATCGGCTCAGGCCGCATGCCGGCCCGCTCCCGGCGCCACTGCTCGACGATGACGTCCACGTCGTCCGCTGCCACGGAGGGATTGTGCCGCACCTCGCACTTCCTTCTTCACTCGACACTGATTAGCTTAGCTCTAAGCTACTTAGCAGCGAGGGAAGAGGTCGCAATGCACCGCCGCTGGACCGACGTCGCGCTCACCGCCGTCGCCCCGACCACGTGGGGCACCACCTACCTGGTCACCGCCGAGCTGCTGCCGGCCGACCGGCCGCTCTGGTCCGGCGCGTACCGGGCCCTGCCGGCCGGGCTGCTGCTGCTCGCCCTGACCCGCCACCGACCGCACGGCGCCTGGTGGTGGCGGGCCGCCCTGCTCGGCGCGCTGAACATCGGCGCCTTCTTCCCGCTGCTCTTCGTCGCCGCGTACCGGCTGCCCGGGGGCACCGCAGCGGTGCTGGGCGCGACCCAGCCCCTGCTGGTCGTCGCGCTCACGGTGGCCGCCCTCGGCACGCGGCCCGGCCGGCCGGCGCTGCTCGCCGCGCTGGCCGCGCCGCTGGGCGTCGCACTGGTGGTGCTGCGGCCCGGCGCCGGCCTGGACCTGCTCGGCGTGGCGGCCGGGCTCGCCGGCACCGCCGCGATGGCCACCGGGCTGGTGCTCACCCGCCGCTGGGGGCGGCCGGCCGGCGTCGGCACCCTCACCGCGACGAGCTGGCAGCTGGTCGCCGGCGGCCTGCTGATCCTGCCGGTCGCCGCCGCCGTCGAGGGCGCGCCGCCCGCGCCGGACCGGCCCGCCCTCCTCGGGTACGCCTGGCTCGGGCTGGTCGGCACCGCCCTGGCGTACGCGCTCTGGTTCCGCGGCGCGGCACGACTGCCCGTCACCCGGGTGTCGGTGCTGGGCGCGCTGAGCCCGCTGACCGCCGCCGCCCTCGGCTGGCTGGTGCTCGGGCAGGCACTCAGCCCGCTCCAGCTGGTCGGCTTCGCGGTGGCGGTCGCCGCGATGGTGCTCGGTCAGCTGCCGGGCCGGCCCCGCCCGGGCGAACCGTCGAACCGGCTCACGCCCGCCGCGCCCGGCTCCGGGTCCGCTGCGGAGACTGCGCCCACGTCCCCGGGGGCCGACCGGCCCGCGTCCGTCGCGGAGGCGAGCCGGCCCGCGCTCAGCCGGCGAGCAGACGGGGCCAGTCCGGCGCCTCGCCGCCCCGATCCGGCAGCGCCCCCGGCGGCAACTCGGCCGCGGCGGCGAGCGGCAGCGTGAACCGGTGCGCGGCGGCCGGGCCGGCCGCGTACGACTGGTCGAGCAGCCAGCGCACCTCGTCGACCGTCCAGCCCAGCCCGGCCCGGCCGGCGATCTCCCGGACCAGCCGCAGGCCCACCCGGGTGTCGTCGTCGTAGAAGCGCATGCACCAGTGGTGCGCCCACATGCCGAGCGCCCGCAGCCCCGCCGGGTCGAGCGATCCGACGAGCCGGCCGCAGGCGGTCTCGGCGAAGGCCCGCCCCGGGTCGTCCGCCCGGTCCCGTTCGATCGCGCCGTACGCGGCCGGCGCCACCACCCGCATCCGGTCGTAGAAGCCCTGCACCACCGCGCGATCCACCCGAATCCGCCCCGACCGCATCAGCGGGCACCTCGCCCGGCCACGCTCGCCATCTCCCCGCACCCTCTTCTTGAGTTGGTTGGCGGGACCGTACCGACCACTACCGACACTTTCGGCGCCGAAAACCGTTGCCGCGTCAGGGATAGCTGGACTGAGCTGGGGCGTCTGCATCACTGACAGACAAGCGCGGGAGGGTGCGTGGACGAGGACGACCGAGCCCGGCTGGCCGAGTGCGTGGCCAACCGTACGTCGGCATGATGCGGGTCGTCTCGTCGCCCAGCGGGCCCGGCCCGACCACCACCCTCGCCCCCTCACCCAGCGCTCCCACCCCGTCACCCAGCCCGCACCCCCCAACCTCTCCGCCACACCCCCGACGGCCACCCCCTGCCCGCCGCGCTCGCCGGCTGACGCACAGCCCTAGTTCGGCTCGGTCGATCATGAGGTTGACGGCGAAGTGGATCTCCCGGACCGCCGCCAACCTCATGATCGACAGGGCAGGCGCGGAAAGGGCGTGCCGGCTGTGGTCAGGCGGGCTGGCGGGGAGGGGGCCGGAGCGGGGGTACGGCCATGTCCGAATCCCGCCAGCCGGAGGCTGGACCTGCGAGGCAGGATCAATGGCGTGGAGTTGGACTTCGAACGGTGCTACCGGGCCGTCGACAGCCGTGACCAGCGCTTCGACGGCTGGTTCTACACCGGCGTGACGTCGACCGGGATCTACTGCCGGCCGTCCTGCCCGGCGATGACGCCGAAACGGCAGAACGTCCGGTTCTTCCCGTCCGCCGCCGCGGCGCAGGGCGCCGGCCTGCGGGCCTGCCGTCGCTGCCGCCCCGACGCCGCCCCCGGGTCACCGCAGTGGGACGTCCGGGCCGACGTGGTGGGGCGGGCGATGCGGCTGATCGCGGACGGGGTGGTCGACCGGGACGGCATACCGGGGCTGGCCGCCCGGCTCGGCTACACCGAGCGGCACCTGCACCGGATGCTCCGCGCCGAACTCGGCGCCGGGCCGCTCGCGCTGGCCCGGGCGCAGCGCGCCCAGACCGCCCGGATCCTCATCGAGACCACCGGGCTCGGCCTGGCCGAGGTCGCGTTCGCCGCCGGCTTCGGCAGCGTCCGGCAGTTCAACGACACGGTCCGGGAGGTGTACGGGGCGACGCCGTCCGAGCTGCGGGTCAGCCGAGCGGGACGGCCGGCAGCGGGTGGGGCGGGCACGATCACGCTGCGGCTGGCGTACCGTCCGCCGTTGCACGCGGCGGCGCTGCTGGACTTCCTCGCGCTGCGGGCGCTGCCCGGGGTGGAGGAGGTACGCGACGGGACGTACCACCGGGGGCTGCGGCTGCCGCACGGAGCCGGCACGGTCGCGCTGACCCCGGCCGACGGCCACGTGGCCGCGACGCTGCGCCTGGCCGACATGCGTGACCTGGCCCCGGCGGTGGCCCGCTGCCGCCGGCTGCTCGACCTGGACGCCGACCCGGTCGCGGTCGACAGCACCCTGGCCGAGGACCCCGCCCTCGCCCCGGCGGTCCGGGCGGAACCGGGCGTCCGCCTCCCGCACGCCGTCGACGGCTTCGAGATGGCCGTCCGTGCCATCACCACCCAGCAGATCTCCCTCCAGTCCGCCCGCACCACCCTCACCCACCTCCTCACCGCGACCGCCAGCTCGGTTGATCATGAGGTTGACGGCGAAGTGGATCTCCCGGACCGCCGCCAACCTCATGATCAGCTAAGGCTGCGGGCGTTTCCGGGGGCGGAGGAGGTGTTGGCGGTGGGGGACGAGGGGTTTCGGATGCCGGGGGCGCGGCGGGAGACGATCCGGGCGGTGGCGCGGGCCGTGGCGGACGGGTCGCTGGACCTGGCGCCGGGCGGGGACCGGGAGGAAGCCGTACGGCGGCTGACCGCCCTGCCCGGGATCGGCCCGTGGACGGCCGGCTACGTGGCGATGCGCGCCCTCGGCGACCCCGACGTCCTCCTCCCCACCGACCTGGGCGTACGCCGGGGCGCCGCCGCGCTCGGCCTGCCCGACGACCCGAAGAACCTCGACGCGTACGCGGACCGCTGGCGCCCCTGGCGGTCGTATGCGGTGATCCGACTCTGGAGAGCAGCATGACCACACTGGACAGCACCGTCATCGACACCCCCGTCGGCCCGCTGAGCGTCCTCACCGGACCCGACGGGGCGGTACGCGCGGCCGGGTTCACCGCCGAGCCGGCCGGCCTGGTCCCGCTGATGCACCCGAGCCTGCGCGGTGAGCTGCGGGACCGCACCGAACTGGGCCTGGTGACCACCGCCGTACGCGCCTATCTGGACGGTGACCTGACCTCGATCGACCCGGTCCCGGTGGCGCAGCACACCGACGGCATCTTCCTGGCGCACGCCTGGCAGGTGCTGCGCGACGTGAAGCCGGGTGAGCCGGTGACCTACACGGGATTCGCCGAGCTGGCCGGGCGGCCGGCCGCGGTCCGCGCCGCCGCGGCGGCCTGCGCCCGCAACGCGGCCGCCCTCTTCGTCCCCTGCCACCGGGTGCTGCGCACCGACGGCACGCTCGGCGGCTATCGCTGGGGGCTGGACGTGAAGAAGTGGCTTCTCGGGCATGAGGGACGGGTGACGGCTAGCTGACAGCGCTACCGTCGCACCCTGCCGCTACCGTCGCGTAGTGCCTGCGCACAGCGACGGCAACCCTTCGGCGCCTCACCCCCCGCTGCGCAACCTCTGGCGGCTTCGTCCCTACCTGCGGCCATACGCGGCCGAGTTCGCCTGGCTGCTGCTCGCCGCCGTGGCCGCCACGGCGGCGAGCCTGGCCGTGCCACTGGTCGTGCAGCGGGTGGTGGACGGGCCGGTGGCCCGGCACGACCCGGCCGGGCTGTTCCGGCTCAGCGCCCTCGCCCTGCTGCTCGGCGTGGCCGAGGCGGTGCTGATCTTCATCCGGCGGTGGACCCAGTCGTCGTCCTCGGTCGGCATGGAGGCGGCGATCCGCGCCGATGTCTACGCCCACCTGCAACGGCTCCCGGCCGGCTGCCACGACCGCTGGCAGTCCGGCCAACTCCTCTGCCGGATCACCAGCGACCTGTCGGTGATCCGCCGGTTCCTCTCCTTCGGCCTGCTCTTCCTGGTCCTCAACCTGGTCACCTACGCCGCCGTGGTGGTGCTGCTGATCCGGCTGCACCCGTGGCTCGGCCTGCTGGTGGCGGCCAGCGCGGTGCCGCTGTTCCTGATCAGCCGCCGGTTCGCCCGGCACTACCACGCGGCGTCCCGGCGGATGCAGGACCAGCAGGGCGACGTGGCCACGCTGGTCGAGGAGACCGCGCAGGGCCTGCGCACCATGCGGGCGTACGGGCGGGGGCCGGAGCTGGCCGCCCGGTTCGCCGGCGGCGCCCGGCGGCTGCACGACATCGGGATCGGCAAGGCGCGGCTGCTGGCGCGTACCGCGGCGCTGTTCGACCTGGTCCCCAACCTGACCCTCGGGGTGGTGCTGGTGGCCGGGGCGGCGGCCGCCGCCCGGGGCGTGCTCACCATCGGCGAACTGGTCGCCTTCGTCAGCCTCCAGCTCATGCTGGTCTGGCCGGTGCAGTCGCTCGGCTGGATCATCGCGAACGGGCAGGAGGCGGCGACCGCCGCCGACCGGGTCCAGGAGGTGCTGGACACCCCGCCGGCCATCGTGGACGCCCCACACGCCCGGGCGCTGGACCGCGCCGACGCCCGCGGCCGGCTGCGCTTCGAGCGGGTGACCTTCCGCTACCCCGGTACGGCCGCGCCGGTGCTGCGCGAGGTCGACCTGACCGTCGAACCGGGCGAGACGCTGGCCCTGGTCGGGGCCACCGGGTGCGGCAAGAGCACGCTGCTGTCGCTGGTCCCCCGGCTGCACGACGTGACCGGCGGCCGGATCACCCTCGATGGGCACGACCTGCGGGACCTGCGGCTCGGCTCGCTGCGCCGGCTGGTCGGGATGGCGTTCGAGGAGCCGACCCTGTTCTCCATGTCGGTGTGGGAGAACCTCACCCTGGGCCGGCCGGACGCCGGCGAGGACGAGGTCCGGGCCGCGCTCGCGCTGGCCCAGGCGGAGTTCGCGTACGAGCTGCCGTGGGGGTTGGCCACCCGGGTCGGCGAGCAGGGATTGTCCCTCTCCGGCGGGCAACGGCAACGGCTGGCGCTGGCCCGGGCGGTGCTCGGCCGACCCGCGCTGCTCGTCCTCGACGATCCGCTCTCCGCCCTCGACGTGCACACCGAGGCGCTGGTCGAGGCGGCGCTGCGCCGGGTCCTGCGGGACACCACCGCCCTGCTGGTGGTGCACCGCCCCTCCACGTTGGCGCTCGCCGACCGGGTCGCCCTGCTCGCCGGCGGGCGGATTGTCGCCGTCGGTACCCACTCCGAACTGCTGGCCGGCGTGCCGGCGTACCGGGCGGTGCTCTCCGCCGCGCCGGAGCGGCGGCCGGACGGTGTCGGCCTGGTGCACTCGTGAGCGGGGCGGACGGTCCGCTCCGCGCACCCCGTCCGCGCCGCGGTGGCGGTTCCGCCCCGCGCCGAGGTCGGGACGGCGGCCCCGCCCCGGGCCGACCACGGGACGACGGCCTCGACCTGTCCCGGTGGCGCGGGCGGGCCACCGACCCGGACGCCGACCGCAGCCGGGCCGAGGTCGCCACCCCGGAGGCGGTGGCCCGGCTCCGGGCCCGCAGCCGGGCGCTGCTGCACGGGCTGCTGCGCCCGCACCGGCGTCGGCTCGGCTGGGCCGTGGCGCTGCTGCTGCTCCAGAACGCTGCCGCGATGGCCGGCCCCTACCTGGTGATGCTGGGCATCGACCGGGGCATCGGGCCGCTGCGGGCCGGCGACGCCGGCCCGCTGGTCGCCGTCGCCGCCGCCTTCGTCGTCGCCACCGGCACCGAGTACGCGGCCCGGCGCGGCTTCCTCACCCTCGCCGCCCGGATCGGCCAGGCCGTCCTGCTCGACCTCCGCCAGCGGGTGTACGGCCACTTCCTCCGCCTCGACGTCGGCTTCCACGAGCGCTACACCTCCGGCCGGATGGTGTCCCGGCTGACCAGCGACCTGGACTCGATCGCCGAACTGGTCGACGGCGGGATCGACAAGCTGGTGATGGCCGCGCTGTCGGTGCTGTCGGTGGCGGGCATCCTGCTCTGGCTGGACCTGCCGCTGGCCGCGGCCACCCTGCTCGCCTTCCCGTTCCTGTTCTGGCTGTCCCGCTGGTTCGCCCGCGCCTCCGCCGGAGCGTACCGGCGGACCCGGGAGGCGGTGGCGCTGGTCATCGTGCACTTCGTCGAGTCGCTACGCGGCATCCGGGCCGTGCAGGCGTACCGGCGGGAGCCGCGCAACCAGCGCATCTTCGCCGCGGTGAACGACGACTACCGGCAGGCCAGCCTGGACGCGTTCCGGCTGATCGCGGTCTACTCGCCGGGCATCCGGATGATCGGCAACCTGACCGTGGCGGTGGTGCTCGGCTACGGCGGCTGGCGGGTGCTGGGCGGCCGCACCGAGGTCGGCGTGCTCGCCGCGTTCCTGCTCTACCTGCGCCGGTTCTTCGAGCCGATGGAGGAGCTCAGCCAGTTCTACAACGCGTTGCAGTCGGCCACCGCCGCGCTGGAGAAGCTGGCCGGGGTGCTCGACGAGCGGCCGGCGGTGGCCGAGCCGGAGCGGCCGGTGCCACTGCCCGCCGGCGGCGGCCGGGGTGCCGTGGTCTTCCGGTCGGTCTCCTTCGGCTACCGCGCGGAGGCGCCGATCCTCGCCGGGCTGGAGCTGGCCGTGCCGGCCGGACAGACGGTCGCGCTGATCGGGCCGACCGGCGCGGGCAAGTCCACCATCGCCAAGCTGGTCGCCCGGTTCCACGACCCGGACACGGGCGCGGTCAGCCTCGACGGGGTCGACCTGCGGGACCTGGCGGACGCCGAGCTGCGCCGGGCGGTCGTGCTGGTGACCCAGGAGAACCACCTGTTCAGCGGCTCGGTGGCGGAGAACATCCGGTTCGGCCGCCCGGACGCCGACGACGCGGCCGTGGAAGCCGCCGCCCGGGCCATCGGCGCGCACGACTTCATCGCCGCGCTCCCCGACGGGTACGCCACCGACGTGCACCGGCGCGGCGGCCGGCTCTCCGCCGGGCAGCGGCAGCTCGTCGCGTTCGCCCGCGCGTTCCTGGCCGGTCCGCGGGTGCTGATCCTGGACGAGGCGACCTCGTCGCTGGACGTGCCGACCGAGCGCCTGGTGCAGCGGGCGCTCGGCAGCATCCTGCAGGACCGCACCGCGCTGGTGATCGCGCACCGGCTGTCCACCGTGGAGATCGCGGACCGGGTGCTGGTGCTCGACGGCGGACGGATCGTGGAGGACGGCCGCCCAGCCGAGCTCGCCGCCGCCGGCGGCCGGTACGCCGCCCTGCACCGCCAGTGGCGCGACTCGCTGATCTGACCCCACCCCCACACGGGGTCACGGGCGGCCGGCTCTGCCGATAGACTTCCGGACCGTCGATCGGCCGCATGCACCGGCCGCCGGGAGTGGCCCTGCCACGACAACCGTCACGCCGATCGGCTTCGCCGGACACGGGGAGGTTCACGGCGTGCGGATCCGCAGAAGTCTTGTCGTTGCCGGAGTGGCCATCGCCTGCACGGTCGGGGCGACCGGCGTGGTGCTGGCCCGGGGCGGCGACGCCGACCCGGCACCGGTGGCCGGCACGGCCGCCGCCCCGCCGAGTGCCGACGCCGCGACCAGCGAGCCGGCGCCGGGCGCCCAGGCCGGCATGGGCAGCCGGGCGACCGGCGGCGCCACCCGGGACGGGGCCCCCGTGGCCACCGCCGCCCGACCGGCTCGCGCGGTGGCCGAGGCCGCCCCCGCGTCCGTCGCCTACCTGCGCGAGCGCTACCGCGTCTCCGCCACCGAGGCGGCCCGCCGACTCGCCCTGCAGGAGTTCTCCGCACCGCTCGCCGCGAAGCTGGCCGGCGACCACCCCGACACGTACGGCGGCATGTGGCTGGACCAGGCCGCCGGCGGCGTGCTCATGATCGGGGCCACCGACGCCGCCCCGGTGCGCGCGGCCGTCGCCGGCGCCCCGGACGCCGCGCACGTCCGGGTGGTCCAGGTACGTCACCCGCTGCGGCAGCTCACCGACGCGGCAGCCCGGCTCGCCGCCTCGCTCGGCCTGACGGCCGGCGAGGACGTCCTGGTCGACCAGGAGCGGAACGCGGTCGTGGTGCTCACCGGGGACGGGATCGCCGCCGACGACTCCCGGCTCGCCGGGGCGCTCGCCGGCGCCGGGGTGCCCGCGCAGGCCCGGCCCCGGCTGGCCGGCGCCGCCGTGCCGAAGGCGTGCGACCCGCGCTACTGCCCGCAGGCGCCGATGCGGGGCGGGATCCGGCTGGACGTGCCCCGCGACGACGGCACGGTCGGCGGCTGCACGGCCGGCTTCAACGTCCGCTCCCGCACCGGGAAGGCGTACCTCCTGACGGCCGGGCACTGCGTCGTCGGCGGGCGGCACACGCAGGTGGACCGGACCTGGCACCAGTTCCTCGGCCCGAAGATCCCGGTCTCGGTGGAGTCGACCGACCCGGTGCTGGCCGAGAACGCCTTCCCGTACGACTACGCGATCATGCCGTACCAGCCGGGGGCGCTGGACCGCTGGGCGTACCAGGGGGGCGCCACGAGCACCCCCAGTCTGGTCAACTACTGGTGCGTGGCCGACAACCCGCGCTGCACGACCAGCCGGGACGTGGCGATCACCGGATACGTGGCGTACAGCGCCATCCAGGTCGGCTGGGTCGTCTGCGCGACCGGTTCCGCCTACACGCCGAAGTCCGGCGAGGTCTACGTCGACTCCGGGGCGGGCGCCGGCTACCTGCCCGGCACCCGGTGCGGCGAGATCACCGGCAAGGGCAGCGGCGGCATCGACGTACGCATCTGCGCCCGGCCGGGGGACAGCGGCGGACCGCTCTTCACCGAGTCGGACGGCAAGGCGCTGGGCATCCTCTCCAACGGCGACCCGGGCCAGGGTCCCTGCAGCAACCCGAACGAGCACAACTCGTATGCGCCGGTCTCCACCATCCTGGACCGGGCCAACGCGCGGCTCGGCGGTCGGCCCTACTTCCAGCTCGCCACCAGCGGCCCGCTGCTCGGCCCGATCGCCCGCTGACCGCCGGGGCGCCCGGCACCGCCGGCGGCGCTACTCGCCGTGGGCTAACCACCAGGCCTGGCCGGTTTCGGGCAGGGTGTCGATCGCTGAGCTGACCGGCTGGCCGCCCGCTCAGCCCGGGGGCGAGGTCTCCTCCGCGTCCAGGTCCGCCGGGCCGGGTCGGGTCGGGTCGGGCGGCCGCCGACCGCGACGGACGGTGTGGCGAGGGCATAACTCGTGGCTGGTAGGTCACCGGCTGCCTACGATCGGCTGATGACGGATACGGCGAGGACGGGCCGCGCCGGCGTCCCCGAGCGTCCGACCCTGGACGGCATCGAGGAGACCTGGGCGCGCCGCTGGCAGGAGGAGGGCACGTACGCGTTCGACCGCTCGAACGCGGCTGTCCGGGGGCGCGGCGCGGCATCAGACGTGCCGAGCCCGGATGGTCGTAGCTCGGACGTGTACGCGATCGACACCCCGCCGCCGACCGTATCCGGCGAACTGCACATGGGACACGTCTTCTCCTACACGCACACCGACACCGTGGCCCGGTTCCAGCGGATGCGCGGCCGGACGGTCTTCTACCCGATGGGCTGGGACGACAACGGCCTGCCCACCGAGCGGCGGGTGCAGAACGTGTACGGGGTGCGCTGCGACCCGGCCCTGCCGTACGACCCGGAGTGGCAGCCGCCGGCCACGCCGGTGAGCGAGGCGGCCCGCAAGGACCCGGCCCCGATCTCCCGGCGCAACTTCATCGAGCTGTGCGAGCAGCTCACCACGGCGGACGAGCAGGTCTTCGAGGCGCTGTGGCGGCGGCTCGGGCTGTCGGTGGACTGGTCGCTGACCTACACCACGATCGGGCGGGTGGCCCGGGCGACCAGCCAGCGGGCGTTCCTGCGCAACCTGGCCCGGGGCGAGGCGTACCAGGCGGAGGCGCCGACGCTCTGGGACGTCGGGTTCGCCACCGCCGTGGCCCAGGCCGAGCTGGAGGACCGGGAGCGGCCCGGCGCGTACCACCGGCTGCGCTTCCACGGCCCGGACGGGCGCGACGTGCTGATCGACACCACCCGACCGGAACTGCTGCCGGCCTGCGTGGCGGTGGTCTGCCACCCGGACGACGAGCGGTACGCGGATCTGGTCGGCGCGTCGGTGCGTACCCCGGTCTTCGGGGTCGAGGTGCCGGTGCGCGCGCACCCGCTGGCGGACCCGGCCAAGGGCACGGGCATCGCGATGGTCTGCACGTTCGGCGACCTGACCGACGTGACCTGGTGGCGGGAGCTGCAGCTCGACACCCGGGTGGTGATCGGCCGGGACGGGCGGCTGCTGCCCGAGCCGCCGGCCGGGGTGCCGGCGGAGCCCTACGCGGCGCTGGCCGGGCAGACCGTCAACGGTGCCCGGCGCACCGTGGTGCAACTGCTGGCCGACGCCGGTGACCTGGTGGGCGAGCCGCGCCCGATCACCCACCCGGTGAAGTTCTACGAGCGGGGCGACCGGCCACTGGAGATCGTCTCCACCCGGCAGTGGTACCTGCGCAACGGCGGGCGCGACCCGGAGCTGCGCGACGAGCTGCTGGCCCGCGGCCGGGAACTGCGCTGGGTGCCGGAGCACATGCGGCACCGCTACGAGCACTGGGTGGGCGGCCTGACCGGAGACTGGCTGGTCAGTCGGCAGCGCTTCTTCGGCGTGCCGGTGCCGGTCTGGTACCGGCTCGACGACGCTGGCGAGCCGGACTGGTCCCACCCTCTCATACCGGACGAGTCGATGCTCCCGGTCGACCCGTCCGGCGAGCCGCCACCCGGCTACGAGGAGGCGCAGCGCGGGCTGCCGGGCGGCTTCGTCGGCGACCCGGACGTGCTGGACACCTGGGCCACCTCGTCGCTGACCCCGCAGATCGTCGGTGGTTGGGAGACCGACCCGGACCTGTTCCGCCGGGTCTTCCCGATGGACCTGCGGCCGCAGGGGCAGGAGATCATCCGGACCTGGCTCTTCGCCACCGCGGTCCGGTCCCACCTGGAGCACGGCGTGCTGCCGTGGCGCGACGCGGTGCTCTCCGGCTGGATCCTCGACCCGGACCGCAGGAAGATGTCCAAGTCCAAGGGGAACGTGGTCACCCCGATGGACCTGCTGGTGCAGCACGGCTCCGACGCGGTGCGATACTGGGCCGCCAGCGGCAAGCCGGGGATGGACCTGGCCTTCGACCCGGCGCAGATCAAGGTCGGGCGGCGGCTCGCCACCAAGCTGCTCAACGCGTCCCGGTTCGCGCTCGGGCTGGGCGCCGCCGACGCGTTGCGCGCGCCGGCGATCGAGCCGTTGGACACCGCCATGCTCGCCGAACTGTCCGGCGTGGTCGCCGCCGCGACCGCCGCCTTCGACGGGTACGACCACACCGCCGCGCTGATGGCGACCGAGGCGTTCTTCTGGCGGTTCTGCGACGACTACATCGAGCTGGTGAAGGAGCGCGCCTACGGCTCCGGGCCGGGGGCGGACTCGGCGCGGGCCGCGCTGGCCACCGCGCTCTCGGTGCAGTTGCGGCTGTTCGCCCCGGTGCTGCCCTTCGTCACCGAGGAGGTCTGGTCCTGGTGGCGGTACGGCTCGGTGCACCGCGCGCCGTGGCCCACGACCTACGAGGTGGGTCGGGCCACCCAGGGACCGGGTGACCCGCAGCTGCTGCGGCTGGCCGCGGACGCGCTGGGCCAGGTGCGCCGGGCCAAGTCGGAACGGAAGCTGTCAATGAAGGCGGACGTGCCGCTGGCCGAGGTGCTCGGCCCGGCCGCCCAGCTCGACCAGCTCACCCTGATCGCCGACGACCTCCGGGCGGCGGGCCGGATCGCCAAGCTCGACCTGCTCCCCGACCGCACCCCCGAACTCGTCGTCGCCTGCGCCTTCTGACTCTGGGCTTACTCCAAGATCCACGCAACTTCGGGGAAGGTGCCGCCTCCGCACGCCGGGAGGCAGCACTTTCCCCGAAGTTGCCGCCCCGGGGAGGGTGGGGCGGCGGTGCGCGGTCAGCTCGTCTCGCCAGCCACGCTGAACGAGCGAAGGCGGTCGATGGCCAGGATGGTGGAGCCGATCGCCACCAGGGCGGTCAGCACCGCGGCCACCGGCACGGAGACGGTGGTGCCGAGCAGTTCGGTGGGGGCGATCCGGTCGGCGATGGCGATCACCCACTGCTGGATGGAGAGCACCTTGGTGCCGTCCACGAATCGGCCGAGCAGCCCCTCCCAGATCAGCACGTAGACCAGCCCGAGCAGCACCGGCCGCCGGGTCAGCAGGCTGAGCACCAGGAACAGCGCCGAGTACGCCAGCGCGCCCAGCGCCGACGCGGCGGCGAGCGCCAGGCCGAGGCGTACCGAATCGGCGAGCACGCCCGCGACGTAGAGCGGGACGGCGACGGTGGCCGCGCTGACCCCGGTCGCCACCGCGAGCTTGGGCAGCACGATCTGCCAGCGCGGCAGCGGCTTGGTGAGGATGTGCACCACCGTGCCGTCGTCGATCTCGGCACCGAGCACCCCGGTGCCGACGATCAGCGCGACCACCGGCAGCACCACGGCCAGCCCGAGGCCGACCAGCACCGGGGGCCCCCACTGGCCCGGGTCGACCCCGAGCGAACGGGAGACGATCGCGAGCACCAGCAGCAGCGCGGGCAGCGGGAGCAGCAGCAGGAACCGGCGCCGGCCGAACAGCCCGCGCGCGGTGATCCAGGAAACGGTCGACATGAGTCAGCTCCCCACCAGGTAGGAGAAGACGCTCTCCAGCGATTCGTCCTCGGGCGTCAGGGACCGGACCCGGATGCCCCGGGTCAGCGCGATCTTCGGCAGCGCCCGGGTGAAGGCGCCGTAGTCGCCGGCCCGGACGGTGAGCCCGTCCCGGCCCAGCTCCACCCCGGTGACCGACGACTCGGCGATCAGCGCGACCGCCAGAGCGCGGTCGTCCGTGGAGCGGACCGCGAAGACGTGCGGCCGGTTGGTCATCAGCCGCCGGATGGTCCGGTAGTCGCCGGAGGCGGCCAGCCGGCCGGCCACCATCACCTGGACGGTGCCGGAGACCTGCTCGACCTCCTCCAGGATGTGCGAGCTGAACAGGATGGTCCGTCCGGCGTCGCCGAGGCGGTGCAGCAGGGCCATCATGTGCAGCCGCTGCCGCGGGTCCATCCCGTTGAACGGCTCGTCGAGCAGCAGCACCTGCGGGTCGTGGACCAGCGCGGCGGCCACCCGGGTGCGCTGCCGCATGCCCTTGGAGTAGGTGCCGATCCGCCGGTCCTGCGCGTCCGCCATCTCGACCAGATCGATCGCCCGGCGGGCCGCGCCCTCCGGGTCGGGCAGCCGGTGCAGCTTCGCGCTGGCCAGCACGAACTCGTACGCGGACAGGAAGGCGTGCACCGCCTCCCGCTCGCTGACCAGGCCGAGCCGCCGGTAGACGTCCGGGTTGCGCCAGGTCGGCTCCCCGTCGAGGGTGACCGCGCCCCGGGACGGGGCGAGGAAGCCGGCCATCATGTGCAGCAGGGTGGTCTTCCCGGCGCCGTTCGGCCCGAGCAGCCCGGTCACCCCGGGCCCGAGCCGCATGGTGACGTCGTTGACCGCCACCACGTTGCCGTACCAGCGGGAGACCCCGGCCAGGTCGAGGGTGGACGCGGGGGTGGTCGGCGCCGCCGCCTGCGGGCCGGCGCTGATCGTGGTCATCGGGCGGCCACCTTCCGGTATCGGAGCAGGAGCAGGGCGACGCAGCCGGCCACCAGCACCCCGGCGGCGACCAGGTAGACCGGGCCGAAGCCGCCGATCATCTGGTCCGCCGCCGCGCCGGGCGCCAGCAGGTCGCCGAGGGTGTAGAGGCCGACGCCCTGCACGAGGGTGGACGGCGAGGCGAGCATCGCCAGCTCGTTGACCGTCCGGGACGGCATGATCGACAGGGTGCCGACGATCGGGGTGGTGATCAGGAACGCGGCCACGATGCCGCCGGCCGCGAACGCCCGCTTGCCGGTGAGCGAGGCGATGAGCAGCCCGACCGAGGCGAAGACCACCGCCCACAGGGCCGCGTAGAGCAGGCCGGGCAGGAGGTCGAGCAGTTCGTCCCAGACCCCGTGCATGCCGTTGTCGGTGGTGAACGCGGCGCCGAGGAACATCACCAGCTGCGGTGCGCCGAGCAGCAGCCAGAGCGCGCTGACCAGCGCGCCGAGCTTGGCCAGCGCGTAGTCGCCGCGGGGCAGCGGCCGGGAGAAGTAGAGCGGCAGCACGCCGCTGCGCAGGTCGCGGGAGACCAACTCCGGCCCGACCACCGCGACGAAGAAGATGACCAGCCAGCTCATCGCGTCGGCGAACTGGGCGTACGTCATGACGACCTGGCCGGTCTGGGTGCGTACCGCGGTCAGCCCGGCCGCGACCACCACCACTATGCCGACCACCAGCCACGGGAAGATCTTCGCCTTGGCGGACCGGCCGAGGCCGAACGCGGTCCGCAGGCCGTGCAGGTAGAGCGCGCCGAAGACGTGCCGGCGGCCCAGCCGCGGACCGGTGTAGCGCTGGTAGCCGATGTCGTGGATGACGCCGGTCGGCTCAGACATGGCTGGGCTCCCTCGTGGCGAAGAGTTCGGCCACCCGGTGCCGCCGCTGGTCCAGCCGGTGCAGCGGCAGGTCCAGCTCGGCGACCGCGCCGAGGATCAGGTCGTAGGTGGCGTCGTCGGCGAGCGGGACGAGCAGCAGCCGCCCCTCCCGGGACACCGGCAGCTGGAGCGCGGCGAGCCGGGCGGCCAACTCCTCCGTGCCCTCGCTGACCTCGACGGCGAGCACGTCGGTGGCGGAGGTCATCGCGGCCACCCGGTCGGCGCGCAGCAGCCGCCCGCCGTCGATGGCGACGAGGGTGTCGCAGATCCGCTCGACCTCGCCGAGCAGGTGCGAGCAGACCACCACGGAGATGCCGAACTCGGTGCCGATCCGGTGGATCAGGGCGAGCATGGCGTCCCGGCCGGCCGGGTCGAGGCCGTTGGTGGGCTCGTCGAGCAGGAGCAGATCGGGGTCGTGCACCAGGGCCTGGGCGAGCTTCACCCGCTGCTTCATGCCGGTGGAGTAGCCACCGACGGCCCGATGGCGCTCCTCGTGCAGGCCGACGTGGCGCAGCGCCTCGGAGGCCCGCTCCCGGGCGACCGTCCGCGGCAGGCCGCTGATCCGACCCAGGTGGGTGACCAGTTCGGCGGCGGACAGGTCGGGCGGGAGGGCGTCGTGTTCGGGCATGTAGCCGACCCGGGCGCGGACCGCGGCCGGGTCGGTGGTGGGGTCGAGGCCGAGCACGGAGACCCGACCACTGGTCGGGGCGAGCAGGCCCAGGAGGATCTTGATCAGGGTGGACTTGCCGGCGCCGTTGGCGCCGACCAGCCCGATGATCCCCGGCTCGACCGACACCGTGAGGTCGGCCAGCGCGGTGACCCGACCTCCGTACGTCTTGGTCAGCGACTCGGTCGCGAGCAATGTCACGATGACCAGCGTAAGAAGTGGACGCCGCCCCGGGTATCGGGAAACGCTCGGGGATGCCCCTGATTTCCGTACGGTCGGTAAGGGTTTCGTAAGCGCGGCGACCGGTGACCGCGGGCGCCGGGCGCGGAAGACTCAGCACATGCCGAGCCGACTGCTTCGCACCCCGCTGACCTGGGTCGTGGTCGCCGTCCTCGCGGTCGGCGCCGCGGCCGGGCTGTACTGGTTCCGGCCCTGGGCGCTGGTCACCGACACCGAGGTGCACGAACGGCTCACCGCGGTCGAGGAGATCACCCCGGCCCCGACCACGTCCGCGTCCACCGCGAGTCCCGCCACCGCCACCCGGGCGGCGCCGACCCTGGTGAGCCGGGGCGAGTTCGTCAGCCATGAGCACGACACCCGGGGCAGTGCCCGGATCGTCCGGACCGCCGGGGATCGGTACCGGCTGGAACTGGCCGGGCTGGACACCTCGAACGGTCCGGATCTTCAGGTCTGGCTGACCGACCAGCCGGTTCGTACCGGGCCGTCCGGGTGGCGCGTCTTCGACGACGGGCGCCACGTCGCGCTCGGCCCGCTCAAGGGGAACCGGGGAGACCAGGCGTACGAGATCCCCGCCGGAACCGATCTCACCGGGCTGACCAGCGTCGCCATCTGGTGCCAGCGGTTCGCCGTGTCGTTCGGCGCGGCCCCGCTCACCCCCGCCGGCTGAGCCGATCGGCGACCGCCGCGCCAACGGGCGGTGGCCGGGAGGTGGAGTGGCGCTCTCGACCGATCGCCGGTGGGCTGAGAAACTGTGTGCCGGCCGGTGAGTTGGGGGTTCGATGAGCAACGGGTGGGTGCTGCCCGAGGACGTGTTGCGGGACGCGCCGGCGTACGCGCCTCGCCCCGGTGAGCTGGCCGATCTGGAGTTGCTGCTGACCGGGGCGTACGCCCCGCTGACCGGCTTCATGGCCCGCGCCGACCTGGCCTCGCTGAGCCGGCGCGGCCGGCTCGCCGACGGCACGCCGTGGCCGGTGCCGGTGACCCTCCAGGTGCCAGCGACGCTCGCCGACGGGCTGGAGCTGGACGACCCGCTGCGCCGGGCACTGGTGCTCACCGACGGTGAGGGTGCCCCGGTGGCGGCGATGGACGTGACCGACGTCTGGCCGGTCCGCGACGGCATGGCGGGCGTGGGTGGCGCGGTGCGCCGGCTCGGCGACGGCGGTCACGGGCCGTTCCAGCGGCTGCGGCGCAGCCCCGACGAGGTCCGCGGACTGCTGCCGCCGGGGCGGGTGCTCGGCGTCTTCGCCGACCGTCCGCTGCACCGGCCGCAGCTCGCGCAGATCGCGCACGCCGCCCGCACCCTGGGCGCGCACCTGCTGGTGATGATCCCGGTGGGTGAGGCGGCGACCGGCGGGCTGCCGTCCGAGGCGCTGGTGCGCAGCGTGTTCGCCGCCCGGGACCGAATGCCCCCGGCCACCCTGCTGGCGGTGCCACTGGCGCGGCGGCGCGACGAGATCAGTGACGCCCTGCTCCGGGCCCGGGTCGCCGCCGCGTACGGGGTGACCCACCTGCTCTCCACCGAGGGGATGCTCTCCGGGGCCGGGCTGCGCGTGCTCGTGCCCCGGGAACTGGCGTACGACAACCGGGACGGGCAGTGGCGCTGGCGGGAGGACATCCCGCCGCGCAACCGGCGGCTGGCGCTCAGCCAGGAGGAGATCGACGACCTGCTGGACCGGGGCTTCCCGCTGCCCGAGTGGCACACCCCGCCGGCGGTGGCCAAGGAGCTGGCGCGAGCCCGTCCGGCGCGCCGGCACCGGGGCCTGGTGATCTTCCTCACCGGCCTCTCCGGCTCCGGGAAGTCGACCATCGCCCGGGGCCTGGCCGACCTGTTGCGCGAGGGCGGCGACCGGAGCATCACGTTGCTCGACGGGGACGTGGTGCGCCGGGAGCTCTCCGCCGGGCTGGGCTTCACCAGGGCCGACCGGGACGCCAACGTCCGGCGGATCGGCTGGGTGGCCGCCGAGATCGCCCGGCACCGGGGGGTCGGCATCTGCTGCCCGATCGCCCCGTACGCGGCCGCCCGGGCCACCGCCCGGGAGATGGCGCAGGCGGCCGGGGCCGGCTTCCTGCTGGTCCACGTCGCGACCCCGCTGGAGGTCTGCGAGCAGCGCGACCGCAAGGGCCTGTATGCCCGCGCCCGTGCCGGCCTGATCACCGGGATGACCGGCATCGACGACCCGTACGAGGAGCCCACCGATGCCGACCTGGCGGTGGACACCACGGACATGACGGTCGAGGAGGCGGTCCAGCGGGTGATGGAGCACCTGACCGAGACCGGCTGGGTGGAGCCCCGCCTCCAGCCGGCCTGACCCGGGCTCCCGCGCCCGCCTGACCAGCGCCCGGCGCGCCGGCATGGCGGCGGGCCGAGCAGTTCGGGCCGCCGCCCGTCCGGTCGCGGGAGGGCGGCGGTCGGCGGCCGCGCACCCCTTTCTTCCGCTGTTTCCCCCTGCGCGCTAGTGTTCATTCTTGTTGGAACACGTTCGACAACGTGAGCACGGGGTCGGGAGGCGGAGGTGAGGTCGGGTGCTGGCACGGCAGCGGCAGGCGGCCATCCTGGAACGGGTCCGTGCCGCCGGAGGCGTCCGCGTGACCGAGCTGGCCGGCGAGTTCGGCGTCTCCGACATGACCATCCGGCGCGACCTGGAGACCCTGCACGAGCAGGGCCTGTTGGCCAAGGTGCACGGCGGGGCGACCCTCGCCGGCTCGACCGACGAGCCGGGCTTCCGGGCCAAGTCGGTCCGCCAGTCGGCGGAGAAGGCGGCGATCGCCGCCCGCGCCGCGAAGCTGGTCCGGCCCGGCGCCGCGGTCGCCCTCTCCGCCGGTACGACCACCGCCGAGCTGGCCCGCCGCCTGGTCGACGTGCCCGGGCTGACCGTGGTGACCAACTCGCTGCCGGTGGCCGAGATCCTGCACGTCGCCGGCCGGCCGGACCAGACCGTGGTGCTCACCGGCGGGGTGCGTACCCCCTCCGACGCGCTGGTCGGCCCGCTGGCCGTGGCGGCGCTCGGGGCGCTCCACCTGGACCTGCTCTTCCTCGGCGTGCACGGGATCAGCGAGCGGGCCGGGTTCACCACGCCCAACCTGATGGAGGCGGACACCAACCGGTCGCTGGTGGCCGCCGCCGACCGGCTGGTGGTGCTCGCCGACCACACCAAGTGGGGCACGGTCGGCATCTCCTCGATCGTCGGGCTGGACGCCGCCGACGTGCTGGTCACCGACGAACGGCTGGCGCCGGAGGCGCGCCGGGTACTCGAGGAACGGGTCGGCGAACTGCTGATCGTCCGCGCCACGGGAGGGACGAAGTGAAGCGTACGCGGATCGAGCTGGCCGACGGCCGCGAGCTGATCTACTTCGACGAGCGGGACGACGCGGTCCGGGACCAGCCGGACCGACGGGACCTGCCCCCGCCGCCGCAGGCGTCGCAGCTCCGGTACGACCCGCTGACCGACGAGTGGGTGGCGGTGGCGGTGCACCGGCAGACCCGCACCTTCCTTCCCCCGGCCGACCAGTGCCCGCTCTGCCCGTCCCGCGGCGACCGGCTCAGCGAAATCCCCGCCCCCGACTACGACGTGGCGGTCTTCGAGAACCGGTTCCCGTCGCTGAGCCAGCGGGTCGCCGCGGAGCCCGCCGAGATCACCCCGTTCACCCCGGTACGTCGCGGGCGCGGCCGGTGCGAGGTGGTCTGCTTCACCGACGACCACCACGCCTCGTTCGCCAGTCTCTCGCCCCGCCGGGTGCGGACCGTGCTCGACGCGCTCGCCGACCGGACCACCGCCCTCGGCGAGCTGCCCGGCGTGGCGCAGGTCTTCCCGTTCGAGAACCGGGGCGTGGAGATCGGCGTGACCCTGCACCACCCGCACGGGCAGATCTACGCGTACCCCTTCGTGACGCCCCGGACCCGCGCCATGCTCGCCGCCGCCCGCCGGCACGCCGAGCGCACCGGCGGCAACCTGTACGCGGACGTGCTCGCCGCGGAACGCGCCGCCGGGGACCGGGTGGTGGCGCGCAACGCGCACTGGACGGCGTACGTGCCGGCGGCCGCCCGCTGGCCGTTCGAGGTGCACCTGGCCCCGCACCGGCCGGTGCCGGACATCCCCGCGCTGGACGACGCCGAGCGGGATGCGTTCGGCCCGCTCTACCTGGACGTGCTGCGCCGCTTCGACGGGCTGTTCGACGTGCCGATGCCGTACATCGCGGCCTGGCACCAGGCCCCGCTGCACGTCGACCGCGAGCTGGGGCACCTGCACCTGCAGCTGTTCAGCATCCGGCGGGCCGGGGACAAGCTGAAGTACCTGGCCGGCTCGGAGTCGGCGATGGGCGTCTTCATCAACGACATCGCCCCGGAGCGGGCCGCCGAGCTGCTGCGGGCCGCCTGAAAGGAAGGTCCCTGGGTAGCGACGGCCGCCTGCCGACACTCGGGGCAGAGCGGGTGCCACAACAGGGCGCGGGGGGCCCGGGACAGGGCCCCCCGCAAGGGAAGGGACGGCTGGCTGTGCGCGACAGCCGGGAAGGCTGGCTGATCGGCACTCTGCCGCGAGGCGACCGCGGTCAACCTTCCTGGATGGGACTGGCATCCCGTCCACCCAGCTCAACGAGGCGCGCCACCTCTTGGTGACGCCGGCACCGGACGACGGAGCCCGCCGGCGGGTGCCGGCGGGCTCGATCGGTGACGGGTACGGGAATCAGGCGGCGAGCTTGCGGGCCAGGTTCTCGTCGAGCGCGTTCATGAACTCGTCGGTGGTCAGCCACGGGGCGTCCCGCGAGATGAGCAACGCCAGGTCCTTGGTCATCTGGCCACCCTCGACGGTGTCGACGATGACCTGCTCCAGGGTGTTGGCGAACTCGGTGACCGCCGGGGTGCCGTCCAGCTTGCCCCGGTGGGCCAGGCCCCGGGTCCAGGCGTAGATCGACGCGATCGGGTTGGTCGAGGTCTTCTCGCCCTTCTGCCACTGCCGGTAATGCCGGGTGACGGTGCCGTGCGCGGCCTCGGCCTCGACGGTGCGGCCGTCCGGGGTCATCAGCACGGAGGTCATCAGGCCGAGCGAGCCGAAGCCCTGGGCCACGGTGTCGGACTGCACGTCACCGTCGTAGTTCTTGCAGGCCCAGACGAAGCCGCCCTCCCACTTGAGCGCGGCGGCGACCATGTCGTCGATCAGCCGGTGCTCGTAGCTGATGCCGGCCTTCTCGAACTCCGCCTTGAACTCGTTCTCGAACACCTCGGCGAAGATGTCCTTGAACCGGCCGTCGTACGCCTTGAGGATGGTGTTCTTGGTGGACAGGTAGACCGGGTAGCCGCGGTCCAGGCCGTAGCGCATCGAGGCGCGGGCGAAGTCCCGGATCGACTCGTCGAAGTTGTACATGCCCATGGCGACGCCGCCGCCGGGGAACTTGGCGACCTCCATCTCCATCGGCGCACCACCGTCGGCCGGGGTGTAGGTGATGGTCACCGTGCCCGGGCCGGGGACGACGAAGTCGGTGGCCTTGTACTGGTCGCCGTGCGCGTGCCGGCCGATGATGATCGGCTTGGTCCAGCCCGGGACGAGCCGCGGCACGTTCGACATGATGATCGGCTCACGGAAGACGACGCCGCCGAGGATGTTGCGGATGGTGCCGTTCGGCGACCGCCACATCTTCTTCAGCCCGAACTCCGCCACCCGAGCCTCGTCCGGCGTGATGGTGGCGCACTTGACGCCGACGCCGTGCTCCTTGATCGCGTTGGCGGCGTCGACGGTGACCTGGTCGTCGGTCTCGTCGCGGTACTGGATCGACAGGTCGTAGTAGTGCAGGTCGACGTCGAGGTACGGCAGGATCAGCTGCTCCCGGATCTGCTTCCAGATGATCCGGGTCATCTCGTCGCCGTCGATTTCCACGACCGGGTTGTTTACCTTGATCTTCGCCATCGGCCGGCGCTCCTCTCGGGGGACACGTGCTCAAGCAGTACGAGCGTACTGGAAACTGACCGGGGCTTCTCAGCCGGCCTCACCCGATGGAATCGGGGTCACCCGGGACGGGTCGGGATGGCATCCTTCCCGGATGCCGCTGACGCACACGATCGGGTCTATCACGGTCACCGCACTGGTCGACGGGGCGGGGCCGTTCTTCCAGCCCCGCGAGGAGGCTTTCCCGGACGCCACCGCGGACCAGTGGCGCGCGGCCGACCGCCGGGACCCGGACACGGTCACCCCGGACGGCCGCTGGTGGCTGCCGTTCCGGTGCTTCGCCCTGCGTACCGGGGACGGGCCGGTCACCCTGGTCGACGCCGGGATCGGCCCGGCCGACTCCCTGGCCGCGAGCTGGGCGCCGGTCCCGGGCCGGATGCCGGCGGAACTGGCCGCCGCCGGCATCGACCCGGCGGACGTCCGGACCGTGGTGCTCACCCACCTGCACAGCGACCACGTCGGCTGGGCGGTGCTCGGCACGCCGTACTTCCGCAACGCGGACTACCTGCTGCAACAGGCCGAGCTGGCGGCGCTGGACCGGTTCCACCCCGAGTTGCCGGCCCGACTCCTGGGGCCGTTGCGCGCCGCCGGCCAGCTCCGGCTGGTCGACGGCGACACCGACCTCACCTCCGGGGTACGCGTGCTGAGCACGCCCGGGCACACCCCGGGCCACCAGTCGGTGCTGGTCGACTCGGGCGACGAGCGCCTGCTGGTCACCGGCGACCTGCTGGTGCACACCGTGCAGCTGGTCGACCCCACCCTGGCGTACGTCCACGAGGAGGACCCCGCGGCGGCACGCGGGGTCCGTACGGCTCTGCTGCGCGAACTGGCCGGGCACGGCCGGACGGTGCTGGCGACGCCTCACCTGGGCGCGGGGGGGGGGGGCGGGGGGGGGCGCCGGGGGGGGGGGGGGGGGCCGGGCCGGGCCGCCCCCCCCCCCCGGGGGGCCCCGCCCCCCCCCCCGGGGCCCAGACCGGTGGGGCCCGGGGGGGGGGGCCCCCGGCGCCCGCCCCGCGGCGGGGGGGGGCGCGCCCCCCCCCCCGGCGCCCCCCCCCCCCCCGGGCCGCCCCCCCCCCCCCCCCCCGCCGCTACGCCGGATCAGCCCGCCTCGCCCGGGGCGTGCACCCACTGCACCAGCTGGATGATCACCCCGTTGGGGTCGGTGACCTGGAAGAAGCGCTCCCCCCACGGCTCGGTCTGGATCGGGGTCGTGACCGGCACGCCGGCGGCCTGGATCCGGGCGTACTCGGCGTCGATGTCGTCCACCACGAAGGCGACGATCAGGCCCTGAGCCCGCTGCTGCTTCAGGCGATCCGGCTGGATGCTGGCCAGCCCGGCCCGCAGGAAGATCAGGTTGAAGCCGACCCCCTCGCGGGCCAGCGAGACGAACCCGTCGGCCGCCATTTCCTGCTGGAAACCGAAGTGCTGCTGGACGAAGGCGGCCGAGGCCGCCACGTCGTCGACGTTGAGCGAGATGGCCGATGCGGTGATCTGCACGTGGTCTCCCTGATGTCCGGGGGGTTACTCCGTACATTGTACAACGTACTGCGTACGGGGTTTTTGCCTGAGAGGATCGGGAGGTGCCAAACCACCGCAGCGGAGCCGGCGACCCGGCCCGCACCCTGCGACTGCTCTGGCGGCAACCCGACGAGAGTCCGCGTCGGGGTCCGCGCCAGGGTTACTCGCTGGACGACATCGTCACGGCCGCGATCGAGCTGGCGGACACCGACGGGCTGGACGCGGTGACCATGCGGGCGGTCGCCCAGGCCGTCGGCGTCGCGCCGATGACCCTCTACACGTATGTGCCCGGCAAGGCTGAGTTGCTCGACCTGATGTTGGACGCGAGCTACGCCCGGATGCCCCGGCCGGACCGCTCCGGCGAGCCGTGGCGGGCCCGGGTGACGGCGCTCGCCGAGGACAACCGCAGGCTGTTCGCCGCCCACCCCTGGGCCGCCGAGGTCGCCACCGGCCGGCCGCCGCTCGGCCCGGGGCTGATGGCCAAGTACGAATACGAGCTGCGCGCCTTTGACGGCACCGGCCTGCCCGACGTGCAGCGGGACGCGGCGTTGACGTACGTCCTCGACTTCGTCCGGGCCGCGGCCCGCTCGGCGGCCGAGGCACGGCTCGCGAGCCGGGAGAGCGCGTGGAGCGATGAGCAGTGGTGGGCGGCGAACGGCCCGCTGCTCGCCCGGGTGCTCGATGAGCAGCGGTACCCGACCGCGGTCCAGGTCGGCGCCGCCGCGGGGGCCGCGCAAGGGGCCGCGTACAGCCCGGAGCAGGCGTACAACTTCGGCCTGGCCCGGGTCCTCGACGGCCTGGGCGTCCTGATCGACGGTGGAAGCGGCGGCGCGGGCCGGGCCGACTGATCCCCGGCCCGGACGCGAAAGCGCCCCGCGACCGGCGGTCGCGGGGCGCTTCGGGCAGCCGGGATCACATGTTGGCGACGTCGGACTGCTTGGCGCGGACCGCCTCGGCGGCCTCCTTCAGGCTGGCCAGCTCGTCGGCGTCCAGGTCGGTCTCGACGACCCGCCGGACGCCGTCGCGGCCGATCTCGGCCTCGACGCCCAGGTAGACGCCGGAGATGCCGTACTGGCCGTCGACCCAGGCGCAGACCGGCATGACCTCGCCGGAGTCCTCCGCGACCGCCTTCGCCATCCGGGCGGCGGCGGCGGACGGGGCGTAGTACGCCGAGCCGGTCTTCAGCAGCGCGACCACCTCGGCGCCACCGTTGCGGGTCTTGACGACCAGGTCCTCGATCTGCTCGGCCGGCATGACGTCACGCAGCGGCTTGCCGTCCACCGTGCTCTTCGACGGGACCGGCACCATGGTGTCGCCGTGCGAGCCGAGGGTCAGGGTCTTCACCGACTTCACCGGTACGCTCAGCGCCTCGGCCACGAAGTTGGTGAACCGGGCGCTGTCCAGCATGCCGGCCTGGCCGAGTACGCGGTTCTTCGGGAACTGGGTGGCCTTCTGGGCCAGCGCGGTCATCTCGTCGAGCGGGTTGGAGACGACGATGACGACGGCGTTCGGGGCGTACTTGGCGACGTTCTCGGCGACCTGGCGGACGATCTTGGCGTTGGTCTCCAGCAGGTCCATCCGGCTCATGCCCGGCTTGCGGGGCAGGCCGGCGGTGATGACGACGACATCGGAGCCCTCGATGGCCTCGTAGCCCTCGCCGTTCGGACCGGTGGTGACGCCGACGACCTTGGTCTCGAAGCCCTCGACCGGACGCGACTGGTTCATGTCCAGCGCGATGCCCGCCGGCTTCCCCTCGATGATGTCCGTGATCACCACGGTGTCGAAGATGTCGTACTCGGCCAGGCGCTGCGCGGTGGTGGAGCCGTAGAAGCCGGCCCCGACGACAGTGACCTTCTTACCCATGGTCGTCCCACTCCCTGATACCAGTCGGTTTTCCGGACCGTATCAGCCATCCTGTCACCGATCCGGCCAGGGGCGGACGGTTATGACGTGCTTGGGATGGTCAGGCACCACGCTCGGCGCGTTCCACCACGTTGGTCAGCAGCATGGCCCGGGTCATCGGGCCGACGCCGCCGGGCATCGGGACCAGCTTGCCGGCGACCTCGGCCACCTCCGGGTCCACGTCGCCGGTGTAGCGGCCCTTGCCGTCCGGGCCGATCACCCGGGTGATGCCGACGTCGACGACGGTGGCGCCCGGCGTGATCATGTCGGCGGTGAGCAGGCCCGGCACGCCGGCCGCGACGATGACGATGTCGGCGGCCCGGGTCTGCTCGGCCAGGTCGAGCGTGCCGGTGTGGCAGAGGGTCACGGTGGCGTTCTCGCTGCGCCGGGTGAGCAGCAGGCCGAGCGGGCGGCCGACGGTGTTGCCCCGGCCGATCAGCGCCACCTTGGCGCCGACCAGCGCGACGTCGTGCCGGCGGAGCAGTTCGACGATGCCGCGCGGGGTGCAGGGCAGCGGGGCGTCATAGCCGAGCACCAGCCGGCCCAGGTTGACCGGGTGCAGGCCGTCGGCGTCCTTCTCGGGGTCGATCATCTCCAGCGCCCGCTGGGTGTCCAGCTGGGCCGGCAGCGGCAGCTGGACGATGTAGCCGTGGCAGGCCGGGTCGGCGTTCAACTCGGCGAGGACGGCGTCGAGCTGCTCCTGGGTGGCGTCGGCGGGCAACTCCCGGCGGATCGAGGCGATGCCTACCTCGGCGCAGTCGCGGTGCTTGCCGTTCACGTACGCCTCGGAGCCGGGATCGGTGCCGACCAGGACGGTGCCGAGCCCCGGGACGACGCCCCGATCGGCCAGCGCCTTGACCCGTGTCCGCAGCTCGTCCTTGATCTCCGCCGCGGTCGCCTTGCCGTCCAGGATGATCGCCGTCACGTCTGGATCGTCTCACGCCGCGCGCCCGGCCGGCCCGCGACGGCCAACGGTGCCGATCCGCTACGCGGGCTTCGTCACCCAGAGTTACGGATTGTGGATTTCGCCACACGTCGGGGCGGACAGCCGATGCTCAACCAGGGTGGAACAGACGGCGGGCCGGTAAGCCCGCGAGGATGTCGAGACCTCGTTCCGGGGCCGCCGGGACGGCCTCGACAGCCCCTCTGAGCGGCTCCTTCATCATTCTCCCCAGCGCGGGTGGACAAAGGCCCCGACCCGCGCCCGGTACCGCTTCGCCGCGCTCTCGATGCCGAAGCCACCACCCGACATACCATTGCCGACCGTTGCGCAGCGTTACCCGGCGCCGGGTGTCGGCGACGGCCGGACCAGCGCGCGCCACTTCGCGCAGGAGGTCCGTGATGACAGCGCCCGCCAACACCAAGGTCCGCGGCGAGACGATCCTCTCCGTCAACAACCTGGTCAAGCACTTCCCGATCACCCAGGGTGTGCTGTTCAAGAAGAAGGTCGGCGCCGTCAAGGCGGTCGACGGGGTCAGCTTCGAGCTGCGCCGCGGCGAGACGCTCGGCGTGGTCGGCGAGTCCGGCTGCGGCAAGTCCACCCTGGCCCGGCTGCTCATGCGGCTGGAGACCCCGACCGCCGGCCGGGCCAGCCTGGAGGGGAAGGACCTGTTCAAGGCCTCCGGCGCGGAGCTGCGCCGGCTGCGCCGGAACATGCAGATGGTGATGCAGGACCCGTACACCTCGCTCAACCCGCGGATGACGGTCGGCGACATCATCGGCGAGCCGTTCGACATCCACCCGGACGCGGCCCCGAAGGGCAGCAAGCGGCGGCGGGTGCAGGAACTGCTGGACGTGGTCGGGCTCAACCCCGAGCACGTCAACCGCTACCCGCACCAGTTCTCCGGCGGCCAGCGGCAGCGCGTCGGCATCGCCCGGGCGCTCGCCCTACGGCCCGAGATCATCGTCTGCGACGAGCCGGTCTCCGCGCTCGACGTGTCGATCCAGGCCCAGGTGATCAACCTGCTGGAGCAGCTGCAGGACGAGTTCGGGCTGTCGTACATCTTCATCGCGCACGACCTGTCGGTGGTCCGGCACATCTCGGACCGGGTCGCGGTGATGTATCTCGGCAAGATCGTGGAGACCGGCACCGAGCAGGAGATCTACGAGCGGGCCACCCACCCGTACACCCAGGCGCTGCTCTCGGCGGTGCCGGTGCCGGACCCGGAGGCACGGGCGACCCGGAGCATCATCCGACTCACCGGCGACGTGCCGAGCCCGGCCGACCCGCCGTCCGGCTGCCGGTTCCGCACCCGGTGCTGGAAGGCGCAGGACATCTGCGCCACCCGGGAGCCGCACGCGGTGCTCCGCGCCGCGGACCCGCACCCCTCGGCCTGCCACTTCGCCGAGGTACGCCCCGCCGCCTGACCGGGCTGGCCGCGACGCAGGCCCCGCCCCCGGAGGAAGAGGGGGCGGGGCCTGCGCGGTCGCGGCCTACGGGCCGGCCGGCCCCCAGGGACCGGCCGACCCGTCCGTGGTCAGAGCTGGGCGAGGGGGAACGCCCAGATGCCACGGCCGTGGGTCGCGACGTAGACCGAGTTGTCGACCGCGTTGTACTCGACGTCCATGCCCACGGTCAGCGGCAGGCCGGAGCCGAGCCGCTGCCAGTTGGTGGCGCCGGGTGCGCGGTAGAGGGTGGCCAGGTCGGTGGCCAGCACCAGGGCGCCGTTGGACAGCTCCTTGATCGAGCTGGCCGGCACGTCCGGCAGGTTCGTCGAGACGTCCTTCCAGGTCGCGCCCGCGTCGGTGGTCTCGTAGACGTGGCCGAAGCCGGCGCCCGGTCCCTCGGTGAACCGGCGGGAGAACCCGTTGATCGCGAGGAAGGCGTGCGCGGCGTTCGCCGGGTCGATCCCGACGCCCTGCACGAACCGGTTCGGGAAGTCACCCGGCAGGGTGAGCTGGTGCCAGCTCGACGGGTCGCCGACCTTGCCGACCGCGACGCCCCGGGCGAACCCGGCGTTGTTGCACGGCCCGCACCAGCCGACGTACGCCATGCCGTTGGAGACGGCGACCGAGGTGGCGGTGTGCCCCGCGCCCAGGTCGAAGACGTTCGTCCAGCCCTTGCCGTTCTGGATGGCGTAGCCCTTGGTGTTCACCCAGACGTGCTGGCCACCGGCCACCCAGACGTTGGCGTCGTGGTCGTCCGGCGCGAACGGCGCGATGAACCGGGCCGGCTCGTCGCCCGGCCGCGAGGTGTACGGCCGGATGTCCCGCGAGGTGGAGGTGCTCGCCGTGCCGGGGCCGGGGTTCTCGTTGCAGTTCTCGGTCACCCGCATGGCCAGGTTGGTGTACTCCTGGACCTGCCGGCAGCCGTTGGCCGGGTCGGCCAGCGAGTCGCCACCGTCACCGCCGAAGTTGGACCCCATCACGGTGTCGCCGGGGCGGAGCACCGAGACGCCGTTGTCCTGCAGGCCGCCGGAGACGACCGTGCCGGCCTTGGCCGGGTCCTTGCCCACCGCCACCGCGTAGTACTGGAGGGCGTCGATGGTGCCGTCGTTGAGGCTCTCCCAGTCGGTCGCGTGCCCGGCCTTGTCGGTCTTGCCGTTGATCGGCCGCCGGTACACACCGCCGTCGTTGCCCACGTAGACGAAGCCGTTGCCGACCGCCACCGAGTGTTGGTCGGAGTGGGTCGTCTTGCTGCAGGTGTTCTGCGCGTCGTAGATGTTCCAGCAGGAGAAGTTGAAGTTCCAGTAGGGACCGACGGTCTTCCAGGTGGCGCCGGCGTCGGTCGTCTCGTAGACCTCCTCCAGCCCCGCCCAGAGGTGGTTCGGGTTGGCCGGGTCCGCCGCGACGAACTGGTTGTACCAGGCCTGGATGCCCGGGCCGTAGCCCTTGCCGCCGACGGCCTGCTTGAGCGCGGAGCCGGAGTTGCCCAGCTTCGACGAGTCGGCGATCTTGTTCCACGGGCCGGCCGGGTTGCCGGTGTTGGCGACGTAGATGCCGTCCAGGTAGCTGTTCACGTTGCCGGCCGGCTTGTTGAGCAGCCGGGGCGACTGGTTGATCGCGTACAGCCGGCCGCCGTCGGCGGAGAAGGCGAACGTCACGTAGCCGATGTCGTCGGCCGGCATGGCGCCGGTCGGGTTGACCTTCGTCCAGCCCCCGGCGGTGTAGTCGGCGGTCTCGTAGAAGCCGTTGTACGTGTCGCCGGAACGCCAGGCCGAGGCCACCACCACGTGCTTCGGGTTGCGCGGGTCGTTCGCCACGTCGTTGACGATGTTCTTGTACGCGGCGTTCGCGTTACCCGCGTTCGCCCCGCCCGGCAGGTAGCTCGGGTTCGGCGCGAACTCCAGCTTCCAGGCGCCCGAGGTGCTGCTCATCAGGTGCGAGAACAGGCCCCGGTTGGTGGCGACCCAGACCTTCCCGTCGAAGAACCGCAGCTTGTTGATGACCGTGCTCTCCAGCTCGGTCCCACCGACCCGGTCGGTCGGCTTGAACGCGCCGCTCTTCGGGTTGGCCAGCCGGTAGACGCCGGCGCCGACGTACGAGGTGCCGCCGGTGTTCGCCTCGCCGGTGGCGTACCAGAGCGAACCGTCGGCGGCGAGCACGAGGTCGCCGCTGGACAGCGTGGGCAGCGCGTCCGTGATCGGCGTCCAGCTCCCGCCGCCGGTCGAGGAGCGCCACACGCCGCCGTCCGCGCCGGCCGCGTAGACGTAGCCGCTGTTGTCCGCCGCGAGGCCGGTGATCCGGCCGGTGACCAGGCCGGCGCCGCCCGAGGAGTTGGACGCGTAGTCGCGGTAGCGCGGGTCGTCGCCGTCGTACTTGATGTTGGTGACCTCGCGCCAGGTGCCCTTGGTGGCGGCGAGCCCGTTGAGCTGGCTCAGCGCGTTGGAGTACGCGCCCGGCGAGACGATGCCCGGGGCGTAGCGGGCCTGGGCGAACTGCTCGGCGATGGTCCGGGCCTCGAAGGCCTCCTCGCCGGCCTCCTCGGACGACTCCCC
Organism: Micromonospora sp. NPDC006431; assembly: GCF_042870725.1. Classification (NCBI taxonomy): domain Bacteria; kingdom Bacillati; phylum Actinomycetota; class Actinomycetes; order Micromonosporales; family Micromonosporaceae; genus Micromonospora; species Micromonospora sp. NPDC006431. The sequence continues at coordinate 54,619 of NZ_JBIAHQ010000005.1, forward strand.
GGCCGCCATCTCCGTGAACTCCCTGGGGTGCCAGGGCAGGTTGGCGCCGGGCTCGTCGGCCAGGCCGAGCTTCTCCTGCACCTCGTGGTTGGTGGCGACGACGCCACCGAGCGCGGCGGCCAGCACCAGCGCGCCCGCGATTGTCGCCGGCTTACGCCAGCGGGACTTGGACATCTGAATCCTCCGGGATTCAAGGGGCCCGGGCAGGTGGCCCGGGCTGGGAAAGCCGGGGCGGCGGATGGCCACCTGGGCAGGTTCGGGATCGGACGGATCGTCCGGATTCGACGGTCGTTCCGCCGCGCGCCGGCGCCGACCGGCGGGCGCGCGGGCGGGTCAGGCGACGGTCGGCGGGGCCCGGGCGAGCAGGGTGCCGCGCGGCGGCAGCGGTAGGGCCGGCGGCCGGTAGCGGGTCGGGGCGAGGCCCGGATGGGGCGAGCCGCCGACGGGCACGGGCGGGGCCGGGAGGAGATCGTCCGGTCCGTCGGTGGAGACGACGCCGGCGCGGTGGTCACCACACTGTCCACCGAGAAGTTCCGTCCGCAGGTCCGGCGGAGCCTCGGGAGGCGCGGGGCGCGCCACGACGGCTCGGGGATCGCCGGAGGGCGGGGCGGTACGGCCCGGCGTGGTGACCGGAGCATCGACGACGGCTCCCGGTCGGGGCGCGGTGTCCGACGCGCCGAGCTGGAGCGGTTGCCGGGCCCGTCCGTCCGGGGCAGGAACCGACGGCGTGTCCTGGCCGATCGACCGGTGCGCGGCGGTGACCACCACGCCGGGGCCAGGGGTCTCCCCGTGGGCGGGCACCCCCAGACCGACCAGGACGAACGCCAGCGCCACGACGACGGCGGTCAACCGGTCGAACACGCGCATGGGGCGGACCTGTCGGTAGGAGGGGGCCGCTCGGGCGGGCGCCGCGAGGGAGCCCGGGCCGCGAACGGGGGCTGGCCGAGAGGAGAGAGGTATCGATCGCTTGCTGCCGGGGCCACGCTAGCAACAACTTTTGCCGGCGAGCAATGGCCAGGTGCTCCTACTTACGGCTGGTCAGCAGCCGCCATGTGACGGTGCCGTCGGACGACGGCCCGGCACGTGCAACGGGGGCGCGGCCCGCCGGCCGCGCCCCCGGACGACGGTGCTCAGTGGAAGAAGTGCCGGGTGCCGGTGAGGTACATGGTCACCCCGGCCTCCTTGCAGGCGGCGATGGTCTCCTCGTCGCGGATCGAGCCACCGGGCTGGACGATCGCCCGGACCCCGGCCTCGATGAGGATCTTCGGGCCGTCGGCGAAGGGGAAGAAGGCGTCCGAGGCGCAGACCGCCCCGCGAGCGCGGTCGGCACCGGCCCGGCGGACCGCGAGCTGCGCCGAGTCGACCCGGTTCACCTGGCCCATCCCGACGCCGACGGTGGCGCCGTCCTTGGCCAGCAGGATCGCGTTGCTCTTCACCGCACGGACCGCCCGCCAGGCGAACACCAGGTCGCGCAGGGTCGCCTCGTCGGCGGCCTCGCCGGTGGCCAGCCGCCAGTTGGCCGGGTCGTCGCCCTCGGCGTCGATCCGGTCCCGCAACTGCACCAGCACCCCGCCGGTGACCTGCCGCCACTCGGCCGGCAGCGGGTTGAACTCCGGGGCGCGCAGCAGCCGGATGTTCTTCTTGGCCTGGAGGACCTCCACCGCGCCCTCGTCGAAGCCGGGAGCCACCAGGACCTCGGTGAAGATCTCCGCGACCTGCCGGGCCAGCGCCACGCTCACCGGCCGGTTGACCGCGATCACGCCGCCGTACGCCGACACCGGATCGCAGGCGTGCGCCTTGCGGTGCGCCTCGGCCACGTCCGCGCCGACCGCGATGCCGCACGGGTTGGCGTGCTTGATGATGGCCACCGCCGGCTGCGCCGGGAAGTCGTTCGCGGCCCGCCAGGCGGCGTCCGCGTCGACGTAGTTGTTGTACGACATCTCCTTGCCGTGCAACTGCTCCGCCTGCGCCAGCCCGGCCGGGCTCGCCGGGTCGGCGTAGAGCGCGGCCGCCTGGTGCGGGTTCTCGCCGTAGCGCAGCACCGCCTGCCGGCGCAGCGCCAGGCCGGCGAACTCCGGCCAGCCGTCGGCGGCCGGCGCCAGGGTGGCCGCAAACCAGTCGGCGACGGCCACGTCGTAGTCGGCGATGTCGGCGAAGGCCCGGGCGGCGAGGGCCCGCCGCTGGGCCAGCGTGAAGCCGCCGTCGGCGAGCGCGGCCAGCAGCGCCGGGTACGCCGCCGGGTCGGTCACCACGGCGACCGAGGCGTGGTTCTTGGCCGCGGCCCGGACCATCGCCGGACCGCCGATGTCAATCTGCTCGACGCACTCGTCCTGGTCGGCGCCGGAGGCGACCGTGGCCTGGAACGGGTAGAGGTTGGAGACCAGCAGGTCGATGCCGGCGATGCCGTGCTCGTCGAGCTGGGCGGCGTGCGCGTCCTTGCGCAGGTCGGCAAGGAGGCCGCCGTGGATCTTCGGATGCAGGGTCTTGACCCGGCCGTCGAGGATCTCCGGGAAGCCGGTCACCTGCTCGACCGGGGTCACCGGCACCCCCGCGCCGGCGATCGTGGCCGCCGTGCTGCCGGTCGAGACGATCTCCACCCCGGCCCCGTGCAGGGCCCGGGCCAACTCGACCAGACCGGTCTTGTCGTAGACGCTGACCAGTGCCCGTCGGATCGGGCGGCGCGCGTCCTCAGTGGTGCTCATGCTGACCCCTCGCCTCGCTCGGCGCCGGCATGCGGCACCACCGCGCGGTGCCGATGATTCGCTCGCTGACGCTCGCTCATGGAACCGTGACCTTTCTGCCGCTGATCGTCCAACCTTCACGGACCAGCCGACCGACCTGCTCGACGAGCTGGCGCCGCTCGGCCTCCTTGATGCGCTCGGTGAGCGTCTCCTCGTCGTCGTCGTCCAGCACCGGCACGGCGACCTGGGCGACGATCGGCCCGGTGTCCATCCCGGCGTCGACGAAGAACAGCGTGGCCCCGGTGACCTTCACGCCGTAGGCGAGGGCGTCCCGGGGGCCGTGGATGCCGGGGAACGCCGGCAGCAGGGTGTTGTGGGTGTTCAGGTAGCGGTCGCCGAACGCGGTCAGGAACTGCGGGCCGACCAGCTTGAGGAAACCGGCGCTGATCACCAGGTCGGGCCGGTGCTCGGCGACCCGGGTGGTGAGCGCGGTGTCCCAGTCGGCGCGGGTCGGATGGTCCTTCAGCCGCTCCACGAAGGTGGGTACCCCGGCCGCGGCGGCCCGGTCCAGGCCGGCGATCCCGTCCCGGTCGGCGCCCACCGCCACCACCCGTGCCCCGTACCCGGGGTCGGCCGTGGCATCCAGCAGCGCCTGGAGGTTGCTGCCGGAGCCGGAGACGAGGACGACGAGGCGGGCGACGGACGCGGGCTCGGTCACGCGGCCACCCTATCGGGCAGGCCGGGGCGTCCAGCGTGCGGGCGGTGAACGTCGCGGGTGATCTCCGGGTGGTGCGGGCACGATACGCTGCCGTCGCCCGGTTCGTTGGCGTAGGCCCGGCCCGGTGTCGGCATCGTGACCTTGGTTCCGGGCCCGTCTGCCGCGGGATCCCGGTGCTGGGCGAAGTGATGCGCAGCAGCAACGGACCATGGACCGTCGACCCCCAGTTTGAGGAGCACCCCGCAATGCAGCCCGGTTACCCCGGTCAGGACCCGTACGGTCAGCAGCCCAACCAGAACCCGACGTCCCCGCAGCCCGACCCGTACGCCCAGCCGCCGCAGGCACCGCAGTACGGGCAGCAGCCCACCTCGGGTCAGCCGTACGGCCAGCAGCCCGACCCGTACGCCCAGCCCCCGCAGGCGCCGCAGTACGGGCAGCAGCCCACCTCGGGCCAGCCGTACGGCCAGCAGCCCGACCCGTACGCCCAGCCCCCGCAGGCGCCGCAGTACGGGCAGCAGCCCACCTCGGGCCAGCCCTACGGCCAGCCGACCTCCGGGCAGCCCTACCAGGACCCGTACGCGCAGCAGCAGCCGTACGGCGCCGCGCCGACGTACCCGGCCGCGGGCTACCCGCAGCCGCAGGGGCAGGGGCAGAACAACAACCTCGGCCTGATCGGCATGATCGCCGGTATCGCCTCGATCGTGCTGGGCCTCTGCTGCCCGCTGCTCGGCATTCCGGCCGGCATCGCTGGCGTGGTGCTCGGTGTGATGGGCCAGAAGAAGGCCCAGCAGGGCCTGGCGACCAACGCGGGCCAGGCCAAGGCCGGCCTCATCTGCGGCGGCATCGGCGTGGTCATCGGCATCATCAACGCCATCGCGGGCGCCGCGATCAACCTGAGCAACCTCGGCTCCTGACCCATCAGAAGGGGGGCGTCCGGCACCGCCGGCCGCCCCCCTTCTCCTTGCCCAGCCCACGCCCCACCGGGTCGATCAAGAGGTTTGCGTCCGGGCTCCGCGGTCGTCCTGACGCAAACTTCTTGATCAACGCGGCGGGGCGGGCGGGCGCGGGGCGGCGGGGCGGGTCGGAGTGGGGGTGGGGCGGGAGGGGGTGGGGGTGGGGGCGAGGGTCTTGGTGGCGGCGGCGCCGAGCAGTGCGCCGGCGGCGACCACCAGGGTCGCCACCCCGGCCACCTGCCACCAGACCGGGCCGATCTCCCCCAGCCGGCCGCCGCCCAGCGGACCGCCGGAGAGCGCGGCGGCCAGGCCGAGCAGCGCCCCGGCGACCGGGCCGGCGAGCGCCGCCGGGACGAGCAGCGCGGGCCAGCCCACCGTCGCCCGCCCGTCGGTCGCGGCCCGCAGCAGCCGCCGGGCCAGCAGCCAGCCGGCCGCCATCCCGGCCAGCACCGGCACCGCGAGCAGTCCCGCGCCGGCGCCGTCCATCGGGCCGCGCGGCAGCCCGGCCAGCAGCGGTACGGCCGGCAGCGCGCCGAGCGAGACCTCTCTGACCTGGACGGCGGTGCCGCTGCCGACGGCGAACCCGGGCCCGAGCAGATAACTGGCCGACCAGACGGTGGCGTTCGGGGCGTACGCGAGGCTGACCAGGGTGATCCCCGCCTGACCGGCCACCCCGGTCCGGTACGCGCCGATCATGTCGGCCGCGTCGCCGCCCCCGGTGGCCACCGACAGGCCGGCCGCCCCGGCGCCCGCAGCGAGCAGCAGCAGCCCGGCGACCAGCCCGGTCCGCACCCCGTCCCGCAGCGGCGGCGGGGAGCGCCGGGCCAGCAGCACCGACACGGCCGTGGTACGCGCCGCGCCGACCAGTGCGCACCCCGTACCGAAGATCCAGAAGGTCACCGCGGCCCGGACCGGGGACACCTGCGGGCCGCCGGCACTGACCGCGATCGCGGCGACGGCGCCGAGCAGCGCGTACCCGATGCCGACGGCGACCGCGGCGGTGAGCGCCTGCCGGGGTGAGCGACCGCCGCGCGCGCCGATGGCCCGGCTCACGTGCACGCCGGCCCGGGTGAGCCGCCAGACGGCGAGCGCGGTGAGGGCGAGCGGCGCCAGGCCGAGCGGCCCGGCGGAGGTCCCCAGCGGCACCCCGTGGCCGAGCAGCCAGCCGGCGGCGCCGACACGCAGCGCACCGGGCAGCGAGCCGGCGTCCGCGCTGAGCTGGGCCAGGCCGAGCACCAGGGTGACCGGCAGCCAGGACGTCACGGCCGCCCACCCGGCCGCCACCCCGGCGGCGACGGGCAGCGGGGCCCGGCCGCGCGACCCCTCCCCGGACCGGGGCGCGGGCACCCGCGGCGCCGGTCGGGCACGGCCGGTCGGCCGGGCACCGCCGGCGACACCGGCGGCGGGACGGCGGGGCTGGTCAGGGGTGACGGGTGGCATCGCGTTCTACTCTGGCATGTCACGCGGGCGACGGCAGTCCGATACCGCTCCGGCAGAGCGGCGAGTTCCCTGATCCACCGGCTCTCCGCCCCCGATCCGGTTAGCCTCGGCCCAGGACGTGGCCGTTCGTCGCCGGCCCGTCCGGGAGGAAGCCGTGAACGCTCCGTACCCGCCGCCACCACCACCGCCGGCCCCCGGCCGGGACCGGACCACTCTCTGGGGCGTCCTGGGGATCGTCCTCGGCCTGCTCTGCTGCGGCATCCTGGGCATCGTCTTCGGCTACCTGTCGATCCGGGACGCGCGGCGTTTCGGGCGTTCGCAACTGCTCGGCTGGCTCGCCGTCGCGCTGGGCGTCATCAACCTCATCGCCAGCGCGATCGTCCGGGCTCGGGGCGCCCACTACCCCTACTGGTACCGCTGACCCGCCGGGCCGGCGGCACCGGACTCGCCCGCCCATGCGCCGCGCAACAAGCCCGCGGGGGCCGACCGGACCCGGTCGACGCCCGCGGTACGTGACCCGGCAGCTCAGCGGCCGGACATGATCTCCCGCATCAGCTTGGCGGTCTCGGTCGGCGTCTTGCCGACCTTCACGCCGACCGCCTCCAGCGCCGCCTTCTTCGCCTCGGCGGTGCCCGCCGAGCCGGAGATGATCGCGCCGGCGTGGCCCATGGTCTTGCCGGGCGGGGCGGTGAAGCCGGCGATGTAGCCGACCACCGGCTTGGTGACGTTGGCCTTGATGAACTCGGCCGCCCGCTCCTCGGCGTCGCCGCCGATCTCACCGATCATCACGATGGCGTCGGTCTCCGGGTCCGCCTCGAACGCGGCCAGCGCGTCGATGTGGGTGGTGCCGATGATCGGGTCACCGCCGATGCCGACGCAGGTCGAGAAGCCGATGTCGCGCAGCTCGTACATCATCTGGTAGGTCAGCGTGCCGCTCTTGCTGACCAGGCCGATCCGGCCGCTGCCGGTGATGTCGGCCGGGATGATGCCGGCGTTGGAGGCGCCCGGCGAGGCGATGCCCGGGCAGTTCGGGCCGATGATCCGGGTCCGCTCGCCCTTCGCCACGTTGTACGCCCAGAGCGCGGCGGTGTCGTGCACCGGCACGCCCTCGGTGATCACCACGGCCAGCTCGATGCCGGCGTCGATCGCCTCGATGGCCGCGGCCTTGGTGAACTGCGGCGGCACGAAGATGACCGTGACGTCCGCCCCGGTCTCCTTCATGGCGTCGGCGACGGTGGCGAACACCGGCAGCTCGGTGCCGTCGAAGTCGACGGTCTGGCCCGCCTTGCGCGGGTTGACGCCACCGACCACGTTGGTGCCGGCGGCGAGCATCCGCCGGGTGTGCTTGGAACCCTCGGAACCGGTCATCCCCTGCACGATGACCTTCGAGTCCTTGGTCAGCCAGATAGCCATGATCAGACCCCCGCAGCCGCCAGCTCGGCGGCCCGCTCGGCCGCGCCGTCCATGGTGTCGACCCGCTCGATCAGCGGGTTGTTCGCGCCGTCGAGGATCGCCCGGCCGGCCTCCGCGTTGTTGCCGTCGAGGCGGACGACGAGCGGCTTGGTGACCTGCTCGCCGCGCTGCTCGAGCAGCGCCAGCGCCTGCACGATGCCGTTGGCGACCGCGTCGCAGGCGGTGATACCGCCGAAGACGTTGACGAAGACGCTCTTGACCGAGGGGTCGGAGAGCACGATCTCCAGGCCGTTCGCCATCACCGCGGCGCTCGCGCCACCGCCGATGTCGAGGAAGTTGGCCGGCTTGACGCCGCCGTGCCGCTCGCCCGCGTACGCCACCACGTCGAGGGTGGACATGACCAGGCCCGCGCCGTTGCCGATGATGCCGACCTCGCCGTCGAGCTTGACGTAGTTGAGGTCCTTCTCCTTGGCGGCCTGCTCCAGCGGGTCCACCGCGGCCTGGTCGACCAGGGCCTCGTGGTCCGGGTGCCGGAACGCGGCGTTCTCGTCCAGGCTGATCTTGGCGTCCAGCAGCAGCAGCTTGCCGTCCTTGGTCTTGGCCAGCGGGTTCACCTCGACCAGCGTGGCGTCCTCGGCGACGAACGCCTGCCACAGCTTCACCGCGACCTCGACGACCTGGTCGGCCACCTCGGTGGGGAAGCCGGCCGCGGTCACGATCTCGCGCGCCTTCGCCTCGTCCACGCCGACGTTGGCGTCGATCGGAGCCTTGACCACCTTCTCCGGGGTCTCGGCCGCGACCTGCTCGATGTCCATGCCGCCGGCCACGCTGGCGATGCAGAGGAAGGTACGGTTCGCCCGGTCGAGCAGGTAGGAGAAGTAGTACTCCTCGGCCACATCCGCGGTCACGGTGATCATGACCTTGTGGACCGTGTGACCCTTGATGTCCATGCCGAGGATGTCGGTGGCTCGGGCCACCGTCTCCTCCGCGCCCTCGGCCAGCTTGACCCCGCCGGCCTTGCCGCGGCCGCCGACCTTCACCTGCGCCTTGACGACCACCCGGCCGCCGAGGCGTTCGGCGATCGCGCGGGCCTCCTCCGGGGTAGTGGCGACGCCGCCGGCGAGCACGGGCAAGCCGTGCCGCTCGAACAGGTCCCGCCCCTGGTACTCGTACAGGTCCACGATTGCGCGTCCCGTCCCGTCTCCGCGGCGCGCCCTCGCGCCGCCACCAGCGTTGGAAAATAAGTTTGACGCCTGTCATCAGATGAGACAGGCCATTTGCCGCAGCCTAACGAGATGGGAACCGGGGGCAACCGAGCGGGTGCGCGGTGTGCCGTAATGCACAGCCACCGTTCCCCGGTACGCCCAGGTGGAATGTCCTCGCCGCGATCGGTAGACCAGGCCTTTCCCCTACCGCACGTGAGGCCGTACCGGGGGCACCCGACCAACGACGGCGATCTGGTCGGGCGGGCTAATTCCGGAGGGCGGGTCAGCCATCCGGGGGATTTACGGAACAGGCGTAACCGCCCGGTGGGGGCGTCGTTGAGTCTGATGTCGGAGCGCTGGTACAGCGCGGCGACGGGAGCGGCCGATGCCCTGTCGGTCGAGGGGTGGCGGCGGGGCATCGTGCATAGAGGGGCCGGGCGTGTGAGGGGTGCGTCCGGCCCCTCCCCCCTGTCCGGAGTTCCCCGGCCGCGTCCGCCCGGCATCCGTCTTTACCGCCTTCCCCGGTCGCGTCCGCCCGGCATCCGTCTTTACCGCCTTCCCCGGTCGCGTCCGCCCGGCATCCGTCTTTACCGCCGCTCGCGCGAACATCGGTCGAGGACCGGGCGCGACCCGGGTCAGGCGACCGGCTGGGCGACGTTCTCCCGGACCCACTCGACAATCGACTGGGTGGTGGCGCCGGGGGTGAAGATCTTGGCGACGCCGAGCCGCTCCAGCTCGGGGAGGTCGGCGTCCGGAATGATGCCGCCGCCGAAGACCACGATGTCGGCCGCGTCGCGCTCATCGAGCAACTCCAGCACCCGCTTGAAGAGCGTCATGTGCGCGCCGGAGAGCACGGAGAGGCCGACCGCGTCGGCGTCCTCCTGGATGGCGGTCTCCACGATCTGCTCCGGGGTCTGGTGCAGCCCGGTGTAGATGACCTCCATGCCGGCGTCCCGCAGGGCACGCGCGACGACCTTCGCGCCCCGGTCGTGGCCGTCCAGGCCGGGCTTCGCGACGACGACCCGGATACGAGAGCTCATCAGCGCACACCTTTCACCGGCTACGGCACTGTCACCTGAACGAACGGTAACCCGCCCGGTCGGGTGCCGGGAACCCGGGCCGGCACCGTTGGGGCCTGTCTCATACGACCGCACCCGCGCCAGGCGGATCCGACGCGCGGAACCCGGGCGGCAGTCAGCTGGAGCACCGCGCCCACTACCGCGCGCCCCCGTACGCCCAAAGCCGGACGCCTCCGCCGAACGGTCACTGTCCGCGACGAACGGACAGTGAGCGGGCCCTCCAACCGGCGGCACGAGACATGACAAGAGCGGATGGAAAGGGACAGAAAGAAACACCATTTCGGCGCTTTGGCTTGTGACCAGTGTGGCTGTTGGCTAACGTGTCCACGGTTGTCATCAGGTCCACGGACGGGTGACGACGCGGCCACCGGACGTTCGACGGAGCTTCATCGAACGGCTGGAGGTCGCATCGGATCCCCGACAACGGAGGGTGTGCGTGCGCCAGCGCCTGTCGTCTGAGCCCGATAGATATCGCGGTCGACGCCGCGTACCCACCCCCCCACGGAGCCGCTACGCCGCGGTCGTGACGACCGCTTTCGTGGGAGCCGGCATCGTCGCCCTCGGCGCGAACGCCCTCCCGGACGCCAAGAGCGTCAGCCCGTCGGCCATCGACGAGCTCAAGCGGGCCTCGATCACCAGCCAGGACGCGGCGAGCCGCGCCGACAGCGCTGACGTGCCGACCCGCGCCGACCGCGGGCAGAGCAAGGCCGCGACCGAGCAGGACGCCTGGCTGCTGCCCCTGCACGGATACGACTTCAACGCGCCCTACGGCGTGCGCTGGGGCAAGTTGCACACCGGCATCGACCTGGTCGCCCCGGAGGGCACGCCGTACACCGCAATCCACAGCGGCACGGTCACCAAGGCGGGCTGGTTCGGCGGCTACGGCTACGCGGTGATCGTCCAGCACCCGGACGGCAGCGAGGCCATCTACGGTCACTCCTCCGAGGTCAGCGTCAAGGAGGGCCAGCAGGTCAAGGCCGGCGACCAGCTCGGCCTGGTCGGCAACACCGGCCACTCCTACGGCTCCCACCTGCATCTGGAGATCCATGTCAACGGCCAGCCGCAGGACCCGGTGCCGTGGCTCATGAAGCGCGGAGTGAACATCCAGCTGGAATTGGAGGACCTCTACAGCGAGGCAGCCGCGTCCTGACGCTGCGCATCGTGCACTGACCGCCCGGATCGCATGATCTGGGCGGTTTTTCGTTGGCGGAAAAGTTGGTTGGGTCACAGCGGGAAGTGTGAGCAGCGCCACGACCGCGCATGATCTTTTTTTCGAGCAAATCGCACCGGAACGGGCTGAACCCGGACACGATCCATCACCGGTCCGGCCGGGCCTCCCGCACCCAGTACCCGCCACGACCGGAGCCGACACCAGTATTTCGAGGTCACGTGCCCCTCGACTGATGAAGGTCCCCGTGCAGGAAGCCAGCTCCAGCCAGAACGAGAAAATCCCGGACGCCCCCGCCCGGCACCGACGGCGCGCGAGCACGGGTCGCCGTGCCACCTACCTGGTCCTCGGCGCGGTCGCCCTGGTCGGCCTCGGCTTCGGCGGCGTCTCCGTCGCGACCGCCGACCATGGCACCCCGGCCCCGGCCGCCGTCGACTTCGACGCCCAGGCCCGCGCCGAGGACGCCGCCCGCGCCGACCGCTCCGTCCGCGAGTCGACCGCCCCGGTCACCCCGTCGGCCACCCCGGCCAGCCCGTCGCCGAGCCCGACTGCGGCCAGCCCCACGCCGACGAGGACGGCCACCGCCAAGCCGAAGCCGAAGCCGAAGAAGACCGTCCCGCCGAAGCCCGCCTGGGTCATCCCGATGAAGGGTGCCACGATCACCTCCTGCTACGGTCCGCGGTGGGGCACCCTGCACGCCGGGATCGACTTCGCGATGCCCGCAGGCACCCCGATCCACGCGGCTGCGGGCGGCACGGTGGTCAAGGCCGGTGACGCCGGCGACGGGTACGGCAACTCGGTCTTCATCGACCACCACAACGGCTACCTGACCCACTACGGGCACCAGAGCCGGCTGATCGTCAGCGTCGGCGACAAGGTGAGCGCCGGTCAGGTCATCGGCTACGAGGGCGCCACCGGCGACGCGACCGGCCCGCACCTGCACTTCGAGGTGCACCAGGGCGCCATGTGGAACCAGATCGACCCGGCGCAGTTCCTGCGCGCCCGGGGCATCGACGTGGCCTGCTGACGGCCACGGCACGAGGCGGGGCCCGGTCCGGCACCCGCCGGGCCGGGCCCCGCCGTCAGAGCTTGTCGATCGGGGCGTGCCGGAGCACCAGCCACATGGTCTGGTCGCCGAAGTCGATCTGCGCCCGGGCGCCCGGGCCGTGCCCCTCGACGGCCAGCACCCGACCCAGCCCGTAGCGCTGGTGGTTGACCCGGTCCCCCACCGACACCTTCGGCGCCTGCCGCAGCTCGCTGGCCGTGGACAGCCGGCTGGCATCCACCCCGAGCCGCTTCGCGAGCTGGGTGGCCTTCGGCGTACCCCCGGTGAAGCCGCCCCGGCCGCCGGGCGCGCGGTCCGCGCGGCCGCCGACGCCGCCGCCACCGCCGGCCCACGAGGTGTACGAGGCCTCGAGGCGCTCCCAGCGGACCAGCTCCGGCGGCAGCTCCTCGAGGAAACGCGACGCCGGGTTGTACGCCGGTGCCCCCCAGGCCGACCGGGTGACCGCCCGGGACAGATAGAGACGCTGCCGGGCCCGGGTGATGCCCACGTACGCCAGTCGCCGCTCCTCCTCCAGCTCCCGGTTGTCGCCGAGCGAGCGCAGGTGCGGGAAGACGCCGTCCTCCAGGCCGCTGAGGAAGACCACCGGGAATTCCAGGCCCTTCGCCGTGTGCAGCGTCATCAGGGTGACCACACCCTGGTGCTCGGGGTCGTCGGCGGGGACCTGGTCGGCGTCGGCGACCAGCGCCACCTGCTCCAGGAACCCGGCCACCGTGGCCCGCTCCTCCTCCTCGCCCAGCGCCTCGATCCGCTCGGTGTATTCGCGGGCGACGCTGACCAACTCCTGAAGGTTGTCCACCCGGCCGGCGTCCTGCGGATCCAGGCTCTCCTCCAGCTCACTGAGGTAGCCCGAGCGGGTCAGCAGGGCCTCCAGCACGTCCTCGGGGGTGCCGGTCGCGGCCAGCTCGCGCGCCGAGTCGAGGAGCGCGACGAACTCGGCGATGCCGTTGGCGGCCCGGGTGGAGATCCCGGGTGCGTCCTTGGCCCGGCGCAGCGCCGCACCGAAGGAGATCCGGTCCCGGCTGGCCAGGGCCTCCAGGCACGCCTCGGCCCGCTCGCCGATGCCCCGGCGCGGGGTGTTGAGGATCCGCCGCAGGCTGACGGTGTCGTCGTCGTTGACCACCGCGCGCAGGTAGGCCAGTGCGTCGCGGACCTCCTTGCGCTCGTAGAAGCGCACCCCACCGACCACCTTGTACGGCAGGCCGACCCGGATGAACACCTCCTCGAAAACCCGGGACATGGCGTTGGTGCGGTAGAAGACCGCCACGTCGCCGGGTCGGGTGTCACCCTGGTCGACCAGCCGGTCGATCTCCCGCGCCACCCAGTCCGCCTCGGCGTGCTCGGTGTCGGCCACGTAGCCGACGATCTGCTCGCCGGCGCCGGCGTCGCTCCACAGCCGCTTCGGCTTACGGGAGGTGTTCCGGTCGATCACCGCGTTGGCGGCGTTGAGGATGGTCTGGGTGGAGCGGTAGTTCTGCTCCAGCAGGATCGTCCGGGCGTCGGTGAAGTCGCGCTCGAACTCGAGGATGTTGCGGATGGTCGCGCCCCGGAACGCGTAGATCGACTGGTCGGCGTCACCCACCACGCACAGCTCGGCCGGCGGGATCCCCTCGGTGCCGGAGACCAGCTCCTTGATCAGCACGTACTGGGCGTGGTTGGTGTCCTGGTACTCGTCCACCAGCACATGCCGGAACCGGCGCCGGTAGCTCTCCGCGACGTGCGGGTGCGACTGGAGCAGATGCACCGTGGTCATGATCAGGTCGTCGAAGTCCAGCGCGTGCGCCTCGCGCAACCGCCGCTGGTAGAGCGTGTAAGCCTCGGCCAGGGCCCGCTCGTTGGGCCCCTTGGCCCGGGCGGTGAACGCCTCCGGGTCGACCAGCTCGTTCTTCAGGTTGGAGACCTGGGCCGCCAGGCCGCGCGCCGGGTAGCGCTTCGGGTCCAGGTCCAGCTCGCGGGCGACGAGCTGCATCAACCGGCGCGAGTCGTCCGCATCGTAGATCGAGAAGGTGGACTTGAGCCCGGCGTGCTCGTGCTCGGCGCGCAGGATCCGGACGCAGGCCGAGTGGAAGGTCGACACCCACATCAACCGGGCGCGCGGGCCGACCAGCGCGGCCACCCGCTCCTTCATCTCGCCGGCGGCCTTGTTGGTGAAGGTGATCGCGATGATCTCGCCCGGGTGCACGTCCCGCGCGGCGAGCAGGTACGCGATCCGGTTCGTCAGCACCCGGGTCTTGCCGGAGCCGGCGCCGGCCACGATCAGCAGTGGGGAACCGGCGTGGGTGACCGCGTCCCGTTGGGGACCGTTCAACCCGTCGAGGAGTGCCTGCGGATCCGGCCGGACGGCCCCGGGCCGGCGCGACGGGGCCGGGCGGGACTCCGGCGCGGGCGGGGGCGCGGGAATGTCGAAGAGAGGATGCATCGCACGGCGAGTCTATGCCGCCCGGCGGACACTTCCCGCCCACGCCGGCCCGGACGAGACGAAGCCGTCAGCGCCCCGTCCCATCTGTTGGCGGGTTTCCTTGCGCGCCGGGCCCGCCGGTCGGCATACTCGACGACGTGTTCGGTCAGCGCTTCTACTTTTACTACGGCACCGGGAGTCCGGCAGCCGTAGGTCGCGCCTGATCACAGACCTGCGAAAGCCCCGGGCTCCTGGAGCCCGGGGCTTTTTCGTCCCGGGATCCGGGCACCGGGCCCGAGACCCGAAGGGTACGACGATGATGACTGACGTGGTGGAGTCCAGCGGCAGCCCGGCGCGACACGACCGGTCCGGCGACACCGACCCGACCGGGGCCGCTGCGGCGCGGACCGGCACCGACGACTCGGCGGCCGCCGAGCGGATCGTGGCCATCCGCGAACGGATCGACGAGATCGACCGCACGATCATCGCCCTCTGGCAGGAGCGGGCCGCGCTGTCCCAGGAGGTCGGGGCCACCCGGATGGCCTCCGGCGGCACCCGCCTCGTGCTGTCCCGGGAGCGGGAGATCCTGGAGCGGTTCCGGGAGGCGCTCGGCGCGGACGGCACCCAGCTCGCGCTGCTGCTGCTCCGCGCCGGCCGTGGCCCGCTGTGAGGAACTCGGACGGCGGCTCCAGGTCGTGGCGCGGCGACAGACCGGCCTTCATTCGGTCCGGAGCGCCGCCTGGCGGCGCGGAGGCCGAATTGTATGGCCGCCC
>NZ_JBIAHQ010000005.1:69607-349821 GCF_042870725.1 Micromonospora sp. NPDC006431
CCGGCCTTCATTCGGTCCGGAGCGCCGCCCAGCGGCACGGAGGCCGAATTGTATGGCCGCCCGGCCTTCATTCGGTCCGGAGCGCCGCCCAGCGGCACGGAGGCCGAATTGTATGGCCGCCCGGCCTTCATTCGGTCCGGAGCGCCGCCCAGCGGCACGGAGGCCGAATTATGGCCGCCAGCCGAGCTGGAGTCGCCGGACATGACGAACCGCCTGCCGGCGTCGAGCTGACGCCGGCAGGCGGTCCGGATCGATCAGGCCACCTCGTGGGCGGGCACGATCTCCCGCCGCTCGGCGAAGTGGCAGGCGCTCGGGTGGTCCGAGCCCGGGCGGATCTGGAGCAGCGGCACCTCCTGGGCGCATAGGTCCTGCGCCTTCCAGCACCGGGTGCGGAACCGGCAGCCCGAGGGCGGGCTGATCGGCGAGGGGACGTCACCGGTGAG
Organism: Micromonospora sp. NPDC006431; assembly: GCF_042870725.1. Taxonomy (NCBI): domain Bacteria; kingdom Bacillati; phylum Actinomycetota; class Actinomycetes; order Micromonosporales; family Micromonosporaceae; genus Micromonospora; species Micromonospora sp. NPDC006431. The sequence continues at coordinate 70,051 of NZ_JBIAHQ010000005.1, forward strand.
CCGGATGATCGCCTTGTTGTCCCGCAGCGTCGGGTCCGGCACCGGCACCGCCGACAGCAGCGCCTGGGTGTACGGGTGGGTCGGCCGCTCGTAAATCTCGTCCTCGGTGCCGATCTCCACCATCTTGCCCAGGTACATCACGGCGACCCGGTCGGAGAGGTGACGCACGACCGACAGGTCGTGGGCGATGAAGACGTACGACAGACCGAACTCGGCCTGGAGCTTCTCCAGCAGGTTCATCACCTGCGCCTGGATCGACACGTCCAGGGCCGACACCGGCTCGTCGCAGACGATGACCTCGGGCCGCAGGGCGAGCGCCCGGGCGATGCCGATGCGCTGCCGCTGACCGCCGGAGAACTGGTGCGGGTACCGGTTGATGTGCTCCGGGTTCAGGCCGACCAGGTCGAGCAACTCCTTGACCTTGGCCCGGCGGCTGCCGCGCGGGGCCACCTCGGGGTGGATCTCGAACGGCTCGCCGATCAGGTCACCGACCGTCATCCGCGGGTTCAGCGAGGTGTACGGGTCCTGCATCACCAGCTGGATCTGCCGGCGCAGGCGCCGCAGCGCGCCACCGGACAGCTTGGAGATGTCCTGCCCCTTGTAGAGCACCTGGCCGCTGGTCGGCCGCTCCAGGTTCATCAGGACCCGGGCGAGCGTCGACTTGCCGCAGCCGGACTCGCCCACCACGCCGAGGGTCTCGCCGGCCTTCAGCTCGAACGAGACGCCGTCGACCGCCTTGACCTGACCGATGGTCTTCTTGAACACGATGCCCCGGGTCACGGGGTAGTGCTTGACCAGGTCACGGACCTCGATGATGTTCTCAGTCACGGTTCACGAGCTCCTCGGCGAAGTGGCAGGCGCTGGCCCGGCCGCTGCCGATCTGCAGCAGCGGGGGCAACTTCTCCCGGCACACCGGCTGCGCCATGGGGCAGCGCGGGTTGAACGGGCAGCCCGACGGGATGTTCATCAGGTTCGGCGGGAGGCCCTTGATGGTGCGGAGCTCCTGCCCCTTCTCGTCCAGCCGGGGGATCGAGTTGAGCAGGCCGAGGGTGTACGGGTGCGCCGGCTTGGCGTACAGGTCGTACACGTTGGCTTCCTCGACGATCCGGCCGGCGTACATCACCGCGATCCGGTCCGCGACGTCGGCGACCACGCCGAGGTCGTGGGTGATCAGGATCATGCCCATCTGCCGCTCCCGCTGGAGCTCGCCGAGCAGGTCCATGATCTGGGCCTGCACGGTCACGTCCAGCGCGGTGGTCGGCTCGTCGGCGATCAGCACCTCCGGGTCCAGCGCCAGCGACATCGCGATCATGGCGCGTTGCCGCATGCCGCCGGAGAACTGGTGCGGGTAGTTGCTGAACCGGCCCTTGGCGTTCGGGATCTTCACCTGGTCGAGCATCTCGATCGCGCGCTTCTTGGCGTCCGAGCGGCTCATGCCACGCCGGACGCGGAACTGCTCGGCGATCTGGAACCCGACGGTGAAAACCGGGTTGAGGGCGGAGAGCGAGTCCTGGAAGATCATCGCAATGCCCTCGCCGCGGATGCGGCGCCGCTGCTCGGCGGACATCTTGAGCATGTCCTTGCCGTGGAAACGGACCTGGCCACCGGTGACGAAGCCGGGCGGAGTGTCGAGGATGCCCATGATGGTCTGCGCGGTGACGCTCTTGCCGGAGCCGGACTCGCCGAGCACGGCGAGGGTCTCCCCCGCGTCGACGTGGTACGTCACCCCGTTGATGACCTTGGCGACGCCGTCCCGCGTGCGGAACTCGACCCGCAGGTCGTCAACCTCGAGCAGGCGGCCCGAGGGGCGGCCGGATCCGTCGGCGCCCGGCGCGGACTGCTCGGACACGAGAATGTCGGACAACTGAATCTCCCCTATCGGAGCTTCGGGTCGAGGGCCTCGCGGACCGCCTCGCCGAGCATGACGAAGCTCAGCACGGCGGTGACGAGGAACGCGGCGGGGAAGAACAGCAGGTACGGCGAGACCCGGAGGTAGTTCTGCGCCTCGCTGATCATGATGCCCCAGGACACGACGGGCGTCTTCAGGCCGATGCCCAGGAAGGACAGGGTGGCCTCGGCGCCGATGAAAGAGCCGACCATGATCGTCCCGTACACCAGCAGCGGGGCGAGGCAGTTCGGCAGCAGGTGCTTGAGGATGATCCGGCCGGTACCGGCGCCCAGCGCCCGGGCCGCGACGATGTAGTCGGCCTCCTTGGTGGCCAGCACCGAGGAGCGCATCAGCCGCATCACGACCGGCCAGCTCAACACGGTCAGCGACATGATGACCAGACCCATGATCGTCCACTCGTTGTTGTCCGAGCCCGAGCCGTTGAAGGTGGTCAGGATGACGATCGAGCCGAGCACGAACGGCAGGCCGAAGAAGATGTCCGCGATCCGGGAGAGCAACGCGTCCACCCAGCCGCCGCGGTAGCCGGCGATGATGCCCATGGTGCCGCCGATCAGCAGGGTGCCGATCACGGAGAGCAGCGCCACCATGATCGAGGCGCGGGCGCCGTAGATGGTCCGGGCGAAGACGTCCCGGCCCTGCACGTCGTAGCCGAACCAGGCGTCGGCCGAGGGCTTCACCTGGCTGCGGGACAGCGCGCCGTTCACCGCGTCGCCGGAGGTGAACAGCGACGGGAAGGCCGCCATCAGCACGAAGATCACGATGAGCGTGGCGGAGATCCAGAACAGCGGCTTGCGGCGCAGGTCGATCCAGGCGTCACCGAGCAGACCGCGCGGCTTCTGCTGCTTCTGCGCGCTCTCCGGGAGCCCGGCGTTGGCCGGGGCGCTGGCCTCGGACGGCTGCTCGGGGCGGGGGGTGCTGACAAGCGATGCGGCGCTCGGGTCACTCATAGCGAATCCTCGGGTCCAGGGCGGCGTAGAGCAGGTCCACCAACAGGTTCATCACCAGATACACGACGACCAGCACCACCACGATGCCGACAACGGTAGCGCTCTCCTTGGTGACGATGGCGCGCAGCACCTGACGGCCGATGCCGTTGATGCCGAAGATGCCCTCGGTGATGATGGCGCCACCCATCAGGGCGCCGAGGTCGGTGCCGAGCAGGGTGACGACCGGGATGAGCGAGTTGCGCAGCAGGTGCACGCCGACCACCCGGCGCATGGGCAGGCCCTTGGCGATCGCGGTCCGGACGTAGTCGGCACGCCGGTTCTCGGCGATGCTGGTGCGCGCCACCCGGGCGACGTACGCCGTCGAGGCGCTGCCCAGGACGAAGCCTGGCAGGAGCAACTCGGTGATCCGCATCTCGCTGGAGACGGTGGGGTGGACGATGTGCCAGTTGACGCCCAGGAGCCACTGGAGCACGAAGCCGATGACGAAGACCGGCAGGGCGATCAGGAAGAGGGTGGAGACCAGGACCAGGTTGTCCAGGAACCCGTTGCGCCGGAGACCGGTCAGCACGCCCGCGCCGAGGCCGATGACGGCCTCGATGGCCAGCGCCACCACCGCCAGCTTCAGCGTGTTGGGGTATGACGTCAGGATGATGTCGCTGATTTCCCGGCCGCCGAAGGTGATGCCGAAGTCACCCTGGAACAGGTTCTTCATGTAGCTGGCGTACTGCAACCAGATCGAGTCGTCGAGGTGGTACTTCGCGGTCATGACCGCTCGGAAGTTCTCCGGGCAGCCCCGGTCGCCGCACTTGCCGGCGAACGGGTCGCCGGGTACCGACCAGACGAGCCAGTAGATCAGGAATGTCGTGCCGATGAACACCGGCACGAGTTGCAGCAGCCGTCTCAAGAGATAACGGCCCATGGGGTGGTCCTCCAGACAAGGCGCGCGTCGGATCGGCCGACACGGGTGGCGACAACGTGCGAGGGGTTTGTTGTACACCCCTCGCGGAACGGCCCCGGGTCGGGCTCACCGGTAGGCGAGCCCGACCCGGGGTCAGACCGTTCGGATCAGATCTCGACCGAGGTGATGTCGAGCTCACCGACGTTGGTCAGCTCCATCTTCTTGATCTTCTCGGAGTGGCCGGACTGCTGGCCACCGAAGTAGATCGGCATGGACGGGACGTCCTGGTCGACGAGCTTGACGGCCTCAGCGAACTTCTTGTGCGACTCCTCGAGGCTGGGGGCCGCGGAGGCCTCCTTGGCGAGGGCGTTCACCTGGTCGTTGCTGTACAGACCGTCGTTCGAGGAGCCACCCTTCACGTAGAGCGGGTTGATCCAGTTCTCCACGTCCGGGTAGTCCTGCTGCCAACCGGCCCGGTAGGCACCGTCCATCTTGTGGGCGTTGATGTTCGCCCGGAAGACCGCGAAGGTCGGCACACCGACGGCGACGGCGTCGATACCCAGGTTGGTCTTGACCTGCTGGGCGACGGCCTCCATCCACTCCTTGTGGCTGGCGTCGGCGTTGTAGTACATCTTCAGCTGCCCGGTGAAGCCACCGGCCTCGGTGAGGAGCTGCTTGGCCTGCGTCGCGTCGAACTTGCAGGCGGTGCAGTTGCCCGGCTCGGCGCCCGGGGTCAGCGGGTTGGCCCAGCTGTCGGCCGGCTTGCGGTTACCGAAGAAGATCTTGTCGGTGATCTCCTGCCGGTTGATCGACAGCGAGATCGCCTTGCGCAGCTTCGGGTTCTGGAAGCGCTTGTCGTAGATCGGGAAGGCGATGATGCCCGTCGACGGGGTGGTGGAAGCGATGGCCCGCTCGCCCAGGTCGGTCTTCCACTTGTCACCGGCCAGCGACGAGACCGGGACCTGCTGCTGGAAGTCCAGGTTGCCCGAGACCAGGTCGGCGTACGCCGCCGTGTCGTCCTGGTAGATCTTGACGGTGACGTCCTTGATCTTCATCTTGTCGCGCAGGCTGTAGTCGTCGAAGCGGGTGAGCTTGATCTCGACGTCGTCCTGCCACGAGACGAGGCTGACCGGGCCATTACCGATCGGCTTCTTGCCGAACTCTTCCGGCTTCATGTTGAAGAAGGCGTCCGGGAGCGGCATGAAGGCGCTGTAGCCCAGCTTGGTCGGGAACACCGCGGTCGGCGCGGAGAGCGTGACCTCGAAGTTCCAGTCGTCGACGACCTTGAGGCCGGACATCTCCTTGACCGTCGGGGTCGGGGCCTTCTTCGGGCCGTCGCCGTCCGGGTCCTCGGGGTTCAGGTCAGAGAAGCCCTGGATGTCGGCGAAGAAGCTGGCGTTCTGCGCGCCGTTCGGGGCGTACGCCGCCCAGTTCCAGGCCTTGACGAAGCTCTCGGCCTTGACGGTGGTGCCGTCGTGGAACTTGGTGTTCTGCTTGATCTTGATCTTGAAGACCTTGGAGTCGCTCGTCTCGATCGACTCGGCAAGGGCGTTCTGCGGGGCCCCACCGTTGTTGGGGTACTCGACCAGACCGGTCCACATCCAGTCGATGATCTTGCCGCCGCCGGTCTCGGTGGTGTTCGCCGGAACCAGGGGGTTCTCCGGCTGGGTGCCGTCGATGACGATGGCGCCGTCCTTGCTGGCGCTGGCGTCGCCACCGTTGTCGTTCCCGCTCGAGCAGCCGGACGCGACGAGCGCGAAAGCCGCGCCCACCGCGAGCGCGCCGCTCGCCCGCTTCGAGACTCTCATTCCGAGGGGCCTCCTCTTTCTAACCTGGTTCCGTCGTGGGTTTCACGCACGTCTTGGGGGGTGGCACCAACCGCCGACCCGAACCACGGGCCGCCGGCTTACCGCAGAGGAAATCGGGACACCCCAGGGGTACCGATCCGCCGGGCACCGCACCCCCGAGGACACCGCGCAGGGTCGACGGCCACCTGCCGCCACACAGAGGCGGCGTCACGTGGTCGGCGGGCCCGACGAGTTGCCTCACGCCCAGGGGTGAGGTGCTGCAACTGTGACACTCACCGGCCGCTTCCGTGAAGGTGCCGTTATCAAGACGTTAGTTGGCTGCCGCGTTGCCGATACTTGAGAAAAGATCATGAAATCGACGAACTGTACCGGTCTGAACAGGCAAAATTTGGCCACAACGGTCGAAGGACGACGCGTAGTCTCGACGACTGTGAGCTTTCCTGCCTCCGCTTCGGTATTTCCCGACGTGCGCCGGGCGCTGGCAGTTTTTGCCCATCCGGATGATGTCGACTTCGGCTGTGCGGGCACCATCGCCGGCTGGGTGGATGAGGGTATCGAAGTGGCGTACCTCATCGTCACCCGGGGAAACTCCGGCGGCTTCGACGACACCCCGCGCGCGGAGCTGCCCGCCCGACGCGAGTCGGAGCAGCGGGCGGCGGCCGCTGCGGTCGGCGTACACCGGGTCGACTTCCTCGACGGCCACCCCGACGGCATCCTCTCCTCCAGCCCGGAGCTACGCCGCGACATCGCCGCCGGGATCCGCCGGTTCCGCCCGGACCGGGTGCTGACCAGCTCCCCGCTGCGCCGCTGGGAGCACCTCACCGGCCCGAGTCACCCCGACCACCTGGCCGTCGGCGAGGCCACCACCTGCGCCGTCTACCCCGACGCCCGCAACCGCTTCGCCTTTCCCGAGCTGATCGACGCGGGCCTGGAGCCGTGGGTGGTCCGGGAGATCTGGTACGCGGGCGGGCCGGCACCGGACCACGCCGTCGACGTCACCGACCGGGTGGACCGGAAGATCGCCGCGATGCGGGCGCACCGCTCGCAGACCGCGCACCTGGACGTGGCGGCCTGGGTGCACGACCTGCTCGGCATGATCGCCGGCGACGCCGGACTGCCCGCCGGCCGGCTGGCCGAGGCGTTCACCGTGCTGCGCACCGAGTGATCTGAACCGGTCGTCGGCAGCCCGGACAGCGCGCGGCCCCGGCGCCACGAGGGCACCGGGGCCGGCCGGTCGGGGCGGTCAGACCAGGCGGCGGTCGGCCGCCCAGCGGGACAGCTCGTACCGGTTGGACATCTGCAGCTTGCGCAGCACGTTGGAGACGTGCGTCTCGACCGTCTTGATCGAGATGTACAGCTCCCGGGCGATCTCCTTGTACGCGTACCCCCGGGCCAGCAGCCGGAGCACCTCACGTTCGCGATTGGTGAGCTGGTCCAGCTCCGGGTCGGCGACCGGCGCGTCCGGCCGGGCCGCGAACGCGTCCAGCACGAACCCGGCCAGCCGCGGGCTGAACACGGCATCGCCGTCGGCCACCCGGCGGATCGCGTCGGTCAGCTCCTCCGGCGAGATGGTCTTCGTGACGTAGCCCCGGGCGCCCGCCCGGATCAGCCCGATCACGTCCTCCGCCGCATCGGACACACTCAACGCCAGGAACCGCACCTGCGGGTGGGTACGCCGCATCGCGTCCAGCACCGCCCGGCCGCCACCGTCGGGCATGTGCACGTCGAGCAGCACCACGTCGGGCTGGCTGGCGGCGATCCGGCTGACCGCCTCGGCCACCGTGCTGGCCTCACCCACCACCTCGACGCGGGCGCCGAGCTCGGCGCGTACGCCCGCCCGGAACATGGCGTGGTCGTCGACGAGGAACACCCGCAGCCGCCCGTCGCGGGGCTGCGCCTCCTCGACCGGTTCATGCTCGGCCATGGTCACCTGTCCCTTTCCGTCGTGCCGTGCGAGCCGCTGATCGGCAGGATCAGCCGGACCTCGGTGCCTTCCCCGGGCGCGGAGCGGATCTCCGCCCGGCCCCCGTGCCGCTTCATCCGCCCGATGATCGAACCCCGGACGCCGTGCCGGTGATCCTCCACCGTATCCGGGTCGAAGCCCTTGCCCCGGTCCCGAACGAAGGCGCTGACCTGGTCCGGCTCCACCTCGGCGTAGAGCGACACCGTGCGTACCTCGGCGTGCCGGGCCGCGTTGACCAGCGCCTCCCGGGTGGCGGCGACCAGCGCGCCCACCCGCTCGTCGGTCTCCCGGTCGCCCACCACCACGACCTCGACCGTGATGGCGAAGGTGTCCTCCACCTCGGCGGCGGCCTGCTCCAGGGCAGCGGCGAAGCGCTCGGTCGGCGAGGCGGTCGGCTTGTAGAGCCAGTTCCGCAACGACCGCTCCTGGCCCCGGGCCAGCCGCTGCACGGTCTTGACGTCGCTGGCGTTGCGCTGGATGAGGGCCAGGGTGTGCAGCACCTGGTCGTGCACCATCGCGGCCAGCTCGGCCCGTTCCTGCTCCCGGATGCGCCCCTCCCGCTCGGAGCGGAGTTGGTTCCAGGTACGCCAGAGAACCGGGCCGGCCACCACGCCCACGCCGGCCAGCCCGACCAGCGCGAAGATCACGCCGTTGAGCACGGCGTCGAAGTTCTGCACCGGCGAATAGACCGCCGCCACGCCGATGATGCCGACCGCGACGAGCACCCCGCCGCCGACGAAGCGGAGCACGAATGCCCGCCGGTCGCTCTCCTCCACCACCGCGCCCAGCCAGGGCACCGGCATCGACCCGCCCCCCTGCCGGCGGCGCTCCGGCGCGGACTGGTGCCAGATCACGCCGGCACCCACCGCGATGATCGCGACCAGCCAGCCGGCGGTGCCGGCCGCGCCGACGGAGTGGAAGGCCATCATCTGGACCATCAGCACGCCGAGCCCGATCGCCACGAACGGCAGGAGCTGGGCGAGGTCGCGGCGGGGCGGGACGGCGGTGTCGCCGGGGCGCAGTGGCACCACCGCCCAGAAGGCGGCGTAGAGGAGCAGTCCGAGGCCGTTCAGCCCGAGCAGCACCATGAAGGCGATCCGGACGCGGAGCACGGAGACGCCGAGGTGTTCGGCGATGCCGGCGGCCACCCCCGCGGCCAACCGGTGCTCGGTGGCCCGGTAGAGCCGCGGTGGGGGCGGGGTCGTGGTGGTGCTGATCGGAGGCTCCCAGGTCGGGGACGGAGGCGGTGCCGGTCCGATCGTCACACGGCTGGACGGCCCCCGACCACGGGGACGCCCCCGACATTCGGGGGCCGAGGATCTCAGGGTGGGGTCAGGGTCGGGTCCGGAGGACGCTCGGGCGACCGGGGCAGCAGGATCGAAGGCATGACCGACGACCCTGCCCGTCCGCCCCGGCCCGGGGCGGCACCGTTGGACGGGCCACCGCCACCCCCGCCGCCGGGGCCGGCGGCCACCCCCGCCGATGCCCCGACGCCGCCGCCGGCCGGATCCACCGGCCCGCCGCCGGGCGCGTCGACCGCGGGTTCCGCGCCGTTCGCCGACGCGCCACCCCCGGGGTACGCCCCACCGCCCGGCACCGCCGGCTTCACCTCCCGGTACGGGCTGGTCCGCCCGCGGGACGGCCGCTACCTGGCCGGCGTCTGCGCCGCCATCGGCCGGGCCACCAACACCGACCCGGTGCTGTGGCGGGTGCTGCTCGCCGTGCTGGGCTTCTTCGGCGGCATCGGCATCCTGGTCTACGTCACCGCGTGGCTGATCATCCCCGGCGAGGGAGACACCGCCTCGCCGGTCGAGTCGATGCTCGGCCGGGGCCGGTCGAGCATGTCCCCGATCACCGTGATCGTGCTCAGCATCGTGGTCGCGGTCGGCTTCGGCTACGTCGTCACCAACGCTTACCGGGCGATCCTGCTCGGCGCGGTGATCCTCATCGGCGGTGCGCTGCTGCTCAACCGGGACCAGCGCAACCCGCTGGGCCGGCAGCCGGCCACCGCCGCGCCCGGCCCGCCGGCCTGGCCCGCGCCCGGCGCCACCCCGCCGGCCGGTACGCCCGCCCCGGCCTGGTCCGGCTCCGCCACCGCCGGCCCGGCCGCGGCGCCGACGACCGGCGCGCCCGGCTGGCCGGCGAGCGCCCCGGCGAACCCGGGTGGCTGGGCGGCCACCACCGCGTCGCCGGCCTGGTCGGCGGCCGTACCGGCTCGGACCGGTGACGAGCCGGTCGGCGCCACCCCGCCGGCTCCCGCCGCCGGGCCCGCCCCGGAGGCCCCGGCCTGGTCCGACCCCGAGCGCACCGCCGCGCAGCCGGCCTGGCCGGGGGCGCCGACGACGGGTGCCCCGCTCGGGCAGCCGGTCTCCGTGCCGGCACCGGTGGGCGCGCCGTTGCCGCCGGGCGGCTACCGGCCGCCGTTCGCGCCGCACGGCCCGTACGCCCAGGCGTACCCGCCGGTGCCGCCGGCCCCCGCACAGCCGGCACGGCCACCGAAGCGGCCGAAGGAGCGCTCCGCGCTCGGCGCGGTCACCTTCTCACTGATCTTCCTGGCGCTGGGCGTGGTGACCGTGCTCGACCTGCTCGACGTCTTCGCCGTCGGTGCGGCCGGCTACTTCGCCGCGGCGCTCGCCACCATCGGGATCGGGCTGCTGGTGGGCACCTGGTTCGGGCGGGCCCGCTGGCTGATCGCGCTCGGCCTGGTGACCGCGGCGGCGCTCGGTATCGCCACCGTCGCCGACTCCTACGACCGGATCCGCGGCATCGACGGCAACGTCACCTGGGCCCCGCCCAGCTACCGCGACCTGGCGGACCGCTACGAGAACAACTTCGGCGACGCGGTGCTCGACCTGCGGGCGGTGGACTTCGACAAGAAGGACACCCAGGTCACCGTGGAGGTCAACTTCGGCAAGGCGACGGTGGTCGTACCGCCGAACGTGGACGTCACCACGGTGGCCGACGTGAACGCCGGTGACGCCACCGTCTTCGGTCGGCGGACCGGCGGGGTCAACGGCCGCCAGTGGGAGACCACCGACCTCGGGCCCGACGGCCGCGGCGGGGGCACCCTGCGCCTGCTCGTCCACGTGAACGCCGGAGACCTGGAGGTGACCCGGTGAAGGCCCACCGCACCGACGTCGTGTCGTTCGCCTTCGGGCTGGTCTTCCTCGGCCTCTCCGTCTGGTGGCTGCTCGCCCGGATCCTCGGGCTGGCCCTGCCCCCGGTGGGCTGGTTCCTGGCGGGCGGGCTCCTCCTGATCGGGCTGCTCGGCCTGGTCGGCGCGCTACGCTCCGGGCGGCACGCCGACAGCGAACCGGTCCACCAACGACCTGAAGCGACGGTCGATACGTCCTATGTGGATACCGCCCCGACCGACGGAATGCCCACCGCCCCCGAGGCCGACGAGTGGGCCACCGCTGCGGTGGCCGACTGGCCGGTCCAGGCGCGAGAGGACCGGCCCGCCGGCGACGAGCCGCACTGGTTGTTGCCCACCCCCCCGGGCCACCCCGGCCATCTCGCCACCCGCGAGCTGCCCGCCGTCGAGCCGGCGGCCGAGGGAGGTCCCGGCGAGAGCGCGCCGGTGACCCGCGAACTGCCCGCGGTGGACGGTCCGGAGCAGCCAGGCGGGCGCGGTGCCGCGGCCGGTCCGGGCGCCGACGGGGCTACGGCCGACCGGTCGGAGCGGCCGCCGAGCTGACCACGACGGTGCAGGGCGGCGACGCTGCCGCCTATGCTGGCTGGTGGAGATCTCGCCTCCGCCGGCCGGCCCACCGCGTGACCGCACCGGCCGCGGCCGGTGCCTCCGGCCGTCGGGCCCGTCCCGACCGGCCAGGTCACCGTGGTGGTCCCGCCGCCGTCCGTCGCTACCTCGTCGTCAGGAGCCCGTCCGACATGACCCAGTCCCCCGCCGTACGCACCCCCGGTCCGTTCGGTGCGGTCGGCATCGGCGAGCGTGCCGCCCGTACCCTCGTCAGCGAACTCGCCCGGCGCAACGACCCGAAGGCCGGCCTGCTGGTCGGCGCGACCCCGGAGTCCGCGGTGCTGGCGGCGGCGATCGAGGCGCTGCTCCCCGGCGACCGGCTCACCGTGGTGCCGGCGGATGACTTCTCCGCCGCCGCGCTCCGCGAGCACGTGACGGCCCAGGGCCGCTGGGTCGCCGACCGGGTACGGGTGGCCGACACCCTCGCCGAGGCGGACGCCGCCGAGGTGGTCATCGCCGCCGAACCGTTCACCGGCAGCGCCGACGAGACCCGGGTGGCCGTCGACGGGCTGTCGAAGTACCTGACCGAGGGCGGGGTGCTGAGCGTGGCCGCGCCGGTCTTCCGTACCGAGGGCGCCGGGGCCGAGCTGGACCGGCAGGGTGTGCTGCACGGGGTCCGCGTCGACCTGGTGCTGCGCAACTCCCCGCCGGTACGCGTGCACCACCTCCGCTTCACCCCCTCGACCGCCGCGCTGGCCGCCAAGCTGTCGCCGGCGTACCGGCCGTCGAGCGTGCCGCTGACCCGGACCATGCACATCGACTCCAATGGCGTGGCGGCGGCCGGCATCAGCCTCGGCCTGGCCGCGCTGGCCCGGGTGGCCCGGCCGAAGTCGAAGCTCTGGCTGCTGCCGGCGCTGGCCGCCGTCCCGGTGGCCGCGTTCTTCCGAGACCCGGAGCGGGACGTTCCGGAGGACCCGTCGGCCGTGGTCGCCGCGGCGGACGGCCAGGTGCTCTCGGTGCAGCGGCTGCACGACGAGCGCTTCGGTGACGGCGAGTGGCTGCGCGTCGCGGTCTTCCTGTCCGTGCTGGACGTGCACGTCAACCGGTCGCCGGTGGCCGGCAAGGTGATCGACTACTTCGTCGCGGACGGCGGGTTCGTCAACGCGATGAAGCCGGACGCCGAGCACAACGTGGCGGCGTACACGGTGCTGGACACCGAGCACGGCACCGTGGTGGTGGCGCAGCGTACCGGCCTGATCGCCCGGCGGATCGTGCAGCGGGCACCGGTCGGCGCGCTGCTGGCGAAGGGCGAGCGCTTCGGCCTGATCCGGTTCGGCTCGCGGACCGACGTCTACCTGCCGGCGGACGCGGCCGAGCCGCTGGTCGGCCCGGGCGACAAGGTGGTCGGCGGCGCCACCGTGATCGCCCGCTGGCTCTGATCCCGGATACGAAGAAAAGGGGCGCCGCGACGAGCGGCGCCCCTTTCGCGTCGATACGGGTCAGGCGGCGCGGCGCTGGTGCAGCCAGAGCACCGGACCGCTGACCAGGTAGCCCACCACCACGAGGCCGAAGGTGAGCCGGATGTCGACCAGCGCGCCGATCACCGGGGCCAGCCAGAGCCACGGCGGCAGCTTCACCAGCCGGGCGAGCTTCGCGTACGGGAAGCTGGAGACCATGGCGAAGGCGAGCAGGGCCACCCCGCCGACCATCACCAGGCCGGAGACCGGCACCCCGATCGCCACGGTCAGGGCCAGCACGGCCGCCGCCATGGTGGTCGGCACGCCGCAGAAGAACCGGCCGTCCTTCGGCGAGACGTTGAACCGGGCGAGCCGGATGGCGGCGCACCCCGCGACCAGGGCGCAGGCGACCGCGGCGGCCGCGGCCGGGACCGAGCCGGCCAGCGAGGCGTAGACGACCACCGGGGCGGCGAGGCCGAACGAGCACATGTCGGCCAGCGAGTCCATCTGGGCGCCGAACGGGCTGGCCACGCCGAGCTTGCGGGCCAGCGCGCCGTCCAGGCCGTCGAACGCGACGCAGGCGATCAGGCAGAGCGACGCCACCCGGACCTCGCCCCGCATGGCCAGGAAGATCGCCAGCATGCCGAGCATCAGGCTGCTCAGCGTGCAGGCGTTGACCAGGGCGAACTTGGCACGGCGGGCGGCGGAGCGGTCACCCGGCAGGAGCGGGATCGACATCCCCGGCGAGTCGTCGACCGGCGCGGCGGGGGCGAGTGCGGGGCTTACCGGCCGCACCGCCTCGACCTCCGGGTCGAACCGGCCGTAGCGGCGGCGCTGGCGGTCGGTCCAGCGGTGGTCGGGGGTGACCAGGTCGGTCGCGCTTGCGGCGGCGCCGTCCCGGCGGCCCACCCGGACCAGCAGCACCTGGCGGGCGAACGTGCTGCTGCGGCGCAACCGGCCCGCCCAGCGACGCCCTGCGGGGCGCGGACTGTCACTCGTACGACGCCGGCGCCATGGGGCTCTCGGCACGTTTCCTCCATCACCGGATCGGCTGAACCGCCGTGGGGGGGCGGGTGTCCGGCTGTCTCGTGCCGGACCCGTTCTGGTCCGGCAGCCCGTTTGCGGAGTACACCATTGCACAGGCAAGTGGGGCTTGGCGATAGCTGCCGGCGGTACTTATAACTCCCTTAACCGCGCGGATCGCTCAGATCTTCCCATCTCGGGCGTCATCGCCCGTTTTCGTTCGCCAAGTATCCCCGACTGTACCGGAGGCCGGCCACCCCGAGCCGACGAGCGGGTGTCACCTGCCCCGATGTCCGGTTGCCCGGGCCGCCACATCCGTCATCCGCAGGCCGCCCACGCGGTCCGGAGCGAACCAGGCGGCGCGCGCGGTGGACCCTCCGGCCAGTTCCGTGACGACCGCCTCGGTCGGGGCGTCGACGCGTACCCGGTAGATCACCCGGACGCTGTGCCAGTCCATCGGCCGCCCCTCCGGGCCGAGCGCGGCGGGGTTGTGCAGGCTGTCCACCGCCAGCAGGTCGACCACCCGGCCGAGCTGGCCGGCCTCCTCCACCAGCTCGCGGAGCAGCCCGGCCGCCGGCTGCTCGCCGTGGTCGGTGCCGCCACCGGGCAGGTGCCACTTCCCGGCCCCCGGATACCCGTCGGCGATCATCGTGAGCAGGACCCGCCCGGCCGGGTCGCTGACCAGCCCGTACGCGGCGAAGCGCTGCCGGCGGTCGGCGGGTGCCGGGGCGGCCTGCCCGAGCGGCAGGGCCCGGGGCAACTCCGACGGCAGCGGCGTGACCGGCAGCCCGAGCAGCTCGGCGGTGAACGGCATGAGCGGCAGGGCTGCCGCCTCCGCGGGCGGGTACCAGCCCAGCTCGTCGCTGCCCCCGGACGGCTCCGGGCGAAGCGTCCCGCCCCGCGCCTCGACGTCGAAGACCAGCCGGTCGGTGTGCACGGTGACACCGGCGTCCCGGAAGGTGGCGACGTCGGCGACCGCGGCCCGCACCCCGGTCACGTCGACGGCCAGACCGGTCTCCTCGGCGAACTCCCGCAGCACCGCGTCGGCGGGGTGCTCGGCGTGCTCCAGCCCACCCCCGGGCAGCTGCCACACCCCCGGGTAGGGACAGGCCGCGGACCCCCGCACGAGCAGCACCCGCCCGTCGGCGTCCCGCAACACCCCGTACGCCCCGATCCGCCGCCGTTCCGCCACCCCGCACCACTCCCGTCGCCGCCACCTGCGTCGATCATGAGGTTAGCGGCCTGGCGATGGGCGTACCGCACCGTCAACGCATGATCACCGAGGGCTCGCGGGCCGGAGTCGGGGCGGACGGTCAGATGAGTTGGGCGGCCTGGACGGCCTCGGCGGTGACCTCGGTGAGGCGGTCGGTGGGGAGGGCGCCCAACTCCTCGCGCCGGAACCAGCGGGCCTCGCAGGTGGAGCCGCCGACGTCGGCCACGGTGGGCGGGGCCGGTTGGTCGACGACCACCCGGTAGAAGGCGCGTACGCCGTGCCAGTCGATCGGGTAGCCCTCCGGGCCGAGCGAGGCCGCGTCCCGGTGGCTGGCGACGCCGAGGAGCTCGACCAGCCGGCCGGTCTGCCCGGTCTCCTCGACCAGCTCGCGGATCAGCGCGGCGCCCGGCTGCTCCCCGTAGTCGGTGCCGCCGCCGGGCAGGTGCCAGCAGCCGGCGCCCGGGTACCCGTCGGAGACCCGGGTGAGCAGCACCCGCTCCTCCGGGTCGGTCACCACGGCGTACGCGGCGAAGCGCTGCGCCCGGTGCAGCCCGTCCGGCCCGGGGACCGCGTAGAACGAGGGGAACTCGGGGACCTCCTCCGGGACGATGTCCCCGGTGGCGGAGGGCAGGCCCAGGGCCCGCGCGGTGAACGACCGCAGCGGCAGCTCCCGGGCCTCGTCGAGGGTGAACCAGCGGGCCAGGTCGGTCGGCCGACCCTCCCGTTCGGTCAGCGTCCCGCCGCGCACCGAGACGGTGTAGAGCAGCCGGTCGGTGTGGATGGTGATGCCCCGCTCGGGCAGCGCCCGCATGTCGGCGATCACGTCCCGGAGGCCGGCGACGGCGACCGAGAGCCCGGTCTCGGCCGCGGTCTCCCGGACGACCGTGTGATTGGGGTCCTCACCGTGGTCGACCGCCCCGCCGGGCAGGGACCAGGTGCCGGGGGTGCCGGAGCGGTCCGATGCGCGGACCAGCAACACTCGGTCGTCTGAATCAGCACAAACTGCGTATGCCGCGATCCTGCGGAGCGGCTCCAGCAAGGTGGTCACGGGAGAAAATTCTCCCCCGCTGCCGTTACGTCCATCGAAAAGAGTCAGATTCCTGACTCTTTTCTGGTGCCTCAGGGATCGATCAGGGCAGGAGTCCGGGCGGTCACCGAGGTCGTCCGGCACACCGCGCGGGACCGTGGACCCATGACCTACCAGAGCACCCCTCACGCCCCGTACAAGCAGCTCCGTCGTCCCACCACCGACCGGATGGTCGCCGGCGTCGCCAGCGGACTCGGCCGCTACTTCGCCGTCGATCCCACCCTGGTCCGGGTGGGCTTCGCCGTCGCCACCCTGCTCACCGGCGGGCTCGCCGCGCTGGCGTACCCGATCATGTGGTTCCTGATGCCGGAGGAGCCGGCGAGCGCCCCCGCCTGGCCGCACCCGGCGGGCACCGCGCCGGGCTGGCCGCCGGTCCCGCCGCAGGCGACCGCCGCCCCCACCCACGCGGGGGCGACGCCGCAGACCGCGCCTACTCCGGCCGCCCCGCCGGCCGGACCCACGCCGGAGCCGGCGCCCGGGACCGCTCCTCAGCCGCCGGAGGCCTGAGCCCGAATCACTCCCACTCGATGGTGCCCGGCGGCTTGCTGGTCACGTCCAGGACCACCCGGTTCACCTCGGCCACCTCGTTGGTGATCCGGGTGGAGATCCGGGCGATCACCTCGTAGGGCAGCCGGGACCAGTCGGCGGTCATCGCGTCCTCGCTGGAGACCGGGCGCAGCACCACGGGATGCCCGTACGTGCGCCCGTCACCCTGCACACCGACGCTGCGCACGTCGGCCAGCAGCACCACCGGGAACTGCCAGACGCCCCGGTCCAGCCCGGCGGCGGACAGCTCCTGCCGGGCGATCAGGTCGGCTTTGCGGAGCAGGGCGAGCCGCTCCTCGTCGACCGCGCCGATGATCCGGATGGCCAGGCCCGGGCCGGGGAACGGGTGCCGCCAGACCATCGCCTCGGGCAGCCCCAGCTCCAGGCCGAGCGCCCGGACCTCGTCCTTGAACAGCGTGCGCAGCGGCTCGACCAGCGCGAACCTCAGATCCTCCGGCAGGCCGCCCACGTTGTGGTGGCTCTTGATGTTGGCGGTGCCGGTGCCACCGCCGGACTCCACCACGTCCGGGTAGAGCGTGCCCTGCACCAGGAACTCGACGTCGCCGTGCGCGGCGATCTCCCGGGCGGCGGCCTCGAAGACCCGGATGAACTCGCGGCCGATGATCTTGCGCTTCTGCTCTGGGTCGGTCACCCCGGCCAGTTCGCCCAGGAACCGCTCCCGGGCGTCGACCACCTTGAGCTTGATGCCGGTGGCCGCGACGTAGTCCTTCTCCACCTGCTCGGCCTCACCGGCCCGGAGCAGGCCGTGGTCGACGAAGACGCAGGTGAGCTGGTCGCCGATGGCCTTGTGCACCAGCGCCGCGGCGACCGCGGAGTCGACGCCGCCGCTCAGGGCGCAGATGACCTCCTTGGCGCCGACCTGCTCCCGGATCCTGGCCACCTGCTCGTCGATGATGTTCTCGGACGTCCAGGTCGGCTCGATCCCGGCGATGTCGTAGAGGAAGCGGGTGAGCATCTCCTGGCCGTGGGCGGTGTGCCCGACCTCCGGGTGGAACTGCACGCCGGCCCGCCGGCCGACCAGGTCCTCGAACGCGGCGACCGGCGCCCCGGCGGACTCGGCGGTGACCGTGAAACCGGTCGGCGCCTCGGTGACGCAGTCACCGTGGCTCATCCAGACCGGCAGGTCGTCCGGGAGATCGCGGAGCAGCACGCCGGCCTCCGGGCGGGCGTGCAGCGGGGTGCCGCCGTACTCCCGGTTACCGGTCCGCGCGACGGTGCCGCCCAGCGCCTGGGCCATCGCCTGGAAGCCGTAACAGATGCCGAAGACCGGGACCCCGGACTGGAACATGTCGGCGTCGACCTGGGGGGCGCCCGGCGCGTAGACGCTGGCCGGGCCGCCGGACAGGATGATCGCGGCCGGGTTCTTCGCCAGCATGTCGGCGACCGGCATGGAGTGCGGGACGATCTCCGAGTAGACCTTCGCCTCGCGCACCCGGCGCGCGATGAGCTGGGCGTACTGGGCTCCGAAGTCCACCACGAGGACGGGGCGAGGCGTGCTCATGTGCAGCAAGCCTACCGACAGTCACCGCCGGACCGGGCGCGGCCCGGCCGCGTCCCGCCGTGAGGTCGATGACAGCCCTCCGGCCGCCCCCTTAGCGCAGCGCGGCGGGGGCGTGCCCGGGGACGGCGGGCCGGTGCGGGGCGACCGGGTCGAGCCGCCGGTACGCCGACCCGAGCGGCGGCCGGGAGTCCTCCTCGCCCTTGTTCGGCCAGAACGACATGGCCCGCTCGGCCTGGGCGGTGATGGTCAGCGACGGGTTGACCCCCAGGTTCGCCGACACCGCCGCGCCGTCCACCACGTGCAGCCCCGGGTGGCCGTAGACCCGGTGGTACGGGTCGATCACCCCACGCTCCGGGGTGGCCCCGATCACCGCCCCGCCGAGGATGTGCGCGGTCATCGGAATGTTGAACGGCTCGGTGATCGCCCCGCCGGGCGTGCCGTCGATCTCCTCGGCGAGCAGCCGCACCGCCTGGTTGCCGGCCGGGATCCAGGTCGGGTTGGGTGCTCCGTGCCCGGGGCCGGAGACCAGCCGCCGGCCGAACCACCCGCGCCGGACCCGGGTGGTGAGCGAGTTGTCGACCGACTGCATGACCAGGGCGATCACGGTCCGCTCGGACCAGCCGCGCACCGAGAGCAGCCGGGCCGCCAGCCGGGGCTGCCGGACGATGCTGCCCAGCCAGCGCCGGACCCGGTGCGGGCCGCCGTCGACCAGCAGCGACTGGAGCAGGCCCATCGCGTTCGAGCCCCGGCCGTAGCGGACCGGCTCGATATGGGTCTGCGGGTCGGGGTGGAACGAACTGGTGATCGCCACCCCCTCGGTGAAGTCGAGCCCGCGCTGCCGGGCCTGCCGTGGGGCGACCGAGGCGCCCAGGATCGCCTCCGAGTTGGTCCGGGTCAGCTCGCCGAGGCGGGGTGAGAGCCCGGGGAGCGCTCCGGTGGCCCGCATCTCGTGCAAAAGCCGCTGGGTGCCCAGCGCACCCGCCGCGAAGACCACCTGGTCGGCGTGGATCACCTGGCGGCGCCGGCGCACCCAGGCGCCGGTGCGCACGGCGTGCACGTCGTACCCGCCGCCGGTGGCCGGCCGGACCGCGGTCACCGTGGTCAGCGGGTGGACCTGGACGCCGAGCCGCTCGGCGAGCCACAGGTAGTTCTTGACCAGCGTGTTCTTCGCGCCGTGCCGACAGCCGGTCATGCAGGCGCCGCAGTGGCGGCAGCCCGTCCGGTCCGGCCCGGCCCCACCGAAGTACGGGTCGGGCACCCGCTCGCCGGGCCGGCCGAGGTGCACGCCCACCGGGGTGGCGTGGAAGGAGCGCCCCACCCCCATCCGCTCGGCCACCGCCCGCATCGCCTTGTCCGCGCCGGTGCGGACCGGGTACGTGGTGGCGCCGAGCATCCGCTTCGCCTGGTCGTAATGCCGGGCCAGCTCGTCCCGCCAGTCGGTGATGTCCCGCCACTGGGGGTCGGCGTAGAACGCGTCGAGGGGTTCGTAGAGGGTGTTCGCGTAGACCAGGGAGCCGCCACCCACCCCGGCTCCGGAGAGCACCAGGACCCCGCCACCGGCCTGCCGGTCGGCCGAGCGCAGCAGGTCGATCCGCTGGAGGCCGTAGCAGCCGAGCTTCGGAGCCCACAGGAAGCGCCGGACCCGCCAGGAGGTCTCCGGGAAATCCTCGTCCGCGAACCGCCGGCCGGCCTCCAGGACGCCGACGTGATAGCCCTTCTCGGCCAGGCGGAGCGCGGTGACGCTGCCACCGAATCCGGACCCGACGACCACCACGTCGTACCGCATGAACGCATCATTACCGACGAGTAGCCATCGCGCCAGGGCCAGTTTTCGGAGATCATGCAGAGCGCTCGACGGGCCGGGAGCCGGGCCACGCAACCAGCGGCGCCCCCTGACGCGTTGAGTGGACATCATCGGGGAAGGGGTCCACCATGCCGGGCGCGACACCGAGACGACGCTGGCCGCTGGGGTTGGCCGCGCTGACGGCCGTACTGCTGGTCGCCGCCGGGGCGGTGGTGGCCGCCCGGCTGGTCTCCCGCCCGTCCCCCGGCGCCTCGCCCGGCCCCGCCGCCGGCGCGGCCACGCCCACGGCCTCCGCCGGCACCCCGAGCCCGACCCCGGCCAGCCCCACCCCGCCGCCGGGCGCCGACCTCACCGGCCCGCTCAACCTGCTGCTGGTCGGGGTGGACACCCGGGTCACCGCGCCCGGCTGGGAGCCGCACTCCGACGCCGTGCTGGTCCTGCACGTGCCGGCCGGGCTGGACCGGGCGTACCTCTTCTCCCTCCCCCGCGACCTGGTGGTGGACATCCCGGCCTTCCCGAAGGCCGGCTACCCGGGCGGCCGGACCAAGCTGACCCACGCGATGAGCTACGGCAGCCGGGTCCCCGGCGACAAGGCCCACCCCAGCACCGCCCAGGGATACGAACTGCTGCGCACCACGGTCAGCCGGTACACCGGCCTGCGCATCGACGCCGGCGCGGTGATCAACTTCGGCGGATTCGACAAGCTGGTCGACATCCTCGGCGGCGTGGACCTCTATGTGGACCAGCGGGTCGCCTCGATCCACCGCCGGCCCGACGGGCGCTACCGGGACCGGGCCGGCAGCACCTACACCGGCCCGCAGATGGTCTACGAGAAGGGCGACCGCCACCTGACCGGCTGGCAGGCACTGGACTACGCCCGGCAGCGCTACACCGCCGGCGGCGACTACACCCGGCAGCGCCACCAGCAGCAGCTCATCCGGGCGCTGGCCCGGAAGGTCCTCGACCAGGGGCTGGCCCGGGACCCGGAGCGGGTCGACCAGGTGGCCGCCGCCCTCGGCGACACCCTGGTATACGTCGGCGGCGGGCGCCGGCTGGTGGAGTTCGGGTACGCCCTGGGCGGGCTGCCGGCGGACGGTTTCGTCCTGGTCGGACTTCCCGGCGACGCGGTGGGCAAGGGTGGGTCCTACCGCGGCGAGCAGCTCCAGCCCGTGGGCCGGCAGTTCCTGGCGGCGCTGCGCGGCGGCACCGCGGACGCGTTCCTGGCCGCGCACCCGGCGCTGCGCATCAAGACCTGACCACTGTCGGCCGGAACGGCCTGCGGTGCCGGCGTTGACCGCGGCCCTTCCTCACAGCCGCTTCGGTGCGGCCGGCCGCTCGGTGTCGTAGAGCCAGGCGTCGAAGAGCTTGCCGAGCTTCTTGTGCGAGATCCGCTCGGCCAGAGCCACGAAGTCCTGGGTGGTGGCGTTGCCGTTCTTCTTCTCCTCCGCCCAGGTCCGCAGGATGGAGAAGAAGGCGGCGTCGCCGACCGCCACCCGCAGCGCGTGCACGGTCATGCCGCCCCGCTCGTACACCGACTGGCTGAACAGGTTCGCCACCCCCGGCTTGCCCGGCGGGGTACGCCAGACCTGCCCCGAGGCGCCCGCGTACTTCTGGTCGAAGGTGCGCTGGACGGTGGACTGGCCGGTGTGCTCGGCCCAGAGCCATTCGGCGTACGTGGCCAGGCCCTCGTTGAGCCAGATGTCCTGCCACTTCTGCAGCGCCACGCTGTTGCCGAACCACTGGTGGGCCAACTCGTGCGCGACCACCCCGGTGTTGTCGCCCTGCCGGAAGAAGCTGGCCGAGTAGACCGGGCGGCTCTGCGTCTCCAGCGCGTACCGGATCCGGTCGTCGGCGACCACCACCCCGCCGTACGCGTCGAACGGGTACGGCCCGAAGACGCTCTCCAGGTAGTCGGCGACCTCGGTGGTCCGGGCGATCGACCGGTCCGGCGCGCCCTCGGCCACCTTCGTGGTGACCGCGCTGTAGACCGGCCGTCCCCGGTGCTCCCCGGTGGTCACCCGGAACTTCCCGATCGCCACCGTGGCCAGATAGCTGGCCATCGGCGACCCCTCCGACCAGCGCCAGGTGGTCCAGTCGCCCTGGGTGGTCCGTCCCTTCGGGACACCGTTGCTGACCGCGGTGAGCCCCTTCGGCACGGTGATCTCGAAGTCGTAGGTGGCCTTGTCGGAGGGGTGGTCGTTGACCGGGAACCAGGTGCTCGCCGACTCCGGCTGGCCGAGCGCGATCGCCCCGTCGGCGGTGTGCAGCCAGCCGCCCTCGCCGAGCGCGTCGTTGGGCAGGGCGGCCGGCTCGCCGTCGTACCTGATCTGGACGACGAAGCCGTTGCCGGAGGTCAGGCCGGTGGCCGGGGTGACCACCAGCTCGTCGTCGGTGCGGGCGTGGGCGGCCTGGGCCCCGTCCACGGTCACCGACTGCACGGTCAGCCCGGCCAGGTCCAGGTTGAACGCGGAGAGGTTCGCCGTCGCGGTGGCCCGCAGCTCGGTGGTGCCGGTGAGCTGGTCCTTCGCCGGGTCGTAGCGCACCCGGACCGTGTAGTGGGTGACGTCGTAGCCGCCGTTGCCGTAGCTCGGGAAGTAGGCGTCGCCGGCCCCGGCCGCACCCGGCCCGAAGGTCCGCGCGGCCGTCGCGCTGGGCGGCCCGACGGTCGGCGCCGCGGCCGGGTCGGCCGAGCCGCAGCCGGCGAGCAGCAGCGTGCCGCAGGCCAGCAGCCCGAGGCGTCGTCGTCCGCTCCGCCGTGCCCGCGTCATCGCCCTCGATCCCTCCTCGGCCCTGCCCGGGCCGCTCCGCCCGCGGCAGCCTACCGATCGATGATCACGCCCGCGTCACGGCAGGGCGGGCGCGCTGGCACCGACCAGCCAGGCGTCGAAGAGCGGGCGCAGCGACCGGCCGGCGACCCGCTCCGCGTACCCGATGAAGTCGGCGGTGGTGGCGGTGCCGTTCCGCCGCTCGGCCAACCAGCCGCGCAGCATGCGGAAGAAGGTCTCGTCGCCGACCGCGCGGCGCAGCGCGTGCACGGCCAGCGCGCCGCGCTGGTAGACCGCGTCGCCGAACATCGCCGCCCGGCCCGGGTCCACCGTCGGTTTCGTCCAGTCGGTCACCGCGTACCGGTCGGCGAAGGCCTGCGCCACGGTGCGGACGCCGTCGTGCTCGTTCCAGAGCCACTCGGCGTACGTGGCGAAGCCCTCGTTGAGCCAGATGTCGCTCCACCGCGACAGCGAGACGCTGTCGCCGAACCACTGGTGGGCCAGCTCGTGCGCCACCACCTCGGTGTTCGGCCGGCCGCCCCGGAAGAAGCCCGGCCCGTAGACCGGCCGGGTCTGGGTCTCCAGCGCGTACCGGATGCGCTCGTCGGCGACCGCGATGCCGCCGTACGCGTCGAACGGGTACGGCCCGAACCGGTCGGCCAGGAAGTCGGCGACCTCGCCGGTCCGGGCCAGCGCCCGGGCGGCCGGCCCGTCCGCCGGCAACCCGGCGGCGACCGCGGTGACCAGCGGCTTCCCGGCGTGCGTGCCGGTCGACACCCGGTAGTTCCCGATCACCAGGGTGGTCAGGTAGCTGGCCATCGGCGACCCCTCGGACCAGCGCCAGGTGGTCCAGCCGTCCTTGCTGGACCGTCCCTTGGGCACCCCGTTGCTCAGCGCGGCGAGCCCGTCCGGGACGGTCACCTCGAGGTCGTAGGTGGCCTTGTCGGAGGGGTGGTCGTTGACCGGGTACCAGGTGCTCGCCGACTCCGGCTGGCCGAGCGCGATCGCCCCGTCGCCGGTGGCATGGAAGCCGCCGTCGCCCAGTTCGCCGCTGGGCAGCGGCTGCGGCACCCCGCCGTACGCCACCTCGACGGTGAACCGCTTTCCGGCCGGCAGGCCGTGCGCCGGGGTGACCACCAGCTCGTTGCCGTCCCGCCGGTGGGTGGCCGGGGCGCCGTCGACGCGTACCCGGTCGACGGTGAGGCCGGCGAGGTCGAACTGGAACCGGGACAGCCCGGCGGTCGCGGTGGCGGTGACGGTGGCCTGGCCGGTGAGCCGGTCGCTGGCCGGGTCGTAGCGGACCTGCAGCGCGTAGTGGGCGACGTCGTAGCCGCCGTTGCCGGCCCCCGGCACGTACGGGTCGCCGAGGTCGGCCGCCCCGGGTCGGAACCGCGCGTTTGCGTCCTCGTCGGTGCACCCGCCCGCCAGCAGCGCGACCGCCAGCACCGCCGCCGACCACCGCCCCCGTGTCATCCGCCGAGCCTAGACGCGCGACGGCGCGGGTGAGACCGAATCCACACCCGCGCCGACGCCGGTCGAGTCAGCGGTCGAGGACCAGGCCGACCTTCTGGAACTCCTTGAGGTCACGGTAGCCGCACTTGGCCATCGCCCGGCGTAGACCGCCGAAGAGGTTGAGCTGGCCGTCCGGCTCGTCGGCCGGGCCGAAGAGCAGCTTCTCCATCGCGCCCAGCGGCTCGCCGGCCACCTCGAACGCGCCGCGCGGCAGCGACGGGTGGCTGGCCGCCGAGTGCCACCAGGCACCGCCGGCCGGGGCCTCCGCGCAGCGGGAGAGCGGCTCGCCCAGCATCACCGCGTCCGCGCCGCAGCCGAGCGCCTTGGCGATGTCGCCGGAGGTCTGGATGTCGCCGTCGGCGATCAGGTGCACGTACCGGCCGCCGGTCTCGTCCAGGTAGTCCCGGCGGGCCGCCGCGGCGTCGGCGACGGCGGTGGCCATCGGCACCCGGATGCCGAGCACCGACTCCGTGGTCGACCAGTCGTCGCCGCCGATGCCGACGATCACGCCGGCCGCGCCGGTGCGCATCAGGTGCAGCGCGGTCTTGTAGTCGGTGCAGCCACCGACGATGACCGGCAGGTCGAGGTCGGCGATGAACTCCTTGAGGTTCAGCGGCTCGTCGGTGGTGGAGACGTGCTCGGCCGAGACGATGGTGCCCTGGATGACCAGGATGTCCACGCCGGCGTCCAGGATCACCGGGGCGAGCGCGAGGGTGTGCTGCGGGGACACCCGGACGGCCACCGTGCCGCCGCCGGCCCGCAGCTCGCGGACCCGCTCGGCGATCAGGTCCGGACGGATCGGCTCGGCGTACACCTCCTGGAGCCGCTTGGTCGCCCGGGCCTCCTCGTCCAGGCCGGCCAGCTCCTCCAGCACCTTGGTCGGGTTCTCGTACCGGGTCCACAGGCCTTCGACGTTGAGCACGCCCAGGCCGCCGAGCTGGCCGAGCTGCACCGCCGAGGAGGGGCTCATGGTCGCGTCGGACGGGTGCCCGACGCAGGGGATGCCGAACTGGTAAGCGTCGAGCTGCCAGGCCGTGGAGACGTCGTCGACGTCCCGGGTGCGGCGGCTCGGCACGATGGCGATGTCGTCCAGGTGGTAGCCGCGCTGCGCGGTCTTGCCCAGCCCGATCTCGACCACGTCACGCATGGGGGACTCCAGGTGGTTGGGGGTGATGGTCAGCGGGTGTGGTAGTTGGGCGCCTCGACCGTCATCTGGATGTCGTGCGGGTGGCTCTCCTTGAGCCCGGCCGCGGTGATCCGGATGAGCTGGCCGCGCTCGTGCAACTCCGGGATGCTCTCGGCACCGGCGTACCCCATCGCCAGCCGCAGCCCGCCGACGAGCTGGTGGGCGACCTGGGAGAGCGGGCCCCGGTAGGGCACCTGGCCCTCGACGCCCTCCGGGACCAGCTTCTCGTCGCTGGTCACGTCCTGCTGGAAGTAGCGGTCCTTGGAGTACGACTTGGCCTGGCCGCGGGACTGCATCGCGCCGAGCGAGCCCATCCCCCGGTACGCCTTGTACTGCTTGCCGTTGATGAAGAGCAGCTCGCCCGGGCTCTCCTCGCAGCCGGCCAGCAGGCCGCCGAGCATCACCGTGTCGGCGCCGGCCACCAGGGCCTTGGCGATGTCGCCCGAGTATTGGATGCCGCCGTCGCCGATCACCGGCACGCCGGCCGGGCGGGCCGCCCGGGTGGCCTCCATGATCGCGGTGATCTGCGGTACGCCCACCCCGGCCACGATCCGGGTGGTGCAGATGGCGCCGGGGCCGACGCCCACCTTGACGCCGTCCGCGCCCGCGTCGACCAGCGCCTTCGCGCCGGCGTACGTGGCCACGTTGCCGCCGACGATGTCGATGGCGACGTCCTTCTTGAGCCGGGCGACCATCTCCAGCACGGCGCGCTGGTGGCCGTGCGCGGTGTCCACGATCAGCACGTCGACGCCCGCGTCGACCAGGGTGCGGGCCCGCTTGTACGCGTCCTCACCCACGCCGATCGCGGCGGCGACCCGGAGCCGGCCGGCGGAGTCCTTGGTGGCGTTCGGGTACTGCTCGCTCTTGGTGAAGTCCTTGACCGTGATCAGGCCACGCAGCTTGCCCGAGTCATCGACGATCGGCAGCTTCTCCACCTTGTGCTGCCGGAGCAGCGCCAGCGCATCGTCCTTGCTCACCCCAACCGGGGCGGTGACCAGCGGGGTGCGGGTCATGATCTCGCGGACCGGGGTGGACGGGTCGGAGACGAAGCGCATGTCGCGGTTGGTGACGATGCCGACGAGCTCGCCCTGCCCGTCGACCACCGGTACGCCGGAGATGCGGTAGCGGCCACAGAGCGAGTCGACCTCGCGGAGGGTGTCGTCCGGGCTGGCGGTCACCGGGTTGGTGATCATGCCGGACTCGGAGCGCTTCACCAGGTCGACCTGGAGCGCCTGGTCCTCGACGGAGAGGTTGCGGTGCAGCACACCGATGCCGCCCTGGCGGGCCATGGCGATCGCCATCCGCGCCTCGGTGACGGTGTCCATCGCGCTGGACAGCAGCGGGATGTTGAGCTCGACGGTGCGGGTGAGCTTGGTGCGGGTGTTCACCCGGCTCGGGACGACGTCCGACTCGCCGGGCTGGAGCAGCACGTCGTCGAAGGTCAGCCCGAGCGGCACCACCCGCGCCGAGCCGGCCGGCAGTTCGGGCAGGTGACCGCCCAGCTCGCCGCCGTCGACGCCGGCAGTAAGGTCGGTGCTGGGCGAATTCTCCACGATTGCTCCCCTGAGCTGTTTCGGACGGGCTTCAGCGAGGCGGCGTGCGCCTGGACCGGCGCACGCCGAGATGACGGCGCGTCGCTTCATCGTACCCACCAACCAGTGCGGGTCCCGGCAGCGGCGGGCCAGGGTAGGCGGCGCCACAGGGAGTCCCGGGGGCGGACTTTTCGGTGTTGCGGGGACTACGGTGAGGGGGTGCACGAGGAGCCCATCGACCCGTTCAACGGCGACCCGGCCGATCCGGCTGCCGGCCTGCACGACCCGCGCGAGGACGATCCGCTCGACCCGCTGACCGAGGTCGAGCGGCAGGACGTCCTGGAGGACCTCGCCGACCTGGAGATCTACCAGGCCCTGCTCCAGCCGATCGGGGTGCGTGGCCTGGTCATCGAGTGCGAGGACTGCCGCGAGCCGCACTACTTCGACTGGGACCTGCTCCGGGGCAACCTGCGCCACCTGCTCAACTCCGGGCTGCCGCGGGTGCACGAGCCGGCCTATGACCCGGACCCGGACCACTACGTCAGCTGGGACTACGCCCGGGGCTACGCGGACGGCGTGCACGACACCCTGACCGAGGGCACCGAGGACGACCCGTCCGCCGAGGACTGACCGCCGGGCCGGTGCCGCTCAGGCGACCAGACCGGCGCGGAAGCCCGCGGCCACGGCGTGCGCCCGGTCCCGGGCGCCCAGCTTGCGGAACAGCCGGCGGGCGTGCGTCTTGACGGTGTCCTCGGAGACGAACAACTCCCGCCCGATCTCCGCGTTGCTCTTCCCCTCGGCCATGCCGAGCAGCACCTGAAGCTCCCGCTCGGTCAGCCCGATGGCGCTGCGGGCGTTGGGCGTGGCACGCTGCGGACCGCCCGCCGGCGCCGACTCGGCATCGGCCGGATCGGGGGCGTCCTCGCCCCGCTGCACCGGCACCACCGTGGGCGCGCCGCCCGGCACCTCCGGCGGGCCCGCCGACCAGGCCGGCGCCGGCCCGGCGGGGGTACGCCCCGGCGCGGCCGAGCGGGCCGTCCCGCCGACCGCCGCAGCGTCCCGGGCGGGGTCGGTCACCCGGTGCTTGGCCGCCCGTCCGGGAGCGGCGAGCAGCAGCAGGGCCTTCGCCACCGCGCTGGTCAGATCATGGTCGGCGCCCTGGATGAGCCCACGCGCTCCGGCGCTGATGGTGGCCGCCGCCGCCTCCGACTCCTCGGTCCCGAGCAGCAGCACCGCGGCCTGGGGCGCCCGGGCGAGCACCCGCCGGACGAAGCCCGCGCTGTCCGGCCGGGTGAGGGCGGTGTCGGCGAGCACCACGTCGACAGGACGTTCGGCGAGCCGCAACATCACCTCGGGATCGGAGACCGCCGTCCGGACGACGCCGGACAGCCCGAGCCGCGCCGCCGCGGAGGCCAGGTGCTGGGCCGCGATTGGTGTCCGAACGCATACGAGAACGTTACGCACAGTCGCTCTCCTCTCCGCCTCAGAGCAGACCACGACGGGGTCGGGTCAGGAGGAGGTTCCGGGCAATCATCAGAACTTTTCCGGCAGATGGGGCATATGCCACCAACTGTCCGAGGTTTTCGATCAAAGATGTGTGAGCGCGGGACAGCCCGGGTACCGAGGGGCCAGGCCGGAAACGGGTGTCCCGCGCGGACCGCCGACCGGTAGCTGGCCACGAAGGATTCTCCGCGGTGCCGCGCGGGAGGAGGGGTGCTGATGTCGAACGTACGCAGATTGCCTGGACCCATTGTCGACCTGTGGGACTGGCAGCGGCTCGGTGCCTGCCGGGGGAGGGACAGCGCTCAGTTCTTCCACCCGGACGGCGAGCGCGGCTCCTCGCGGCTGCGCCGCGAGTCCGGCGCCAAGGCCGTCTGTCGGGCCTGCCCGGTACGGGCCGAGTGCGCCGCCCACGCCCTGTCGGTCCGCGAGCCGTACGGCGTGTGGGGCGGGTTCAGCGAGGCGGAGCGGCTCCGGCTGCTCGCCCTCGGCTGGGAGGACCTCGCCGACCGCCGGCACACCCGGGTCGACGTGGCCCGGCTGGAGGCCCGGCTCGGCCAGCCGCACAGGTCCACCGTGCCGGAACAGCGCAAGGTCGCCTGACCGGCCGACACCGACCATCCCGACGCCGTGTCCCGGGACGCGGCGTCGGGTGTGCGCCGTCGAGCCGGACCCGCCAGGCGACTCCGGCTCCGCGCGGGGAGGCAGTTTCCCGCTCCCTTTCGAGCTGACGTCACGAACGACTCGGCACGCGCGTGAGTCGTTCACGACATCAGCTCCAGAGCGAGCGAGCAGCGCCTCTCCGGCCCCGCGCCGCCAGCCACCCGCGGCGGCCACCCTCGCCGCGCACGTGCGGCGTCGTGGAGATCGACCCGGCGTCCGCCGGCCGGTTCAGCCGACGGTGACCCGCACCGTGTGCCAGCCGGTGGCCCCGTCCGGCGCGACCGGCCGCAGCTCCCCCGGCTGGGTATCGCCGTCGGCGTCGGAGGCGCGTACCTGGAGGGTGTGCTCGCCCGGGGTGGCGGCCCAGCGCCACGACCACTGCACCCAGGTGTCCACCGAGACCGTCGGGGCGAGCGTCGCCTGCTGCCAGGGCCCGCCGTCGACGCGTACGTCGACGGTCCGGATGCCCCGGTGCTGAGCCCAGGCCACCCCGGCGACCGTGACCGGGCCGGCGGTGAGCCGGTTGCGCGGGCGCGGCGTGTCGATCCGCGACTGGGTCTTGATCGGCGCCTGCGCCGACCACCCGCGCGGCACCCAGTACGCGTCGAAGTCGGCGAAGCGGGTCAGCTCCAGCTCGGTCACCCACTTGCACGCCGAGACGTACCCGTAGAGCCCGGGCACCACCATGCGCACCGGGAAGCCGTGCTCGACCGGCAGCGGCTCGCCGTTCATGCCGACCGCGAGCAGCGCGTCGCGGCCGTCCCGCAGCACCGCCGTCGGGGTGCCGCAGGTCCAGCCGTCGACCGAGCGCCCGACCACCTGGTCCGCGCCCTCCTCCGGCTCGGCCTCGTCCAGCAACTCCTTGATCGGTACGCCGAGCCACCGGGCATTGCCGATCAGGTCCCCGCCCACCTCGTTCGAGACGCAGGCCAGCGTCACGTAGCGCTCGACCATCGGCCGGGCGAGCAGGTCGGCGAAGCTCAACTCGATCGGCTTGCGTACCCGGCCGTGGATGCGCAACCGCCAGGTCGCCGGGTCCACCTGCGGCACCACCAGGGCGGTGTCGATCCGGTAGAACTCCCGGTTCGGGGTCACGTAGGGGGCGAGCCGGCTCACCGACAGGTCCGCGCCGGCCGGCACCGGCGGGGCGGGCGCCACCGGGGTGGGCAGGGCCACCGCCTGCCGGGCCGCCGAGACGCCCCGCCGGCCAGCCAGCCAGTGCCCGCCGAGCCCGGCCACCGCCGCCGTCCCGGCCAGCAGGCCGACGCCGCGCAGGAACCGCCGCCGCGGCCCCGGATCCCCGCGCTCCAGCGGCTCCCACCCCGCGACGGGCTCCTCCCGCGCGAGCGCGGCGACGGCCGGGGGTGGGATGGGCCCGGGTGAGGTGGCCCGGTGTGGTGTGGCCGGAGCCGCCGGCCCCGGATCCACCCGCAGCGGGCCGGCGACGAAGGCCCAGAGCGTCAGCGCCCCCAGCCCGCCGCCGACCAGCGAGGGCAGCGCGTCGGCGGCATCCGCGCCGGCCCGGGTCAGCGCGGCGGCCACCCCGAGGGCGGCGAACCCGGCGATGCCGGCCGCGCCGGCCCAGAGTCGCCGGGCCGCGAGCACGCCGAGCAGCGCGGCGAACGCGGCCAGCAGCACCGCCGTCCCGACCAGCAGGGCGATCTTGTCGTACCGGCCGAAGAGCGCGATGGCGACCTGCTTGAGCGGCTCGGGCACCAGGTCGACCACCAGACCGCCGACCGCGATCAGTGGCGCCGAGCGGGGCCCGGTGAGGACGGCCACCGGCTCGGCCGAGCCGATCGCCACGGCCGCGGCGGTGACCCCGGCCAGCGCCGCCCGGCGGCGGGACATGCTGCTCACGCCGACCAGTGTGGACGCGCCCAGCGGCCGACCGCCAGCCACGTCAGCGTTCCGTAAGCAGATACGGATCAGGGCACACCGCGTGGGCGGTGTGCCCTGACTCAGGCCGTACGGGGAATCAGAAGCCCGGGCCGTGCTGGTGGCCGTGACCGTGACCGTGGCCGTGCCCACCGCCGGCGGCCGGCTCGGCCTTCTCCGGCTTCTCCACCACCAGGCTCTCGGTGGTGAGCAGCAGGCCAGCGATCGAGGCGGCGTTGGTGACCGCGTTGCGGGTCACCTTCACCGGGTCGATGATGCCGGACTTGACCAGGTCCACGTACTCGCCCTTGGCGGCGTCGAGGCCGTGCCCCCAGTCCTTGCCGGCGACCTTCTGCACCACCACGTAGCCGTCGTGGCCGGCGTTCTGGGCGATCCAGCGCAGCGGCTCGACCAGCGCCTTGCGCACGATCGAGACGCCGACCTTCTCGTCACCGGTGAAGCCGAGGTCGTCGTCGAGCGCCGGCAGGATCTGGGCCAGGGCGGCGCCGCCGCCCGGGACCGTACCCTCCTCCACCGCGGCCTTGGTCGCCGCGATGGCGTCCTCGATGCGGTGCTTGCGCTCCTTCATCTCGACCTCGGTGGCCGCGCCCGCCTTGATGACCGCGACGCCACCGGAGAGCTTCGCCAGCCGCTCGGCCAGCTTCTCCCGGTCCCACTCGGAGTCCGAGGCCTCGATCTCCTTGCGGATCTGGGCGACCCGGTCGGCGACCTCGGAGGCCCGACCGCCACCGTCGACGACGGTGGTGGTCTCCTTGTCGACCACCACGCGGCGGGCGGTGCCGAGCACCTCCACGCCGACCTGGTCGAGCTTGTAGCCCAACTCCGGGGCGACCAGCTCGGCACCGGTGAGGATCGCCATGTCCTGCAGCATCGCCTTGCGGCGGTCACCGAAGCCGGGAGCCTTCACCGCGCAGACCTTGAGGGTCTTGCGGATCGCGTTGACCACCAGGGTGGACAGCGCCTGGCCCTCGACGTCCTCGGCGATGATCAGCAGCGGCTTGTTCTGCTGGAGGACCTTCTCCAGCAGCGGCAGCAGCTCCTCGATCGCCGAGATCTTCTGGGTGGTGATCAGGATGTACGCGTCCTCCAGGACCGACTCCTGCCCCTCCACGTCGGTGACGAAGTTGGGCGAGATGAAGCCCTTGTCGAACTGGAGGCCCTCGGTCACCTCCAGCTCGGTGGTGAGCGCGGAGCCCTCCTCGACGGTGATGACACCGTCGCGGCCGACCTTCTCCATCGCCTCGGCGATCAGCTCGCCGATGGTGGCGTCCTGCGCGGAGATCGTCGCGACGTGCGCGATCGACTCCTTGTCGGCCACCTCGACGGCCCGGCCGAGCAGGGCCTCGGAGACCTTGGTCGCCGCCGCGTCGAGGCCCCGCTTGAGGCCGGCCGGGTTGGCGCCGGCCGCCACGTTGCGCAGGCCCTCGCGGACCATCGCCTGGGCCAGCACGGTCGCGGTGGTGGTCCCGTCGCCGGCGACGTCGTTGGTCTTGGTCGCCACCTCCTTGACCAGCTGCGCGCCGAGGTTTTCGTACGGGTTGGTGAGCTCGATCTCCTTGGCGATGGTCACGCCGTCGTTGGTGATCGTCGGTGCACCGAACTTCTTGTCCAGGACGACGTTGCGCCCGCGCGGGCCGAGGGTGACCTTGACCGTGTCCGCGAGAGCGTTGACACCGTGCTCGAGCAGGTGCCGGGCGTCGTCCGAGAAGCTGAGGATCTTCGCCATCGGTATCCCTTCGAAGCGTCGTTGCCCCGGCCCGGCGAGCCGGACCGGGGCAACGACACTGATCGGTTGCTTACTTCTCGATGACCGCGAGGACGTCGCGGGCGGAGAGCACCAGGTACTCCTCGCCGGCGTACTTGACCTCGGTGCCGCCGTACTTCGAGTACAGGACGGTGTCGCCGACCTTCACGTCGATCGGAACGCGGTTACCCTTGTCGTCGATCCGGCCCGGGCCGACAGCGAGGACGGTGCCCTCCTGCGGCTTCTCCTTGGCGGTGTCGGGGATCACGATGCCCGACGCCGTGGTGGTCTCAGCCTCGTTCGCCTGGACCACGATCCGGTCCTCGAGCGGCTTGATCGCAACCTTGGTCGCGGTAGTCACGGGCATACCCTCCTGGGGTACTGGTTTCGTTGCCGGTCGGCATGCCGACCGGCGTCAATCTGCCACATGCCACCGGGCGGGGCCGTCGTCGCGGGTGCCGGTCCGCCTGGCGTTCAACCCCCGGACACCAGGGCCCGGGCGTTGGCACCCTCAGGGTGAGAGTGCTAATCGCAGGTTATTCCTCGGCTAGCACTCCGTCAAGGAGAGTGCCAACGCAACCGCCCCCGTGTCGCCCACACCTTCGCCCCCGGCGGGCTGGCGACCCTTCGTCGTCGCCACCGCCACCCTCCGGGTAACCCGGCACGCCGCCCTCGCCAGGTCGGCGATCTGGCGAGGTCCCGGCCCACCAAACCCGCCACGTCGGCGACGTCGCGGGACCCGCCCCGCCGGCCCCCGCCAGGTCGACGACCGGGCGCCGACCAGGGCCGGGAGAATGGGCGGGTGGATCTCGAACAGCTCGCCGCGCTGCGTACCCCCGAGGGGTCGGCCGCCCTCGCGGCGGCCGCCGAGGTGGCCGGCGGCGACCCGCTGGCCGCGGCGGCCCGGCTCCGTTCGGCGGGGCTCCCGGCCGGGTTGGCCGCCGCCGCGCTCACCCAGGCCGAGCTGCGCCGCCGAGCGGTCGGCAAGTTCGGGCCCGAGGCCGCCGGCATGTTCCTCACCCGCCCCGGGCTGGAGCAGGCCACCCGCCGGGTGGTCGCCGACCGGCGGGCCGCGCGGCTGCGCGCCGCCGGCGTGCGCACCCTCGCCGACCTGGGGTGCGGCCTCGGCGCCGACGCACTCGCCGCCGCCCGCGCCGGCATCCGGGTGTACGGGGTAGAGGCCGACCCGGTGACCGCCGCGATGGCCGCCGCGAACGCCGAGGCGGCCGGGCTGGCCGACCTGTTCACCGTCGAGTGCGGGGACGCGACGGCGTTCGACGTGACCCGGGTGGACGCGGTCTTCTGCGACCCGCAGCGACGGGCGACCGGCACCGGCCGGCGGATCTTCGATCCGAACGCCTACTCGCCGCCCTGGGATTTCGTCACCGGGCTGGCCGAGCGGGTGCCGCGGACCGTGGTGAAGGTGGCCCCGGGGCTGGACCACGCGCTGATCCCGGCGGGCGCCGAGGCGGAGTGGGTCAGCGTGGCCGGCGACCTGGTCGAGGCCGCCCTCTGGTGCGGCGAGCTGGCCGAGGTGCCCCGCCGCGCGACCGTGCTGAAGGAAGGGCCCCCGCCCAACGCCGCCGGCAGCGGAGCGGCCCCCTGCCATCAGCTCACCGGCTCCGGTGACGCCGAGGCGCCGGTGGGCGCGGTCCGGCGGTACGTGTACGACCCCGACCCGGCGGTGGTTCGCGCGCACCTGGTCGCCGAGTTGGCCGCGGAGCTGTCCGCGACCCTCGCCGACCCGAGCATCGCCTACCTGTACGCCGACGCGCCGGTGGCCACCCCGTACGCCCGCTGCCTGGAGGTCACCGACGTGCTGCCGTTCTCGCTGAAGCGGCTGCGGGCTCTGCTGCGCGAGCGACGGGTCGGGCGGGTGGAGATCCTCAAGCGCGGTTCGGCGCTCGAACCGGAGCAGCTGCGCCGGGGCCTGAAGCTCGCCGGCAAGGCGGCGGCCAGCCTGATGCTCACCCGGGTGGGCGGCGCGCCGACCGTGCTGATCTGCCAGCCGGTGCCGGGCTGAGCCCGGATTTCGACTCGCCCCGTCGGGCCGGGCGGGGTTAGCTTGTCGGGCATGGCGGGACAGGGCACTCCGGCGACGGCGCTGCTGGCGCAGCGCAAGATCAGCCACAGCACCCACCCGTACCAGGTCTCGCCGGACGCGCCGAACTACGGCGCGCTGGTCGCGGCGGCCCTCGGGGTGCCGCCGGAGCGGGTGTTCAAGTCCCTGGTCACCGAGGTCGACGGCGGGCTGACCGTGGCGGTCGTGCCGGTCACCGGGGAACTGGACCTCAAGGCCCTGGCCGCCGCGGTGGGCGGCAAGCGGGCGACCATGGCGGACCGGGCCGTGGCCGAGCGGGCCACCGGCTACGTGCGCGGCGGGATCAGCCCGCTGGGCCAGCGCAAGCGGCTGCCCACGGTGGTCGACGCGTCCGCCCTGGGCCACCCGAGCGTCTACGTCTCGGCGGGTCGCCGCGGCCTGCAACTGCAACTCGCCCCGGCTGATCTGGTCGCGCTGACCGACGCCGTCACCGTGCCGATCGCCGCCGCCTGATCCACCCCCGAGTCGCTCCGCGGGCGTTCGTTCCCGCACCTCGTGCGGGGAGCGCTCTCAGCCGGGTGACAGTGGCGTTGCTGAATTGTTACCGCCGCCAACAAACTACTGACCTCGGCAGTATTGCGCTCGCCACACGCACGGGAATACGTTGCCGGACACAACAAACCACCGACCACTCCCCCACCCCGGAAAGGACCCGTGCACATGCGCAAGGGCTTCCTCACCTTCGCTGCCGTCGGCCTGCTGGCCACCGGCAGCATGGCCGCCTGCGGTGACAACGGCGGTTCCGACCAGGCCGGCAGCGCCAAGAAGCCGAAGATCGGCGTGATCCTCCCGGACAGCAAGTCCTCCGCCCGCTGGGAGACCGCGGACCGCAAGTACCTCAAGGCGGCCTTCGACGCCGCGGGCGTTGACTCCGACATCCAGAACGCCCAGAACGACAAGACCGCGTTCCAGACCATCGCGGACCAGATGATCACCAACGGCGTGACCGTTCTGATGATCGTCAACCTGGACTCCGGCACCGGCAAGGCCGTCCTGGAGAAGGCGAAGTCCCAGGGCGTCGCCACCATCGACTACGACCGGCTCACCCTCGGCGGGTCGGCCGAGTATTACGTCAGCTTCGACAACGAGGCGGTCGGCAAGCTCCAGGGCGAGGGCCTGAGCAAGTGCCTGACCGACAAGGGCGCCAAGAACCCGGCGATCGCCTACCTCAACGGCTCGCCGACCGACAACAACGCCACCCTGTTCAAGAACGGGTACGACTCGGTGCTCAAGCCGAAGTTCGACTCGAAGGAGTACACCAAGGCCGCCGACGACTCCGTGCCGGAGTGGGACAACGCCCAGGCCGCCACGATCTTCGAGCAGCAGCTCACCAAGGCCGGCGGCAAGATCGACGGGGTGCTCGCCGCCAACGACGGCCTCGGCAACGCGGCCATCTCGGTGCTGAAGAAGAACAAGCTCAACGGCAAGGTCCCGGTGACCGGCCAGGACGCCACCGCCCAGGGCCTGCAGAACATCCTCGCCGGCGACCAGTGCATGACGGTCTACAAGGCGGTCAAGCAGGAGGCCGACGCCGCCGCGGACCTGGCCATCGGTCTCGCCAAGGGGAAGACGAAGGACACCGGCCAGACCGTCAAGGACCCGGAGAGCGGCCGGGACGTGCCGGCCGTGCTGCTGGAGCCGAAGGCGATCTACAAGGACAACGTCAAGGACGTCGTGGCCGACGGCTACGTGACCAAGGAAGAGCTCTGCACCGGGGCGTACGCCAAGCTGTGCGCCGACGCCGGCATCAGCTGACCTTCCGCACCCCGCTTCAGGCAATGCTGCCCGGCACGGGACGATCCCGTGCCGGGCAGCATTCCGGACGGGACCCGAGACCTCCCCTCCGTCCAAAGGAGACCCCCGTGTCCGCGAGCCCCCTGCTGGAACTACGCGGGATCGACAAGAGCTTCGGTCCCGTCCAGGTGCTGCGCAACGTCGCCTTCGCCGCCCACGCCGGTGAGGTGACCGCGCTGGTCGGCGACAACGGTGCCGGCAAGTCGACCCTGGTCAAGTGCATCAGCGGCATCTACCCCACGGATGCCGGCGAGTTCCTCTTCGACGGCCAGCCGGTGGGCATCCACGGCCCCCGGGACGCCGCCGCGCTCGGTATCGAGGTCGTCTATCAGGACCTCGCGCTCTGCGACAACCTCGACATCGTGCAGAACATGTTCCTCGGCCGGGAGAAGCGCAGTGGCATCGTGCTCGACGAGCCGACCATGGAGCAGATGGCCGCGGAGACCCTGGCCGGGCTCAGCGTCCGTACGGTGAAGTCGCTGCGCCAGCACGTCTCCAGCCTCTCCGGCGGCCAGCGCCAGACCGTGGCGATCGCCAAGGCGGTGCTGTGGAACAGCAAGCTGGTCATCCTGGACGAGCCGACCGCCGCGCTCGGCGTCGCGCAGACCGCCCAGGTGCTCGAACTGGTCCGCCGGCTGGCCGACAACGGCCTGGCGGTGGTGCTCATCTCGCACAACATGAACGACGTCTTCGCCGTCTCCGACCGGATCGCCGCGCTCTACCTCGGCCAGATGGTCGCCCAGGTGAAGACCACCGAAATCACCCACTCGCAGGTGGTCGAGCTGATCACCGCCGGCCGCTCCGGCAGCCTCGGCCTCGCCGCCGATTCGGCGCCGGGCGGCAACGGCAACGGCGCCGAGCCCGCCGACACGACCCCAGGAGCCCTCCGATGACCACCACCGCCGTGCAGAAGGAAGGCCCCGCCGCCGTCGCGCCGGCACTGAGCGTCGGCAGCCACCTCCACAACTACTGGCGCCGGGTACGCGGTGGCGACATCGGCGCGCTCCCCGCCGTCGGCATGCTCGTCCTGCTCTGCGCCGCCTTCTCGATCGTGCGCCCGTCGTTCTTCACCGCCGGCAACTTCGCCAACCTGTTCACCCAGGGCGCGGCGATCACCCTGATCTCGATGGGGCTGGTCTTCGTGCTGCTGCTCGGCGAGATCGACCTCTCCGCCGGCTTCGCCAGCGGGGTCTGCGCCGCCGTGCTGGCCAACGTGGTGACCGTGTTCGGCTACCCCTGGTACGTGGCGGTGCTCGCCGCGATCGCCACCGGTGTGGTCATCGGCACGCTGCTCGGCCTGCTGGTGGCGAAGGTCGGCATCCCCTCCTTCGTGGTGACCCTCGCCGGCTTCCTCGCCTTCCAGGGCATCGCGCTGATGCTCGTGGAGGAGGGCAAGAACATCTCGGTGCGGGACGACGTGCTGCTGGCCATCGCCAACCGGAACCTCCCCCCGGCGGTGGGCTGGCTGCTCGCCGCCGTCGGCGTCGCCGGCTACGCGGCGGTCCAACTGCTCCGGCACCGCCAGCGCTCCGTCCGTGGCCTGCTGACCGACCCGATCGCGGTGGTCCTCGCCCGGATCGGCGCGCTGGCGCTGATCCTGGGTGCCGCCGTCTTCATCCTCAACCTGGAGCGCAGCCGCAACGTCCTGATCACCTCACTCAAGGGCGTGCCGATCGTGGTGCCGGTCATCGCGGTGCTGCTGATCGTCTGGACCTTCGTGCTCCAGCGCACCAGCTACGGCCGGCACGTCTACGCCGCCGGCGGCAACCGGGAGGCGGCCCGCCGCGCCGGCATCAACGTCGACCGGATCCGGATCTCGGTCTTCGTGATCTGCTCCGCCATGGCGGCCATCGGCGGCATCGTCGCGGCCAGCCGGGCCAACTCGGTCGACCCCAACACGGGTGGCAGCAGTGTCCTGCTCTACGCCGTCGGCGCGGCGGTCATCGGCGGCACGAGCCTCTTCGGCGGCAAGGGCCGGGTGCTCGACGCGGTGCTCGGCGGTGCGGTGATCGCCGTCATTGACAACGGGATGGGCCTGATGGGATACAGCTCAGGCGTCAAGTACGTGGTCACCGGCATCGTCCTGCTCGGCGCCGCCACCATCGACGCACTGTCCCGGCGGCGGGCCGCCGCCACCGGCACCCGCTGAACCGCTTACGGAAATGGCTGTGGCAATGCGCGCAGGACCGAGCCAGGACGAGATCCGTCGGCAGAACCTGGGCGCATTGCTGCGTTACGTGCACGTGCACGGTGCCACCACCCGCGCCGAGCTGACCACCGCCCTCGGCTTGAACCGCAGCACCATCGGCGCGCTGACCGCCGACCTGGCCGGCGCCGGTCTGGTCAGCGAGGGGGCGCCGAAGGAGACCGGCCGGGCCGGACGACCGTCGCTGGTCGTCCGGCCCGAGTCGGCCCGGGTCTACGCGTACGCGTACAGCGTGGAGGTGGACCGGCTGCGGGCCGCGCGGATCGGTCTCGGCGGTGTGGTGCTCGACCGCCGGGAGCTGGACCGACCCCGCAACCTGGTCGCCGGCGAGGCCGCGCCGCTGCTGGCCGGCGCGGTCAAGGAGATGCACCAGTCGGTGTCGGCGGGCTCGATCTGTGTCGGGGCCGGTGTCGCCGTCTGCGGCATGGTCCGCCGGGAGGACGGGCTGGTCCGGCTGAGCCCGACCACCGGCTGGGTGGACGAGCCGATCGGGGCGGCACTCGCCGCCGAACTGGGCACCGACGTACCGATCGCCGTCGGCAACGTGGCGGACGTGGCCGCCTTCGCCGAGCACGCCCGGGGCGTCGCGGCCGGCTGCGACAACGTCATCTACCTGTACGGGGACGTCGGCGTCGGGGCCGGCATCATCGCCGGCGGCCGGCGGCTCACCGGGCACGGCGGCT
Source organism: Micromonospora sp. NPDC006431 (assembly GCF_042870725.1). Taxonomy (NCBI): domain Bacteria; kingdom Bacillati; phylum Actinomycetota; class Actinomycetes; order Micromonosporales; family Micromonosporaceae; genus Micromonospora; species Micromonospora sp. NPDC006431. The sequence goes on from NZ_JBIAHQ010000005.1 coordinate 109,513, forward strand.
ACAGCGGCGAGGTCGGCCACATGGTGGTGGTCCGCGACGGGGCCCGCTGCGAGTGCGGCCGCCGGGGCTGCTGGGAGACCGAGATCGGCGAGCACGGGCTGCTCCGGGCCGCCGGCCGCTCCGACGCCCGGGGCCGGGACGCGATGCTGGCCGTCTTCGACGCGGCCGACCGGGGTGACGCCCGCGCCCAGGCCGCCGTCCGGCAGGCCGGTGACTGGCTCGGCTTCGGCGTCGCCAACCTGGTCAACATCTTCAACCCGGAGATGGTCATCTTCGGCGGCACCATGCGCGACCTCTACCTGGCCGCCGCCGCCCAGGTGCGCAGCCGGCTCAACTCCAACGGGCTGCCCGCCTGCCTGGAGCACGTGCGGCTGCGTACGCCCAAGCTCGGCGCGGACGCGGCGCTGATCGGGGCCGCCGAGTTGGCCTTCGACCGCCTCCTCGCCGACCCCCTCGACGTCGGCTGACCCTCTCAGCCGTGCCAGGAGCGCCAGAGCGCGGCGTACGAGCCGCCGGCGGCGACCAGTTCGTCGTGCGAGCCCAGCTCGGTGATCCGGCCGTCCTCCACCACCGCCACCCGGTCGGCGTCGTGCGCGGAGAAGAGCCGGTGCGCGATGGCGATGACCGTCCGCCCCGCCAGCACGGCGGCCAGGGAGCGCTCCAGCGCCCGGGCGGCGCGCGGATCGATCAGCGAGGTGGCCTCGTCCAGCACCAGCGTGTGCGGGTCGGCGAGCACCAGCCGGGCCAGCGCGAGCTGCTGCGCCTGGGCGGGCGAGAGCTGGTGCCCGCCCGCCCCGACCAGGGTGTCCAACCCGTCCGGCAACGCCTCCGCCCAGCCCAGCGCGTCGACGGCGGCCAGTGCGACGCGTACCTGGGCCGGCTCCGCGTCCGGCCGGACCATCGCCACGTTCTCGGCCAGGGTGCCGATGAAGACGTGGTGCTCCTGGCTGACCAGTGCGACGTGGCTGCGCAGCTCGGCCAGGGGCAGGCCGGTGAGCGGACGGCCGTCCACGGTGACCGAGCCGGAGCGGGGCGGGTGCACCCCGGCCAGCAGCCGCCCCAACGTGGACTTCCCCGCGCCGGACGGGCCAACCATGGCCAGCTTCTCGCCCGGCCGGGGCACCAGGGTCACGCCGTGCAGCACGTCGTGTCCCGTCCGGTAGGCGTACCGGACGTCGTGGGCGGCCAGCCGGCCGGCGCCCCGCCCCGGCCCGCGACCGGTGGTCGCCGCCGGGGCGTCGGCCGGCTCGGCGGTGGGGTCGGCCGCCACCCCGAGCAGCCGGGCCAGCGAGGCGCCGCCGACCTGCAGCTCGTCCAGCCAGGCGAGGAGCCGGTCGACCGGATCCACCAGTTGCTGGGCGTAGAGGGTGGCGGCGGTGACCTGCCCGAGGCTCACCCAGCCCTTGAGATAAAACCAGCCACCGATGAGCAGGGTGGCCACCACCGGTACGACGTACCCGAACTCGGCCACCGGCCAGAAGACCGTGCGCAGGTGGAGGGTGTACTTCTCGGCCGCGTACGACCGGCGGATGTCCGCGTCGGTGCGGGCCCGGCGGCGGGCCTGCTGCCGCAGTGCCTCGGTGGTCCGCGACCCCTCCACCACCTCGTTGATCCCGTCGGTGATGTCCGAGTACGCCGCGTTCTCCCGCAGGTAGCCCTCCGGCGCGCGGCGCAGGTACCACCGGGTGCCGGCGACCAGCACCGGGACCGCGAGCAGCGCGGGCAGCACCAGCAGCGGGCCGGTCAGCAGCAACGCCCCGAGGATCAGCAGCACGGTGACCGCCGAGATCAGCGTCTCCGGCACGGCGAACCGCACCGTCCGGGAGAGCGCGGCGACGTCCCGGGAGGTGCGGGTGAGCAGGTCGCCGGTGCCGGCGCGCTCCACCGTGGCCAGCGGCAGGGCGAGCACCCGCTCGACGAACTCCTCGCGCAGCTCGGCGAGGACCCGCTCGCCGAGCCGGGCCGAGGCCAGGTGGGCGAAGCGGACCAGCACCGACTGGGCGACGATGAAACCGGCGATGGCCAACGCGATCCGGTCGACGGTGACCGTGCCGACGCCCCGCGAGATCCCCTCCACCAGGTCGCCGAGGAGCCGGGGCGCGACCAGGCCGGCGGCCGCGGCGAGCGCGTGCAGGCCGAGCACGGCGGCCAGCCCGCGCGGATGCCGGCGGACCAGGGTACGCGCGTACCGGCGGACCTGGCCGGCGTCGGCGACGGGCAGGGCGGCGCTCACCGGTCCTCCTCCCGGCTCACCGTGGCCGCGTAGCGCGGCTCGGCGGCGAGCAGTTCGTCGTGGCGGCCCTCCGCGACCACCTTGCCGTCCTCCACGAACACCACGTGCTCGGCACGGCCCAGCACCAGCGGACTGGTGGTGCAGACGAGGGTGGTCCGCCCGGGGCGCGCGGCGCACAGCCGGTCGGCGATCCGCGCCTCGGTGTGCGCGTCCACCGCGCTGGTCGGCTCGACCAGGACCAGCGTCTCCGGGTCCGCGACCAGCGCCCGCGCCAGCCGCAGCCGCTGCCGCTGCCCGCCGGAGAACTCCCGACCGCGTTCGGCCACCTGGCTGTCCAGCCCGCCGGGCAGCGCGTCGACGATGTCGGTCGCGCCGGCCACGGCCAGCGCCGCCTCGACCGCGGCCCGGTCGCCCCGGTCGCGCGGGTCCAGCTCCACCCGCAACGGGCCGGTGAAGAGCTGCGCGTCGTTGTCGACCACCAGGATCCGCTCGCGCACCGTGGCCAGTGCCACGTCCCGCAGCGGTACGCCGTGCAGCGTCACGTCCCCGTCGACGTACCGGCCGAGCCGGTCGGCGATCTCGGCCGCGTCCTCGGGGACGCTGGCCACCAGCGCGGTGAGCCGGCCCGGCCGCAGCACCAGCCCCGACCGGACATCCACCAACTCGCCCGGCCCGTCGGGCAGCGGCCGCGGGCGGGCCGGGTCGGTGAACTCCGGGGCGAGGCGGAGCAACCGGACCACCCGGCGGGCGGCCACGTGCCCCCGGGTCAGCTTGTCCGCCGCCTCGGTGAGGTTGCGCAGCGGGCTGACCAGGAAGGCGGTGTAGCCGTAGAACGCGACGAGCTGACCGGCGCTGATCTCGCCGGCCAGCGCGAACCGGGCCCCCAGCCAGGTCACCAGCACCAGGAAGACGCCGGGCAGCAGGATCTGCGCCGCCTGGAGCAGCGACTCCACCCGGGCCACCCGCAGGCCGTCGGCGCGCAGCGCCTGGGACTGCTCCCGGTAGCGGGCGCCGAGCACCGGTTCCCCGCCCACGCCGCGCAGTACCCGCAGCCCGGAGACGATGTCGGCGGCGCGGGCGGTGAGCCGGCCGGTCGAGTCCCGGTACGCCGCCTGCTGCCGGTGCAGCGGCCGGATCAGCAGCGCCACCAGCCCCATGAGCAGCGGCACGCCGAGCACCACGACCAGCCCGAGCGGCACGGACGCGGTGAGCAGGATCATCGCCACGGTGACGATCGCCACCACCGACCCGGCGCCCCGGGCGGTGATGTCGATGGCGCTGCCGATGTGCTCGATGTCGGCCGTACCGATGCTGACCACCTCGCCGGCGGCGACCCGGCGGGGCAGCGCCGCACCGAGCCGGTTGGTGGCGTCCACGGCGACCTGCACGGTCCGGTACGCGGCGCCGAGCCAGTTGTGCACCGCGCAGCGGTGCCGGAGGATGCCGGCGGTGGCCTGGAGGAGGCCCAGCCCCAGCAGCACGAGCCCCCAGCGCAGCAGGGCGTCCGGGTCGCGGTGGGTGAGGCCGGCGTCGATGGCCCGCCCGACCGCGGCCGGCATCAGCGCCTGCGCCACCATCCAGACGACGCCGAGCGCCAGGCCGGCACTGAAGATCAGCGGGTGTCGACCGGCCAGCCAGACGAGGTAACGGGTGGCGGACCGGGCGTCGGGGGTGCCGGGATCGCCGGCCGGTGAGAAACGCATGACGCCCCGACGCTAGGTGGCCGGCACCGGGCCACGCCAACCAATTCCCGCCGCCCGCCGGCAGTGCCGGATCAGCGATCGACCTGCGTGAAGTCCCAGGCGTGCGGCGGGCGGGCGACCAGGGTCGGCGGCGGGTCCGGCAGGTCCCGCGGGCTGCTCCGCCACTTGGAGATGACCACGAGGCGGTGGTCGGTGGAGGAGAACACCTCGCTGGACAGGTGCAGCGGGTCGTGCTCGAACTCGGGCAGCACCGTCTCGCAGACCCAGGTGATCAGGTCGGCGAAGCCGTACGGCTCGGCCCGCGCCTCCCACATCCGGACGATCACGTCAGCCCCTCCCGCTCAGACGCTGACCACGGTCAGCGGCATCGCGGAGTCGGCGGGCAGGTCGAGGCGGCTCGGGGCGACGCCGGAGGCGACCAAGTGCGAGCCCAGCGCGGCCACCATCGCGCCGTTGTCGGTGCAGAGGTTCGGGCGGGGCGTACGCACCCGGATGCCGTGCCGGGCCGCCCGGTCCTCGGCCATCGCCCGCAGCCGCGAGTTGGCCGCCACCCCGCCGCCGATCACCAGCGTCTCGATGCCACTGCTCCGGCAGGCGTCCAGCGCCTTGCCGACCAGCACGTCGCAGACCGCCTCCTGGAAGGACGCGGCCACGTCGGCGACCGGGACCGGCTCGCCGGCCCGCTGCCGCGCCTCCACCCAGCGGGCCACCGCGGTCTTCAGCCCGGAGAAGGAGAAGTCGTAGCGGTGGGCGGCCAGGTCCTTGGGCGCGGTCAGGCCACGCGGGAAGGCGATCGCCGCCGAGTCACCGGCCCGCGCCTCCCGGTCGATCCACGGGCCGCCCGGGAACGGCAGCCCGAGCAGCCGGGCCACCTTGTCGAACGCCTCGCCGGCGGCGTCGTCGATGGTCGAGCCGAGCGGGGTGACCCCCCGGGCCAGGTCGTCGACGCGCAGCAGCGAGGAGTGCCCGCCGGAGACCAGCAGCGCGATCGCCGGCTCGGGCAGCGGCCCGTGCTCCAGCGTGTCCACCGCGACGTGTGCGGCGAGGTGGTTCACCCCGTACACCGGCTTCTCGGCGGCGACCGCGTACCCCTTGGCGGCGGCGACCCCGACGAGCAGCGCGCCCGCCAGGCCCGGCCCGGAGGTGACGGCGATGGCGTCGATGTCCGCGATCGTCACCCCGGCCTGCTTCAGCGCCCGGTCCATGGTCGGCACGATGGCCTCCAGGTGGGCACGGCTGGCCACCTCGGGCACCACGCCGCCGAACCGGGCGTGCTGCTCGACGCTGGAGGCCAGCGCGTCGGCGAGCAGGGTGTGCCCGCGGACGATGCCGACGCCGGTCTCGTCGCAGGAGGTCTCGATGCCGAGGATCAGGGGTTCGTCAGCCATGCTCGTCAGTCCTCGTTGCGCTGCATGACCAGCGCGTCGGTGTTGCTCGGTTGGTAGTAGCCGCGGCGCACGCCGATCGGCTCGAAGCCGTATGTCGCGTAGAGGCGCTGCGCGGGGGCGTTGTCCGCGGCGACCTCCAGCAGCGTGCTGCGGACGCCGCGCCGGGCCGCCTCGGCGAGCAGCGCCTCCAGCAGCGCCCGGCCGATCCCCCGGCGCTGCGCGTCGCGGCGGACCGCGATGTTCTGCACCCACGCCTCGTCGGGCGGCGCCACCAGCAGCCCGGCGTAGCCGAGCACGGTCCCGTCGGGGTCGGTGGCCACCAGGTAGAAGTGCCCGTTGGCCAGCTCGTTCCAGAACATCGCCGGGGACCACTGCTCGGCGCCGAACAGGTCCGCCTCGAGCGGTAGCACCTGGTCGATGTGCCACCAGCGGAACCGGCCGAGCCGTACCCCGGTCACGGCAGGACCGGCTTGTGGCCGGTCGCCGCGACGGCGTCCGGGCGGCGCAGGTAGAGCGGGGTGAGCGGTTCGCTCGGGGTGCCCGCGCGGACCCGCTCGGCGGCGAGCCGGGCCAGCGCCGTCGCGTCCGGATAGCGCGGCTCGCCGCGCACCGGCAGGCCGAGGACGTCCGCGTACCGGTGGGCGCCGTCGCCGACCGCGACGGTGACGGCCAGGCCCCGGGCGCGCTCCGCGGCGACCGCCGGGGCGTCCACGTTCGGCCCGGCGATCCGCTGACCGGCGCCGTCGTAGACGGCCCAGTAGACCTCGCGGCGCCGCGCGTCGCTGGCCGCCAGGACCGGCTCGCCCGCAGCCGCCGGGTGGCCGATCCCGTCCAGCGAGCAGACCCCGTACGTGGGGATGCCGAGCACCTGGCCCATGGTGGCGGCGGTGACCAGGCCCACCCGCAGCCCGGTGAACGGCCCGGGGCCCAGCCCGGCGACGATCGCGGCCAGGTCGGCGGCGCGAGCGCCGGCGTCGGCCAGCACCGCGTCGACCTGCGGGGCGAGCAGCTCCCCGTGCGCCCGGGCGTCGACCGTGCACCGCTGCGCGCGGGTCGCGACCGCGTCCGCCGAGACCTCGACCAGGGCCGCGGTCACCGCGGGCGTCGAGGAGTCCACCACGAGTACGAGCACAATGTGCCAGCGTAGCCGCCACTGCGGTTACCGGCGGTGACGCCCCTCCCCGCCCGAACGGCACGCGGGTGGGCCGGCGGGCTCAGCTCGGCGTGCGGAAGACCCGGAGGAACGACGGCAGCAGCCAGGGTCGCGGGCCGCCGATCCGGACCCGGCCGGTGAGCACCGCGCGGGCCCGGCTGACCCGGCCGAACATCATCAAATTGAGCGTCGGCGGATGGAAACGGATGGCCACGTCCGGCCGCTCCGCGGGCTCGGCGAACCGCACCCGCCCGTGGTCCAGGACGAGCGCCAGGGGCGTCGACCAGGCGGAGGTGAACCGCACGACGATCCGGGGCCGCCGGGGCGGGTCGACGCCGTTGAGCAGCCGGCCGTAGCCGTGCCGGACCACCCCGGCCATGAACAGCTCCAGGAACAGCGCGGCGTCCCGCGGTGGCAGGGTCCACGGCCGGCGGGCCGCGCGGGCGATGTCGTGGCCGTGCACGAGCAGCTCGTTGACCAGGTGGGCGAGCAGGCCGGCAAGCGGCACCCGGGCGTCGCCGAGCCAGGGCACCACCTCGTCCGGCCCGCGGCCCGCGCAGCGCGCCAGCAGCCGGTCGACGTCCCCGCGCAGCCGGTCGAGCAGGCGCGCGGGGTCACGGTCGGTCAGGTGCCGGAGCACCAGGTCGTTGGCGTCGGCCACCGTGTCGACGGTGACCAGCGGAAGCTGCTCGTCGAGGCCGGGGATCGGCAGTGGTTCGGTGGCCGGGTCGACCAGCCGGACGTAGTACCAGGCCAGCGACACCAGATGGGCCAGGGTGTCGGTGACCGTCCAGTCGGCGGTCACCATGGTGTCGGGCCGGACGGAGCCGGCCAGCGCGAGGAACCGGTCGGCGTTCGCCGCCAGCGCGGCCGGGGCCGTCGACCAGCCGTCCGAGGTGATGGTCGTCGACACCGCTTCCTCCCCGTTTGTCGCAACCGGGGCAGAGCCTACTACCGTACGCCACGAAGCGATAGCCCTACGTCGATGGCGGTCTGGGCCCGGGCCGCGTGGGCGGCCCAGGCCCGGACCGTCAGCCGGCGGAGCGTTCCCAGTCGATGGTGGGCAGGCCGACGTCGGCGAGGGACTTGTTCGCCGCGCTGAACGGCCGGCTGCCCAGGAAGCCGCGCGGGTTCATCGGGCTCGGGTGGCCGGCCTCCAGCACCACGTGCCGCGGGTTGGTGACCAGGGCCGCCTTCTTGCGGGCGTAGCCGCCCCACAGCAGGAACACCACCCGCTGGTCGAGGGCGTCCAGGGCCCGGATGGTGGCGTCGGTGAACTCCTCCCAGCCCTGGTTGGCGTGTGAGCCGGGGGTGGCCTGCCGGACGGTGAGCACCGAGTTGAGCAGCAGCACGCCCTGCGCCGCCCAGCCGGTCAGGTTGCCGCTGCTCGGCTTCGGCACGCCCAGGTCCTCGCCGAGCTCCTTGAAGACGTTGCGCAGCGACGGGGGCACCGCCACCCCCTCGCGCACGCTGAAGCTGAGCCCGTGCGCCTGCCCCGCCTTGTGGTAGGGGTCCTGCCCGAGGATCAGCACCCGGCACTCCGCCGGCCCGCACAGCCGGTAGGCGGAGAACAGGTCCTCGACCGGCGGGAAGACGGCCTGGGTCGCGTATTCCCCGGCGACGAACTCGGCCAGCGCAGTGGTGCGGGCCGGATCGAGGTGCGGGGTGAGCGCTGCCCGCCACGCGTCGGGGAGGAGCGCCAGCAGGTCGAGGGTGGGGGCGTCCTGGGGCATGGCAACCTTTCGCCGGATTGATCGGTCCCGGGCACTGTAGGAGCCGGGTGTGACAGTCCTCAGTCGAGGGTGGCGAGACGCTGCGCCCAGTCGCCGCCGACCGGCTCGCACGTCACCACCCGGGTGTCGTCCTCCCGCCGGTCGATCCGGACCCGCAGGTGCGCGTCGGCCAACTGCTCGACCATCCCCTCGCCCCACTCGACCACGGTGACCGCCTCGTCCACCGAGGCGTCCAGGTCCAGGTCGTCGATCTCGGCCCGCGGGTCGGCGGACTCCCCCAGCCGGTACGCGTCGGCGTGCACCAGGGTCACCCGCCCGCCGCGGGCCGGGTCCGGCCGGTGCACCCGGGCGATCACGAAGGTCGGCGAGGTGATGTCGCCGCGTACGCCGAGGCCGGCGCCGATGCCCTGGGTCAACGCGGTCTTGCCGGCGCCCAACGGGCCGCTGAGCAGCAGCAGGTCACCGGCGCGCAGCACGCCGGCCAGCCGGCGGCCGAACTCGTGGGTGTCGTCGACCGTCTTCAGCTCCACGACGACGGTCACCGCGCCTCCAGGATCAGAGTTCTGCAAGGAACTGTTCCAGTGCCGCGTTCACTTCGTCGGCGTGCTCCAGCATCACCACGTGCCCACTGTCGTGGATCTTCACGAACTTGGCGTGCGGCAGCCGCCGGACGATCTCCTCGGAGTGGGTCACCGGGGTGATCATGTCCTTGTCCCCCACGATCACCAGCACCGGCGTGCCGGCCAGCGCGGCCAGCGCCGGGAAGCGCGAGTGGGTGGCCAGCGTGCGCAGGTAGCGGGTGACCGTGTCGGCCGAAGTCCGCGAGTTCATCTTCTCGACGTACGACACCAGGGCCGGGCTGGGCTTCGCGGTGCCGAAGCCGTACCTGCGGGTCAGCAGCCAGGCGACGTTGGACGTCGACTTCCGGGCTTTGTCGATCATCGTGCCGCCGTACCGGGCGGCGTTGCTCATCATGTAGAGCATCGGGGCACCGACCCGGCCGAGCAGCGCGGGCGCCACCAGCTTGGTCTCGGCGAGCAGGCCGCCCGAGGTGGCCATCAGCACCGTGCCGACCACCCGTTCGCCGAACAGCTCCGGGTAGAGCTCGGCCAGCGCCATGATCGTCATGCCGCCCATCGAGTGCCCGACCAGCACCAGCGGCCCCTCCGGGGCCACCTCGTCGAGCACCCGACGCAGGGTCCGGCCCAACCTGGCCAGGTCGTACTCGCCGGTCTCCAACTTCCCGGAGCGGCCGTGCCCGGGCTGGTCGTACGCGACGACCCGGTAGTCGCCCCGGGCGGCGAGCAGCTGGCGCTGGAAGTGGAAGGTCCCCATGTCCAGGCAGAAGCCGTGCACCAACACGACGGTCGGGTGCCCGGCGACCGGCCGGGTCGGCTCGACCACCTCCACGTGGATGTCGGTGCCGTCCGGCATCTCCAGCAGGAACGACTCGTCGTACCGCTGCTCGCCGAAGTCCTCCTGCGCGTACTGGTCGGTGGGGTCGGCCTTGAGGCGGCGGACCAGGACCCGCTCGCTCACCACGCCTGCGGCGAGCCCCGCGGCGGCGACACCGACGGCGGCGCCGACCACTCCGGCGACCCGCCCGGCGGCGGTCCGCGGCCGCGGGACACGGAGGCGTCCGCTCACGGTGCTGTCTCGGTTCGCGACTGCGGGGCTCGCAACCCCGGCTCATGCGCGCATTCCGGCTCGGCCGCGTCCCACGCGAGCCGCCCCGGAACGCGCGTCCTCGCGCTCACGGTCGTTCGCCGTCGTAGACGCGGGGCACCCGGACCCCGCCGAACCGGGTCACGATCTCGTAGTTGATGGTGCCGACCGCCTCGGCCCAGTCGTCGGCGGTGGGCTCGCCGGCCGCGCCGCTGCCGAAGAGGGTCGCCACATCGCCGGCCGCCACCTCGTCGTCGCCGCAGTCCAGCACGAACTGGTCCATGCAGACCCGGCCGGAGATGGTCCGCCGCTTGCCGCCGAGCTGCACCGGACCGGTGTTCGAGGCGTGCCGGGGCACCCCGTCGGCGTACCCGAGCGGGATGACGGCCAGGTTGGCCTCCCGCTCGGTGAGGTAGGTGTGGCCGTACGACACGCCGGTGCCGGCCGGGACCCGCTTGGTCAGCATCACCCGGGCCCGGGCGGTCATCGCCGGGCGCAGGCCGAACTGCTCGCCGGCCACCGGGGAGAGGCCGTAGACCGCCAGGCCGGGGCGGACCAGGTCGAAGTGGGTGTCCTGGCGGGTCAGGGTGGCGGCCGAGTTGGCCAGGTGCCGGTAACGGGGACGCAGCCCCGCCTTCTCGACCATGGCCAGCCCCTCGTGGAAGACGGCGAGCTGCCGGTCGATGGTGGGGTGGCCGGGCGAGTCGGCGTACGCGAAGTGGCTCCACACCCCGACCACCTCGACCAGGCCGGCGGCCTCGGCCTTCGCGGCGGCCTCCAGCAGGGCGGGCCAGTCGGCGACGGTCGCCCCGCCGCGCGCCAGACCGGTGTCGATCTTCAGGTGCACCTGGGCCGGGCGCTCCGCCCGGCGGCTCGCCTCGATCATCTCGTCGAGCTGGGCGAGGCTGGCGCAGCCCAGGTCGACGCCGACCGCCACGCCGTCGTGCAACGGCAGCCCGGGGGCGAGCAGCCAGGCCAGTACGGGCGCGGTGATCCCCGCCTGGCGCAGGTTGAGCGCCTCGTCGAGGGAGCAGACCCCGAGCCAGTCCGCGCCGGCGTCGAGCGCGGCGCGGGCGGCCGGCACCATGCCGTGGCCGTACCCGTCGGCCTTCACCACCGCCATCAGCTCGGCGCTGGTGCCCGCTCTCAGGCGGGCCACGTTCTCCCGGATCGCGTCCAGGTCGACGCGCACCTCCGACTGCCACATGCCCCCAGCCTACTTCCGCCGGTGATCACCCTGGCCCGGAGCCGCGTGGTCCGCCCGCTGGCACGCCCGCCGGGCACACCCGTCCGTCGGCCGCGCCGGTAGGCCGCCGCGGTCAGCCCAGGCGGGCGATCACCGAGCGGAGCGCGGTGGCCACGTCGGGTGCGGTCACCGGACCGCCCCGAGCCGCCTCCCGGCCAGCCAGCCCGTGCAGGTACGCCGCCGCGGCGGTCGCCCGCTCGGCGGGCAGCCCGGCCGCGAGCAGCGCACCGAGCAGCCCGGCCAGCACGTCGCCGGTGCCCCCGGTGGCCAGCACCGGGGTGCCGGTCGGGTTGACGTACGCCCGGCCGGCCGGGGTGCCGATGATCGTCCGGTCGCCCTTGAGCAGCACCACCGCGTTCATCCAGGCGGCCAGCCGCAGCGCGGCCGACACGCGGTCCACGCCCGGGGTCTCCCCGCAGAGCCGGGCGTACTCGCGGTCGTGCGGAGTCACCACGATCGGCGCGTCCCGCTTGCGCAGCAGGTCCGCCATCGCGCCGTCGACCAGCAGGGTGAGCGCGTCGGCGTCGAGCACCGCCGGCACCGGCGCGCTGAGCACGGCCCGCAGCTCCGTGGCGGCCTCGTCGCCGGTGCCCAACCCGGAGCCGCAGACCCAGGCCTGCACCCGGCCGGCATCGGCGACGCGGCCGGTGGCGATCACCGACGGGTGGTGGTGCAGCACCTCCGCGCGGGCCCCGCCCGCGTACCGGACCATGCCGGTCGGACCGGCCAGCGCGCCGCCCACCGAGAGCACCGCCGCCCCGGGGTACGTGGCCGAGCCGGTCGCCACGCCGACCACGCCCCGGCTGTACTTCTCCGAGGACGGGCCGAGCCGGGGCCACCAGTCGACCACGTCCGACCACTCGGTGACCCGCAGCGCGGGGGTCCCGCGCAGCCACGGCCCCAGCCCGATGTCGACCAGGTCCACGTGCCCGGCGAGCGCGGCGGCCGGGCCGACCACCAGGGCCGGCTTCAACGCCCCGAAGGCGACCGTCACGTCGGCGCGCACCGCGCACGGGCGGCCGGAGGCGGTGAGCGGCACGTGGCCGGTGTCCACCGCGACGCCGCTCGGCACGTCCACCGCCACCACGGTGGCCCGGGCACCGTCCCGCCCGGAGCGCCCCGCCAGGCTCGCCGCGAGCTGCTCGGCGGTCTCCCGCAGCCCGCCGGTGCCGCCGATCCCGACGATGCCGTCCAGCACCAGGTCCACCACGGCCGGCGGCCGGTCCACCAGCCGCCCGCCGGCGGCCCGCAGCGCGGCCAGCCCCTCGGCGTGCGCCCGGCCGGGACTGAGCAGCAGGGCCGAAACCGCGGCGCCCCGGCGGGCCAGGTGCGAGCCCGCGTACAGGGTGTCGCCGCCGTTGTCGCCGGAGCCGACCAGCAGCAGCACCTGGGCACCGTAGACGCCGCCCCGATCGGAGAGCAGCAGGGCGCAGCGGCGGGCCAGCCCGGCGGCGGCCCGCTGCATCAGCGTCCCGGGCGGCAGGGTGGCCAGCAGGCCGGCCTCCGCCGCGCGTACGTCCGCGACCCGCCACACCGGTCTCATGCCACCCCGTCCCGTCCGTTGTTTCGCCAGGCGGGCCGGCCGGCCCGCCGGTCGCCTCACCGCTCCGCGACCACCATGGCCGACGCGATCCCGCCGTCGTGCGACAACGACAGATGCCAGCGGTTGATCCCGCGGTCGGCCGAGGCGGCGGCCACCGTGCCGGAGACGGTCAGCCAGGGCCGGCCGTCCGGATCCGGCACGATCTCGCAGTCGTGCCAGCGCAGCCCGCCCGGCGCGCCGAGCGCCTTGGCCACCGCCTCCTTGGCCGCGAACCGGGCGGCCATCGACTCGGGCGAGCGCGGGTTGCCGGAGCGGGTGAACCGCTCGGCCTCGGTGAACAGCCGGTCGGCGAGCAGCGGGGTCCGTGCCAGGGCCCGGGCGAACCGGTCCACCAGCACGACGTCGATGCCGACAGCCACGATCACGGACCTCACCCTACCGGCGGTCGCGGCCGCACATTAGCCGCCGGCTGCGCGGTGGACAACGCCTGTGGACAACCCGGGGGGTACGGCCGCCGCCGGCTGTCCACAGGGCCGGTGGGGGTGCGGGGACGCCGCCTAGCGTCCCGGTTGCCTGGTCCTGCAGGCGACCGTTGGTTCCGCCGCCGGTGAGCCCCGCCGGCGGCCCGTTGTCCGGGGGAGTCCGCCGATGGCCGAGGAGCCGTTCACCGTCGAGCCGGAGCTGCTGCGCGGGGTCGCCCGGCAGTTGGGCGACGACGCGTACCGGCTGGCACACGGGCTGGCCGGCACGCCGGGGCTGGTGGTGCCGGCCGACGGCTGGCGGGCCGGGGCCGCGCTGGCCGAGCTGGAGGCGGCGGTGCACCGGTGGTGCGGGGCGCTCGCCGCCCGGGTGGCGAGCACCGCCGACGCGGTCCGCAGCGCCGCCGACGGCTACCAGGCGACCGACGAGCGGGCCGCCCGACGGCTGGCCGGGATCCCCCGGTGACGGGCCCCGCCGGCGCCTCGGCAGCCCGCTCCACGCCCGCCCGACCCGGTCCGGCCGGCACGGCCACCCCGGGCGGCGCGCCGACCCTGCGCCGGGAGGCCGCGCGGCCGGGGTCCGCAGCCGGCGCGCGGACGCCGGCCGGTGATACCTCCGCTCCGGTCGGATACGCCCAGCTCTGGGCGGCCGACCCGGGTGCCTGGACCCGGGGCGGGGCGGCCTGGCGGGGGCTGGTCGACCCGGTCCGGCAGGGGGCGGACGGGCTGGACGCCCGAGTGGCCGCCCTGCGGCCCGGCTGGTCCGGCGGGGCCGCCGGCGCGGCGCAGGGCCGGATCGGGGCGTTGCGCGGCGCACTGACCGACGTGCTGCCCGCGCTGGTCGAGGTCGACCAGGTGCTCGCCGAGTTCGCCGCCCGGCTCGCCGCGGCGAAGGCCCGGCTCGCCGCCGCCGTGGCGCACGCCGACGCGGGCGGCCTGCTGGTGGACCGGGTGGGTGCGGTCCGGCCCGATCCGGCCCACCCGCGCCGCGCCGCGCCGGCCGGCCCGGGGGTCGCCCAGGTGGCGGCCGAGCTGCGGGCCGCACTGGCGCTGGCCGGTGGCGCGGACCGGGAGGCCGCCGCCCGGCTGGGCGAGCTCAGCACGGCGGCGGTCACCGGCTGGGTGAGCGTCCCGCCCGGCGCGCGACCGGCACCCGGCGCCGGGCCGGCTGAGGTGAGCCGCTGGTGGGCGGGGCTCACCCCGGCCGAGCGCCGCTGGCTGGTCGGCCACGAGCCGTCCCGCATCGGTCACCTCGACGGGGTGCCGGTGGCAGCCCGGGACCAGGCCAACCGGCTGCTGCTGGGCGAACGGCGGGCGGGGCTGGCCGCTGCCCGCGCGGGGCTGCTGCGTCCGCTGCCGCCGGGGCCGTCCGAGCTGGCCCGGCTGGCCCGGCTCGCCCGGCTGGAGGCGGCCCTGCGCGGCCTCGACGGGCTCACCGAGCGGCTGGCCGAGGCGAGGGCGCCCCGGGCGTACCTGCTCGGGCTCGATCCGGCCGGGGACGGGCGCGCGGTGGTGGCGCTGGGCAACCCGGACCGGGCGGCGGCCGTGCTGACGTACGTCCCTGGGATGACCGCGGACCTCGCCGACGCCCCCGGCGAGCTGGGCCGGGCCGCCCGGGTGCTGGACCGGTGCACGGCGCTCAGCCCGGGCGAGGAGACGGCGGCCGTGCTCTGGCTGGACTACGACGCGCCGGACCACCTGCTCGAGGCGGCCCGGGCCCGGCAGGCCGAGGACGCCGGGCCGGCGCTGCACCGGTTCCAGGAAGGGCTGCGCGCCTCGCACGACGGCCCGCCGGCCCGGCAGACCGTGCTCGGCCACAGCTACGGCTCGCTGGTGGTCGGCACCGCCGCCCGCGACCACGGGCTGAGCGCCGACGCCCTGGTCTTCGTCGGCTCCCCCGGTGCCGGGGTCGACCACGCGAGCGAGCTGCGGATGCCGCCCGGGCAGGTCTGGGCCAGCACCGCGCCGGACGACGTGATCCGGCTGGCCCGGCCGCCGGACGAGCTGGCCCGCCGGGCGGTGCTGGCGGGGACGCCCCTCGGCCCGGTGGCGGCGGTGCTCGACCGGCACGACCCCGGGCTGTGGTTCGGGCGCGACCCGAGCGACCCCGGCTTCGGCGGCCGGCGCTTCCCCAGCGGCCGGTACGGCCACACCGGCTACTGGGAGCCCGGCAACCCGGCGCTGGACGGGATGGCCCGGATCGTGCTGGGCCGATGAGCGCGGCGGGTACGGAGGCGACCAGGCCCCTCCAGCGGGCAGCGGAGGGGCCTGGCCGGGGTGGACTACTCGACCGTGACCGACTTGGCCAGGTTGCGCGGCTGGTCGACATCGTGCCCGCGCGCGGCGGCGATCTCGGCGGCGAGCACCTGGAGCGGCACCGTGGTCACCAGCGGCGCCAGCAGCGTCGGCACCCGCGGCACGTAGATCAGGTGGTCGGCGTAGCGGACGACCGCCTGGTCGCCCTCCTCCGCGATCACGATGGTGCGGGCGCCCCGGGCGCGTACCTCCTGGATGTTGGAGACGACCTTGTCGTGCAGCATGCCCCGGCCGATCGGCGACGGCACGATGCAGATGACCGGGGTGCCCTTGTCGATCAGCGCGATCGGGCCGTGCTTCAGCTCGCCGGCGGCGAAGCCCTCGGCGTGCATGTACGCCAGTTCCTTGAGCTTCAGCGCGCCCTCCAGCGCCACCGGGTAGCCGACGTGCCGGCCGATGAAGAGCACCGTCGGCTCGGACTTCAGGTCACGGGCGAGCTCCCGGACCGGCTCGATCCGCATCAGCAGCTCGCGCAGCTTGCCCGGCACCTCCTGGAGCTGCTCGACGACCGCGCCCACCTCGTCGGCGAACTTGATTCCGCGTACCTGGGCCAGGTGCAGGCCGATCAGGTAGCAGGCGACGAGCTGGGTGAGGAACGCCTTGGTCGACGCGACCGCGATCTCGGGGCCGCCGTGGGTGTAGAGGACGGCGTCGGACTCGCGCGGGATGGTGGAGCCGTTGGTGTTGCAGATGGCGAGCACCCGGGCCTTCTGCTCCTTCGCGTGGCGCAGGGCCATCAGGGTGTCCATGGTCTCGCCGGACTGCGAGATCACCACGATCAGCGTGGAGCGGTCCAGCACCGGATCGCGGTAGCGGAACTCGCTGGCCAGCTCCACCTCGCAGGGGATCCGGGTCCAGTGCTCGATGGCGTACTTGGCGACCAGGCCGGAGTGGTAGGCGGTGCCGCAGGCGACGATGAAGATCTTGTCGACGTCGCGCAGGTCCTGCTCGCTGAGCCGGACCTCGTCGAGGGCGATCTCACCGGTCTCGGTGAGCCGGCCGAGCAGCGTGTCGGCGATGGCCTGCGGCTGCTCCTCGATCTCCTTGAGCATGAACCAGTCGTAGCCGCCCTTCTCGGCGGCGGAGGAGTCCCAGTCGATGTGGAAGTCCTTGCCGGTGGCGGGCTGACCGGCGAAGTCGGTGATCTCGATGTCGTCCGGGGTGATCAGGACGATCTGGTCCTGGCCCAGCTCGACCGCGTCGCGGGTGTGCTCGATGAACGCGGCCACGTCGCTGGCCAGGTAGTTCTCGCCGTCACCACGGCCGACGACCAGGGGCGAGTTGCGCCGGGCGCCGACCACCGCGCCGGGGATCCCGGCGTCGACGGCAAGCAGGGTGAACGCGCCCTCCAGCCGCTCGCAGACCAGCCGCATGGCGGAGGCGAGCAGCTGTGGGCTGTCGACCTCGCCCGCCGCGCGCAGGCCGGCCAGCGACCGGGCGAGCAGGTGGGCGGCGCACTCGGTGTCGGTGTCGCTGGCGAACTCGACGCCCTCGGCCTCCAGCTCGGCGCGGAGCCGGGCGAAGTTCTCGATGATGCCGTTGTGGATCACGGCGACCCGGCCGTCGGGGGACAGGTGTGGGTGGGCGTTGCGGTCGGTCGGCCCGCCGTGGGTGGCCCAGCGGGTGTGGCCGATGCTGGTGGTGCCGTCGCCGATGCCGATCGGGCTGGCCGCGCAGGACTCCGGATCGGTGGCCGCGCGCTCGGCGAGGACCTTCTCCAGGTTGGCCAGCTTGCCAGCCTTCTTCTCGATCAGCAGTTCGTCGTCGCAGACGACGGCCACACCGGCCGAGTCGTAGCCGCGGTACTCCAGCCGCCGCAGTCCGTCCAGCACGATGCCGAGCGCCGGGCGCGCGCCGGCGTAACCCACGATTCCACACATGGTCCGCAGCCTAACCCAGTTTCGCTCACCACGCGTGCTCGGAAGCCGGGTAAACAATCACTGAATCTGAGCGAACTGATGGTCAGAGGGCAAGGATCGGACAAATCCCAACCAACGAGCGGCGCGTGGGAGCGCCCACCCGCCAGCCCCTCGCTTCGGGCGCCACGGCCAGTGGCCGGAAACAAAGGGCTCCGGCCCGGCGGATCCGCCGGGCCGGAGCTGTAGTGCCTTGAGTGTGCCTGTGGGTCAGCTCGTCTTCACCGATCCGGTGACCGCGCTGTCCCGCACGGTGCCGCCGATGGCGTCCACCGAGCCGTTCACCTTGCTCTCCACGATCGACACCACGGAGGCGCCGGTCGCGGCGACCGAGCCGTTGAGGGTCGAGTTGAAGGCGATCAGACCGGCGCCCGGCGCGACCTTGGTGGCGCCGTTGACGGTCACCCCGTCCAGGCAGGTGATGCCGGACGTGATGTCGAGACCACCGTTCTGCCGGTTGCGCAGGACGGTGGTGCAGGCCGGGTACCTGGGCTGGGTCTGCACGTTCAGCTCGGCGAAGGAGATCGCCCGAGCGTTGTTCGTCCGCGGGTCGTCCAGCTTGAGGACGTCGAGACCCTTCTGGATGTCGTTCGAGTAGATGTATCCGTTGTGGTAGTACGTCGACCAGGCCCCACCGAGGATGCGGCGGGTGTCCGAGAGCGGGCCCCGCTCCCAGTAGGCGATCTCGACGGGGTTGGCCGAGTCGGTGAAGTCGATCACCGAGATGCCGCCCTGGTACCACGCCTGGACCATGATGTCGCGGCCCATCGCCGGGATCAGCGAGCCGTTGTGCGCAACGCAGTTCTCGAGGGTGGTGTTCAACCGCGGGATCTTGAAGTAGCCCTTGAAGACCAGCTTGCGGTCCGCACCGGAGCCGACGATGTCGTAGATCGCGTCCGCGCCCTGGTTGGTCCGGTAGCTGCTGGTGCAGATCGCGCTGCTGCCGCCGCCGAGCTCGTCGGTGAAGACCACCTTGGTGCCGGCGTTGTTGAACGTGGCCGAGTGCCAGAACGCGAAGTTCGTGTCCCGGACCTGGCTGAGGATCACCGGGTTCTCCCGGTCGGAGATGTCGAACAGGACGCCGTCACCCATGCAGGCGCCGGCGGCCAGGTCCAGCTCCGGGTAGGCGGTGATGTCGTGGCAGCCGCTGGTGGAGTTGGCGCCGGTGGTTCCCGGGAAGAGAACCGGGGTGGCCACCACGGCAGCGCTGGTCGGGTTGTCCAGCGGCACCTTGATGATCGAGATCTTGTCGTGCGGCGTCTTGCAGTAGAAGGCGCTGGCCGACGGGCCGTACGACTGGACGTAGACGTAGACGCTCTTCCCGTCCTTGCTCGGCACCAGCGTCTGGGTGTGCGAACCGCAGTCGGTCCGGACCGACTTGATGTACCGCGGGTTCGCCTTGTCGCTGATGTCGAAGATCCGGACGCCCTCCCAGGAGCTTTCCTGGGTCACCGAACCGATCGAACTGCTGCACGAGTCGTTGGTCCGAGGCTGGTCGACCGCGAGGAACAGCAGGTTGCCGATGACCGACGGGTCGCCCTGCGAGCCGGAGCAGACCACCTGGCTGACCACCTGAGGCGAGCTGGGGTTGCTGACGTCGAAGACGTTGAAGCCTTCGTAGTTGCCGGCGAAGACGTAGTTGCCCTGGAACGCCAGGTCCGAGTCGTACGCCCCCTCGCTGGCGAACCCGCCGAACTTCGGGATGTTGGCGATCTGCCGGAGGTTCGCGGTGCTGGCGATCTCGTCGACGCCCGGGATGGTGTTGGTGGCGGCCACGTCGTTGGCCGCCTCCTCGCCGATGCAGTACTCGGCGAAGTTGTCCCCGGCAGCCCGGAACGACTCGCAGACGTCGGTGTTCTCGGTGGATTCGGTGGCGCCGCTCGCCGGCGCCGCGGCCACGACGGTGGTCAGGAAAAGGGCGCCTGTGGCGGCAAGGCTGGTGGCCAGCCTTCGGCTCCCTCGTGGGGTTGCTTGGAACATATGGACACCCTTCGTCATGGGGTTGAGCAGGGTGTCGGGACGATAACCTGGCGTTCGATACAAGATTGTGATCCAGCTCACACTAAACGCTCGCTTGTGGTCACGGTTCAGTGAATGTGGCGGCGGTGCGGCGGCACGAATAACCGCAGGTGGGACCAATCGAACCTTTTCGCTGCCCGCGATCTTCCCGGTGCAGGTCAACGCCGCGTTACGATCCCGGCCATCCTCGGGGCGGACGGCGGGAGTCGAGTTGTGCTAAATGTACGGTTCCGATCTCTTTTCGGACGGTCGCGGGCGATTGTGCTGGTCGAGCTGGCCGTGCTCACGATGGTGGCCGCCGGGGCCGCGGCGGTCGTCTGGTGGCCCGACGACCAGTCGAAACCGGCGGCGAAGGCGAGCCCACCGGAATCACTCGCCCTGCCCGGCCTGCCGAAGGCAACCGCGCCGGTGCTGCTGCCCGGGGCTCCCGGTGAGGCGGCGAAGACCCTCCCGGCAAATGAGATGCCGCCGGTGCCACGCCGGTCGCACAACAACGCCGACATCCGGTTCGTGACGATGATGATTCCGCACCATGAGCAGGCGCTCGTGATGGCCAAGCTGGTGGCGGACCGGGGAGAGAACCCGCAACTCAAGATCATCGCGGACCGGATCCTGGCGGCCCAGGAACCGGAGATCAAGACGCTGGAGACCTGGCTGACGGACCGGGGTTTGAACCGGAACTCCGGCCCCGGCCACCAGCACGGCATGGCCGGCATGCAGTCAGCGGAGGCATTGGACCAGCTCACCGCCGCCCGGGGGGCCGAGTTCGACCGGATGTTCGTCACCATGATGGTCGAGCACCATCAGGGCGCGATCGACATGGCGGGCGAGGTGCTGGCGCTCGGAGTCGACGGCGTCCTCAACGAGATGGCCAGCAGCGTCATCGTGGAGCAGGGCGCTGAGATCAACCGGATGCGCGAGGCGCTGGGCGCCACAAGGTAGCCCCCGGCACCTGCTGCGGTAAGGGGACGCAGCGGGCGCCGGACGACCCGGAATTGCCCGCGCGCCGTACATTGAGGCCCTGGTCGGGATCCCCCACCATCTTCCGCAGCCGTCCCGGCACCCGTCCTCCTGCGAGCTGACCTGATGTCCGAGCCAACGCCGACCCCCCAGCCGTCGGCCGACGGGGGCCACACCGATCCCACCACCCCACCGGCGCCCGCGCCCTGGACACCGCCCGATCCGCTCGCCGGCCCCCAGCCCTGGGCACCGCAGACGCCGTGGTCGCCGACCCCCTGGTCGCCCGGCTCGACCGGCACACCCGGCCCGACGGGCGTGGCGGGCACGGCGGGCGGCATCGGGACGCCGGGCAACACCGGCCAGCCGGACGCGAGCGCCGACCCGGCCCGCACCGGGCCGCCGGGCCCCGCCGACGCGCCGCGACCGACCGGGTCGCCCGTCACCCCGGTCCCGCCGCCGGCTCACCCCTGGCCCGGGTACGCCGCACCCGGCTGGCCCCCGGCCGGCTACCCGCCGCCGTACGCGTACCCCGGGATGCCGCCGACCCGGACGAACGGCGGCAAGATCGCGGCGATCGTGGTCGCGGTGGCCACCGTCCTGGTGCTGCTCTCCTGCGGCTGTGTCGGCCTGGGCGTGCTCGGCAGCTCGTTCGGTGACCCGGTGACGTCCGGGGAGCCCTACGGCGACTCGGGCTACGGCGAGCCGGAGGAGGACGCCACCGCCGGGCAACCGAGCCCCGCTACCACCCCGTCGGGCGGGCCGGGCCGGTTCGAGGTGGTGTACGAGGTGACCGGCACCGAAGCGGTGAACGTCCAGTTCTACGATGCCAACGGCGACTTCCTCCAGGTCGACGGGGTGCGGTCGCCGTGGCGGCTGGCGTTCACCGCCAACGACCGGAAGCGGGTGCAGATCGTCGCCTTGCCCGCCAACCGGGGCGGCGACCCGATCACCTGCCAGATCACCATCGACGGGAAGGTCGTCTCCCGGGATTCGAGCGCGTCGGGAGCGATAGCAACCTGCTTCGGGTGGTG
The DNA here is from genome assembly GCF_042870725.1 of Micromonospora sp. NPDC006431. Classification (NCBI taxonomy): domain Bacteria; kingdom Bacillati; phylum Actinomycetota; class Actinomycetes; order Micromonosporales; family Micromonosporaceae; genus Micromonospora; species Micromonospora sp. NPDC006431. Next base: position 130,898 of record NZ_JBIAHQ010000005.1, read on the forward strand.
AGACCGGCGAGTCGTGCGACGCGGGCGCCGGGCCGTAGGCTGGCCCGCGTGACGACGACCGATCCGCTGGTGGCCCGGATGCGGCCGTTCGGCACCACCATCTTCGCCGAGATGTCCGCGCTGGCCGTGCGCACCGGGGCGGTCAACCTCGGCCAGGGCTTCCCGGACACCGACGGCCCGCCGGAGATGCTCGCGGCCGCCGCCGAGGCGCTCCGCTCCGGCCACAACCAGTACCCGCCGGGCCCGGGGATCCCGGCGCTGCGCGCGGCCGTCGCGGCCCACCAGCGCCGCTTCTGGGATCTGGCGTACGACCCGGACGGCGAGATCGTGGTGACCGCCGGCGCCACCGAGGCGATCGCTGCCAGCATCCTCGCCCTCTGCGAGCCGGGTGACGAGGTGGTCTGCTTCGAGCCGTACTACGACTCGTACGCGGCCTCGATCGCGCTGGCCGGTGCCGTCCGCCGCCCGGTCACGCTCCGTCCCGCCGCCGACGGCCGGTACGTCGTCGACCCGGCGGAGCTGCGCGCCGCGTTCGGGCCGCGTACCCGGCTGGTGCTGCTGAACTCCCCGCACAACCCGACCGGCAAAGTGTTCACCCGCGACGAGCTGGCCCTGGTCGCCGAGCTGTGCCAGGAGCACGGCGCGTACGCGGTCACCGACGAGGTGTACGAGCACCTGGTCTTCACCGACGCCGCCGCCCCGCACGTACCGCTGGCGGCGCTCCCCGGGATGCGGGAGCGGACGCTGCGCATCTCCTCGGCCGGCAAGACCTTCTCCTGCACCGGCTGGAAGGTCGGCTGGGTGAGCGGGCCCGCCCCGCTGGTCTCCGCGGTGCTGCGGGTGAAGCAGTTCCTCACCTTCGTCAACGCCGGGCCGCTGCAACCGGCCGTCGCGCTGGCGCTCGGCCTGCCCGACGCCTACTACACCGACTTCCGGGACGGCCTGCAGCGACGGCGGGACCAGCTCGTCGCCGGGCTCACCGACGCCGGGTTCGACGTGCTCGCCCCCGAGGGCACATACTTCGTCACCGCCGACGTCGCCCCGCTCGGCGGCCGGGACGGGGTCGAGTTCTGCCGATCGCTGCCGGAGCGCTGCGGTGTGGTGGCCGTGCCGACCCAGGTCTTCTACGACGACGCCGAGGCGGGGCGGCGGCTGGTCCGGTTCGCCTTCTGCAAGCGCCCGGAGGTGCTCACCGAGGCGGTGGATCGGCTGCGCCAACTGAAGGGAAACCGATGACCGACCCGAACGCCGGCCGGCTACGCCGGATGGTGGCGCAGCGCAGCTGCGACACGGTGCTCTCCGGCAGGCCGCCGGCCTCGGTGGCCGAGCAGCTGGAGGCGCTCCGGGCGATCACGACCGACGACCTGCTGCCCGACTTCTACGGCGAGGGCGGCGCGGTCGAGGAGCTGGAACGCCGCGTCGGCGAACTGCTCGGCACCGAGGCCGTCGCCTTCTTCCCCACCGGCACGATGGCCCAGCAGGTCGCCATGCGGTACGGCGCCGAGCTGACCGGACGGAACGGCGTCGGCCTGCACCCGCTCAGCCACCCGATGCTGCACGAGCGGGACGCGCCCGCCGTGCTCGGCGGCCTGCGGCCGGTACGCACCACGGACGCGCCGCGCAACCCGACCGCCGAGGAGATCGCCGGGCTCGACGAGCCGATCGGCACGCTGCTGCTGGAGCTGCCGCTGCGTGACGCCGGGTTCGTCCTGCCGACCTGGGACGAGCTGGTCGCGGTGGTCGAGGCGGCCCGGCAACGGGGCGCCCGGGTGCACCTGGACGGTGCCCGGCTCTGGGAGTCCGCCGTCCATCTGGGACGCTCACCGGCCGAGGTCTCCGCCCTGGCCGACAGCACGTACGTCTCGTTCTACAAGTCCCTCGGCGGGCACTCCGGTGCGGCGTTGGCCGGCTCCGCCGAGCTGGTCCGCTACGCCCGGGCCTGGCGGCACCGCTACGGCGGAAACCTCTTCCAGCAGTCGCCGGCCGCCCTGGCCGCGCTCGCCGGCCTCACCCACGAGCTGCCCCGGCTCGCCGGCTACGTGGCGCACGCAAAGGTGGTGGCGGCGGCGCTGGCCACCCTGCCCGGCGGCCGGGTGCACCCGGCGCCCCCGCACACGCACCAGTTCCGGCTCTGGCTGCCGCACCCGGCGGACGCGCTCAACGCCGCCAACCTCGCGCTCGCCGAGGAGGAGAAGGCCTGGTTCGTCGGCGGCTGGCGGGACACCGAGGTGCCCGGCGTTGCGCTGGCCGAGGTGACGGTGGCCGCCCCGGCGCTGGCACTGGACGCCGACCAGGTGGTCGACCTGGCCGACCGCTTCCTGCGCCGGCTGCCGCCGCGCTGACCACCGGGCGTCCCGGGCGCGGCGGGGGCGGGGCACGCCAGGATGTCCCGAGCCGCCGGGGCCATCCACCGGTACCACGCCGAGGTCGCCATCGCCCTTTTCTCCCTTTGAAGCTGATGTCGTCAACGACTCAGCTCCACAGGAGACAGACAGCGGTGTCAGCCGACCCGAGACCGATATCGCAAACGACTCAGCTCCAGAGGAGCCGAACACACAGCTCCTGCCACGGCCTGGTCACCGACGACGACGGGAGGCATCGGGCTGGGCTACGCCACCGGGTCGACATGCCCGGCCAGTCACCGGACGCCGAGCCTTGGGCGATGCGGCTCGAGTGGACACCCCAGAGCGGACAGGCCAGCGAGCGGGCAGACAGCTGCCGGGCCGGAATGGCCGTCAGCCGGCCGGGCTGGCGGTGCGTACCTGCTCGGCGATCCGCTCCGCCACGGACCGGGCGGTGGTCTCGGTGGCCGCCTCGACCATGACCCGGACCAGCGGCTCGGTGCCGGAGGGGCGCAACAGCACCCGGCCGGTCTCGCCCAGCTCGGCCTCGGCCCGCTCCACCTCGGCCCGGACGGCCGGCGCGGCGGAGCCCACGGTCCGGTCGCCCACCGGCACGTTGATCAGGACCTGCGGCAGCTTGGTGACCACGGCGGCCAGCTCGGCGAGCGACTTGCCGGTGGCTGCCATCCGGGACATCAGGTGCAGCCCGGTGAGCACCCCGTCGCCGGTGGTGGCGTACGCGGGCATGACGATGTGGCCGCTCTGCTCGCCGCCGAGGGCCAGCCCGGAGGCGCGCAGTTCCTCCAGCACGTACCGGTCGCCGACCTTGGTCTCGAGCAGCCGGATGCCCTCGGCGGACATGGCGAGCTTCAGGCCGAGGTTGCTCATCACGGTGGCGACCAGGGTGTCCTCGGTCAGCGCGCCGGCCTCCCGCATGGCCAGGGCGAGGATCGCCATCACCTGGTCGCCGTCGACCTCGTCGCCGTCGGCGGTGACCGCCACGCACCGGTCGGCGTCGCCGTCGTGGGCGATGCCCAGGTGCGCGCCGTGCTCCACCACGGCGGCCCGCAGCGTGTCCAGGTGGTTGGAGCCGCAGTCGTCGTTGATGTTGAGCCCGTCCGGCTCGGCGCAGATCGCGATCACCTCGGCGCCGGCCTCCTGGTATGCCACCGGGGCGACCTCGGCGGCCGCGCCGTTGGCGCAGTCGACCACCACCTTGATCCCGTCCAGCCGGTGCGGCACGGTGCCGACCAGGTGCTGGACGTAGTGGTCGGCGCCGTCGAGCAGGTCGTGCACCCGGCCCACCCCGGCGCCGATCGGCCGCTCCCAGGCGGTGGTGGCGTTCGCCTCGACCGCCGCCTCGATCCGCATCTCGATCTCGTCGGGCAGCTTGTGCCCGCCGGCGGCGAAGAGCTTGATCCCGTTGTCCGGCATCGGGTTGTGTGAGGCGGAGAGCATGACGCCCAGGTCGGCCTTGGCCTCGGCGGTGAGGAACGCCACCGCCGGGGTGGGCAGCACGCCGACGCGTACCACGTTGGCGCCGGCGCTGGTGAGCCCGGCCACCACCGCGGCCTCCAGCATCTCGCCGCTGGCCCGGGTGTCCCGGCCGACCACGGCGAGCGGCGGATGGCTCTTGTCCGACTCGGCGAGCGTGTGCGCGGCGGCGACCGCCACCGCGAGCGCCAACTCCGGGGTGAGATCCGCGTTCGCCCGCCCGCGTACGCCGTCCGTGCCGAACAACCGGCCCATACCCGCCAACCTCCGATGGAACTGCCGTTGCGAGGAGAGGAAAAGCGAACGGCCGGGCCACCTCCCCGTAGAGGAGGCGGACCCGGCCGTCCGTCAGAAGTACAAGGCGCTGCTGATGATCAGCGCTTCGAGTACTGAGGAGCCTTACGGGCCTTCTTGAGGCCGTACTTCTTGCTCTCCTTGACCCGGGCGTCACGGGTCAGGAAGCCGGCCTTCTTCAGGGCCGGGCGGTCGTCCGGCTCGCTGACGATCAGCGCCCGGGCGATGGCGAGGCGCAGCGCGCCGGCCTGGCCGGTGGTGCCGCCGCCACGCAGGTTGGCGATCACGTCGAACGCCTCGGCCTTCTCGGCGGTCACCAGCGGGTCCTTGATCAGCTGCTGGTGCACCTTGCTCGGGAAGTAGGCCTCGAGGTCACGGCCGTTGCAGGTGATCTTGCCGCTGCCGGGGACGATGCGGACCCGGACGATGGCCTCCTTGCGCCGACCCACGGTCTGGATCGGGCGGTCGCCACGAGGCGCGCGCGCGACGGGCGCCGGCGCCTCGGTGGCCTCAGGGGCAACCTCGGTGGCGGTGATGTCGGTCATGCTGCTTCCTTCGCCCGCGCTCACTGCGCGATCTGCTTGATCTCGAACGGCACCGGCTGCTGCGCGCCGTGCGGGTGCTCGGCACCGGCGTAGACCTTCAGCTTCTTGAGAATCTGACGGCCGAGCTTGTTGTGCGGGAGCATCCCCTTCACGGCCAGCTCGATGGCCCGCTCGGGACGCTTGGTGAGCAGCTCCTCGTAGCCGACCTGCTTCAGACCACCCGGGTAACCGGAGTGGCGGTAAGCGATCTTCTGCTGGCGCTTGTTGCCGGTCAGCGCGACCTTGCCCGCGTTCACGATGACGACGAAGTCGCCCGTGTCGACGTGCGGCGCGAAAGTCGGCTTGTGCTTGCCACGCAGCAGCGTGGCGGCGTGGGTCGCGAGGCGGCCCAGCACGACATCAGAGGCGTCGATGACGTGCCACTGACGCTCGATCTCACCCGGCTTCGGGCTGTACGTACGCACAGGTCTACCTTGTCTCGTCGTCGGTCTGGGGTCGCGCGCCGAGGTGACCAGGCGCGCACGAACGACCAAGCGTACCTGATGCGGCACGCCTTAAGAATGTCGTACAACAGCAGGCAACGATACCCGGCCGTCCGGCGGCAGGTCAAAACGGGGTGGTCCCCGCGCGGCCCGCGCTTCCACCATGGCGCAGGTCACACGCCGGACAGCTTACGTGGCCCCGGCCGCAGGTACACCACCCAGGTCACCGCGAAGCAGAGCGCGTACCAGCCGATGAAGGCCAGGTAGGCCGCGTCCGCGTTCCCGGCGGCGAGGAAGGACTGCCGGAAGGACACGTTGACCAGCACCCCGCCCGAGGCGCCGACCGCCCCGGCGATGCCGATCAGCGCCCCGGACCGCCGCCGGCTGCGGCGCTCGGCCGCCGCCCGGTCTCCGGTCCGCTCCGCCTCGGCGGCGGCCCGGGCCCGGAAGATCGCCGGGATCATCTTGTACGTCGACCCGTTGCCGAGCCCGGAGAACACGAAGAGCGCCAGGAACCCGACCAGGTAGAGCGGGAACGACCGCTCGCGGGCGGCGTACAGCACCAGCGTGGCGCCCACGGCCATCGCCGCGAAGTTCCAGAAGGTGACCCGGGCTCCGCCGAGCCGGTCGGCGAGCTGACCGCCGACCGGCCGGATCAGCGAGCCGATCAGCGGCCCGAGGAAGGTCAGCCAGGCGGCGTCGACCGGAGTCGGGAACCGGTCGTGGAACTGGAGCTGGAGCACCTGGCCGAAGGCGAACCCGAAGCCGATGAACGAGCCGAAGGTGCCCACGTAGAGCAGCGACATCACCCAGGTGTGCGGGTCGCGGGCGGCAGCCCGCAGCGCGCCCGGCTCGTTGCGCGCCCCGGGGACGTTGTCCAGCCAGCGCGCCGCGGCGAGCGCCGCGAGCACGATCAGCGGCAGGTAGACCGCCGGCACCAGCCGGGGGTACGCGGCCCCGGCGGTGGCCAGCACGGCCAGCCCGACGAGCTGCACCGCCGGCACGCCGAGGTTCCCGCCGCCGGCGTTGAGCCCGAGCGCCCGGCCCTTGAGCCGGTCCGGGAAGAACAGGTTGATGTTCGCCATCGACGAGGCGAAGTTGCCCCCGCCGACCCCGCTCAGGCAGGCCAGCACCATCAGTGTCGAGTACGACACCCCCGGCTCGATCAGCAGCGCCATCGGCACCGCCGGCACCAGCAACAGCAGCGCGCTGACGACGGTCCAGTTCCGCCCGCCGAACCGGGCCACCGCCAGCGTGTACGGCAGCCGCAGCACCGCTCCCAGCGCGGCCGGCACGGCGGTGAGCAGGAACTTCCCGGCCGGGTCGATGCCGTACTCCGGGCCGAGGAAGAGCACCGTCACCGACCAGAGGCTCCACACGGAGAAGCCGACGTGCTCGGCGAAGATCGAGACGTACAGGTTGCGGCGGGCGATCGGGGCCCCGGCGGTGTCCCAGAACCCGGGGTCCTCGGGGCGCCAGTCGGTGATCGAGCGCCGGCGCCCGGCGTCGGGGGCCGGGGCCCGGGGGGAAGCGAGCGTGCTCACGGCGACTCCTCCTCGTCGATGACGAGGGGGACGCTAGGAACGGCTGGTTTCCCGGCCGTGCCCGTCCCGGGTCGGGCCGGAAACGGAGACCGCACGTCCGCCGGGAACCGGCGGTGAGCCGGTCAGAGCTCCTGGAGGATGCGCAGCGCCCGGCCGACCCGTTGCATGGTCTCGGTGTCGGCGACGTCCACGCACTCGGTGAACCACTTCTTCATGGGCGACGAGAGCCGGTCGGGCATCACCACGTACCCGCCCATGGCCACCGCGAGGGGCGAGTCCCGCAGCAACGATTCCTCGACCACCTCGGCCACCATCACGATCGGTACGTCGGTGGAGTTGTAGACGTCGGAGCTGATCACCAGTCCGAGCCGTTCCCGGGCGCCGGAGATGCGCCAGACCTCTCCCCTACGCAGCACGCGGACGTCCGCCGCCGAAGAGGGCGTCGTCGACCATCGCGGCCTCCTGGGCGTCGGCCAGGGCCGCGGACTCCAGATCCAGGCCGGCGCGGCCGACGGCGGCGGCGTGCGCGGTGAAGACCTCGCGCAGCGCCTTCTCCCGGGCGGCCTGGTCCATCCAGGCGGAGAGGGAGAGCCCTTCCCGCTTGGCGAACCGGCGCGCCTCCTCGATTGTCTCATCCGAGAACGACAGCGTCACCTTGGCGGTCATGTCGGACAGATTACCCACTGGTATGACCAGCAGTCATCCCCACTCGCGCCCGTCGGCGAACCGGACACCGGGGCAGGGGCGGGGCGGGCGCTCAGGCTGGCCGGCCCGACGCGACGGTCGAGCCGCGCCGACCGTCACGGGCGGCGGCCGCCGAAGACGGCGAACCGCCACTCCTTGAAGAAGCAGTCCACGTCGGTCAGGCCGGCGTCGGTGAGCCAGCGGCACTGGTCGGTCACCGGCGCCGGCCGGTCGTGCCGCATCCGCTCCCGGGCCGCGGCGATCTCCTCGGCGTCCGAGCCCAGCTCGGTGATCCGGGCCGTCCAGACCTCGTCGTAGCGCCGGTCCAGCGCCGGGGTCGGGCCGGCGACCTGCTCGGCGTTGACGAACACCCCACCGGGCACCAGCGTCTCGGCCGCCCGCCGGTAGAGCGCCCGCTTGCCGTCGTCGGCCAGGTGGTGGATGGCCAGGGCCGAGACCACCGCGTCGTAGCGGCCGGCGGGCAGCGGGTCGGTCAGATCGGCGAGCACCGTCCGGTGCGACACCCCCCGGGCGGCCAGGTGGCCGGTGGCCACCGCGAGCATGCCCGGCGCGGCGTCGACCAGGGTCAGCCGGACGCCCGGCACCGCCGCGGCGAGCAACAGGGAGAGCAGGCCGGTGCCCGCGCCCAGGTCCAGCACCTCGGGGGTACGCCCCGACGCGAGCGCCGCCCGCAGCGGCGGTGCCGCGACCTGGACCGCGGTGCCGTAGAAGGCGTCGAAGCAGGGCACCAGCCGGCGCCGGGCCTCGTCGTAGCTCCCCGCCACCGCGTCGAACGCGTCCGCCACACTCATCGCGCCTCCCATTATTCAGGATTCCCGTCTCACATTCTAAACCTGCCCATCCGGCCCGTCACTCCCGTGCGGTGTGAGGCGCTCTTGACAGGACCGAAACAGACGGGACCCGGACCGGAAACCGCCCGCCGGCACGCTTTCCCGACATGACACAGGGTGCCCGCGTGACGACGCGACCGGGGGTCCACCGCCGGGAGGTCGCCACCCACTGCCCGTACTGCGCGCTCCAGTGCGGCATGGTGCTGCGCGAGGCCGAGGGGCGGATCGAGGTCGCGCCCCGCGATTTCCCCACCAACCGGGGCGGGCTGTGCCAGAAGGGCTGGACCGCCGCCGAACTGCTCGACCACCCCGACCGACTGGCCACCCCGCTGCTGCGGGACCGGCCCGGCGCGCCGCTGCGCCCGGCGAGCTGGGACGAGGCCCTCGACCGGGTGGCCGCCGGGATCCGCGCCGTCCAGGACCGGCACGGGCCGGACGCGGTCGCGGTCTTCGGCGGTGGCGGGCTGACCAACGAGAAGGCGTACGCGCTCGGCAAGTTCGCCCGGGTGGCGCTGCGTACCCGGCACATCGACTACAACGGCCGGTGGTGCATGTCCTCGGCCGCGGCGGCCGGGCTGCGCGCCTTCGGCGTCGACCGGGGGCTGCCCTTCCCCCTCGCCGACCTCGGCCGGGCGGACACCCTGCTGCTGGTCGGCGCGAACCCGGCCGAGACCATGCCGCCGCTGCTGCGGCACCTCGCCGACCAGCGTGCCCGGGGCGGCCAACTGATCGTGATCGACCCCCGGCTCACCGCCACCGCCCGGCAGGCCGACCGGCACCTGCAACCGTTGCCCGGCACCGACCTGGCGGTGGCCAACGCACTGCTGCACATCGCGCTCACCGAGGGGTGGATCGACCGGGCCTACGTGGCCGACCGGACCAGCGGCTTCGACGAGGTCCGGCGGACCGTGGCCGGGTACTGGCCGGCCGAGGTGGAACGCCTCTCCGGCGTACCGGTGGCCGACCTGGAGGCGACCGCCCGGGCGCTCGCCACGGTGGACCGCGCGATCATCCTCACCGCGCGGGGCGCGGAACAGCACGCCAAGGGCGTCGACACGGTCACCGCGTTCATCAACCTGGCGCTCGCCCTGGGCCTGCCCGGCCGCCCCGGCTCCGGGTACGGCTGCCTCACCGGCCAGGGCAACGGCCAGGGCGGGCGGGAACACGGGCAGAAGGCCGACCAGCTCCCCGGGTACCGGCGGATCGACGACCCGGCGGCCCGGGAGCACGTGGCGCGGGTCTGGGGCGTACCCGCCGACGACCTGCCCGGGCCCGGGGTGCCCGCGTACGCCCTGCTGGACTCCCTCGGCACCGAGACCGGCCCCCGAGCGCTGCTGGTCTTCGGCTCCAACCCGGTGGTGTCGGCGCCCCGGGCGGCCCGGGTCGAGTCCCGGCTGCGCGCCCTCGACCTGCTGGTGGTGGCCGACTTCGTGCGCTCCGAGACGGCCGACCTGGCCGACGTGGTGCTGCCCGTCGCGCAGTGGGCCGAGGAGGACGGCACGATGACCAACCTGGAGGGTCGGGTGCTCCGCCGGCGGGCGCTGCGCGAGCCGCCGCCCGGGGTCCGCACCGACCTGGCCGTCCTCGCCGGCCTGGCCGCCCGACTGCACGCAGGGGCCCTTCTTCATCGCACTCCGCACCGCACGGCCCCCTGCCCAACGCCCGGGTCCGCTGCCAGCGGCGGGGGCAACGCGGCCGGCGGGCACGGCTTCCCGGCCGATCCGCGCGCCGTTTTCGAGGAACTGCGCCGGGCTTCGGCCGGCGGGCCGGCGGACTACGCCGGGGTGACCTGGGAGCGGGTCGAACGGAACGCGGGCGTCTTCTGGCCCTGCCCCGACCCGGACGGGCCGGACACGCCCCGGCTCTTCACCGAGTCCTTCCCGACGCCGGACGGGCGGGCCCGGTTCCACCCGGTGACGCACCGGCCGGCCGCGGAGGAGGTGTGCGCGGAGTACCCGCTGCACTTCACCACCGGCCGGGTGCTCGCCCACTATCAGTCCGGCGCGCAGACCCGGCGGGTCGACGCGCTGCGCCGGGCCGCCCCGGAGGGCTTCGTCGAGCTGCACCCGGACCTGGCCGACCGGCTCGGCGTGGCCGGGGGCGACGAGGTGCGCGTCGTCTCCCGCCGGGGCGAGCTGCGGGCGCCGGCCCGGCTCAGCCCGGCGATCCGGCCGGACACCGTCTTCGCGCCGTTCCACTGGCCGGGCCCGGCGCGCGCCAACTCGGTCACCAACGACGCCGTCGACCCGGTCTCCGGTATGCCGGAATTCAAGATCTGCGCCGTCCGGGTGGAGAAGGCATGAGCGAGCGAATCTTCGGACACTGCTCGACGGAGTCGCCATGAGGGTGGTCATCGTCGGCTACGGGATGGCGGGCGCGCGGCTCGCCGCCGAACTGCACGCGCGGGACGGCGACCGGAAGGTCACGGTGCTCGGGGCGGAGCAGCACCGGGCGTACAACCGGATCATGCTCTCCGCCCTGCTGGCCGGGAAGCTCGACGAGCCGGACGTGGAGCTGACCGAGGTCGCCGGGCAGGGCGTGAACGTCCGGACCGGGCTGGCGGTCACCGCGATCGACCGGGCCGCCCGGGAGGTACGCACCGCCGACGGCGACCGGCACGGCTACGACCATCTGGTCCTCGCCACCGGCAGCCGGGCCGTGGTGCCGCCGCTGCCCGGGCTCGACCCGCTGCCCGACCGGGTGGTCCTGTTCCGCACCCTGGACGACTGCCGGCGGATCCTCGCCGCCGCCCGGGGCGCCCGCCGCGCCCTGGTGCTCGGCGGCGGGCTGCTCGGGCTGGAGGCCGCGCGCGGGCTCGCCGCCCGGGGGCTGGACGTGACCGTGGTTCACCCGACCGGATGGCTGATGGAACGACAGCTCGACCCGACCGCCGGGGCGATGCTCGCCGGCACCCTCGCCGGGCTGGGCGTACGGACCGCGCTGGCCGTCCCGGCGACCGGGGTGGCCGCCGACGCCGACGGAGTCCGCCTCGACCTCGCCGACGGCCGTTCGCTCCACGCCGACCTGCTGGTGCTCTCCTGCGGCGTACGCCCGGACACCGCCCTGGCCGCCGCGGCCGGGCTGGCCGTGGATCGGGGCGTGCTGGTGGACGACCGGCTGCGGAGCAGCGACCGGCACATCTCGGCGATCGGCGACTGCGCCCAGCACGCCGGGGCGCTGACCGGGCTGGTCGCCCCGGCCTGGGCGCAGGCCCGGGTGGTGGCCGAGGTGCTGGCCGGCGAGGACCCGCTCGCCCGGTACCGACCGCGGCCGGTGGTGACCCGGCTCAAGGCGGCCGGCATCGACCTCGCCGCGATGGGCGACACCGCCGACGCCACACCGCCCGCCGGCACCGCCCCGGATGACGGCGGACCGGTCGAGGAGCTGACCTTCGCCGACCCGACCCGCGGCACGTACGCCCGGCTGCGGATCCGCGACGGCCGGTTGACCGGGGCGATCCTGCTCGGCGACAACCCGGCCGTCGGCACGGTGGTGCAGCTCTTCGACCGGGGTGACCCGGTGCCCGCGGACCGCCGGGCGCTACTGCTCGGGCGAGCGTTCGGCGCCACCCCGGCCACCCCCGCCGCGTCCCCGGCGCTGATGCCGGACGCGGCCACGGTGTGCCAGTGCAACGACGTCCACAAGGGGGCGCTGGTGGCGTGCTGGCGTGCCGGCGCCCGGACCGTCGAGGAGCTGTCGGCGGCGACCCGGGCGGCGACGGGCTGCGGCGGCTGCCGGGACGCGGTCGCCGGCATCGCCGACTGGCTCGCCGAGGCGGACCCGGTGGCGGTGACGCGATGAACGGTGTGCGGGGACGGGAAAGCGGAGGTGATGGCATGCGGGGCGGCAATCTGGTGGTCGTCGGCAACGGCATGGTCGGGCAACGCTTCGTCGAGGCGTTGCGGGCCCGGGACCACGACCGGCGCTGGCGGGTGACAGTGCTCGCCGAGGAGCGGCGGCCGGCGTACGACCGGGTCCGGCTCTCGGCCTACTTCGACGGGGTCGGCGCGGCGGAGCTGAACCTGCACACTCCCGACGAGGGGGTGGTGCTGCACCTGGGCGAGCCGGCCACCGGGATCGACCGGACGCGGCGGGTGGTGACCACGGCGACCGGCAGGCACCCGTACGACGCCCTGGTGCTGGCCACCGGGTCGTACGCGTTCGTGCCGCCCGTCGACGGCGCCGACCTGCCAGGGGTCTTCGGCTACCGGACGCTGGACGACCTGGCCGCGATCCGGGAGCACGCCCGGGGCCGGCGGACCGGGGCGGTGATCGGCGGCGGCCTGCTCGGCCTGGAGGCGGCGAACGCCCTACGCCTGCTGGGCCTGTCCACCAGCGTGGTCGAGTTCGCGCCCCGGCTGATGCCGGTACAGGTGGACGAGGCGGGCGGGGCGATGCTCCGCCGTTACGTCGAGGAGCTCGGCGTCACCCCGTACCTCGGGGTGGCCACCACCGCGCTGCGCCCCGGCCCGGACGGCACGGTCGCCACGCTGGAGCTCTCCGACGGCCGTACGGTCGACGCCGAGCTGGTCGTGGTGGCCGCCGGCATCCGGCCGCGGGACGAGCTGGCCCGGACGGCGGGCCTGCCGCTCGGGCCGCGGGGCGGGGTGCTGGTCGACGCGACCTGCCGGACGGCGGACGAACGGATCTGGGCGGTCGGTGAGTGCGCGGCGGTGGACGGCACCTGCCACGGCCTGGTCGCCCCCGGGTACGCGACCGCCGAGGTGGTCGCCGACCGGCTGCTCGGCGGGGCGGCCACCTTCCCCGGCGCGGACACCGCGACCAAGCTCAAGCTGCTCGGGGTGGACGTGGCCTCGTTCGGTGACGCGCACGGCACCTCCCCGGGCTGCCTCGACGTCACCTTCACCGACCCGGCCACCCGCACGTACGCCAAGCTGGTCCTCTCCGACGACGCGCGGACGCTGCTCGGCGGCGTCCTGGTGGGCGACGCCAGCGCGTACCCGACGCTGCGGGCGAGTGTCGGCGGGCCGTTGCCCGCTCCCCCGCTGGCCCTGCTGGCGCCGGCCGGCGGCGCCCCCGCCGGGGTCGGCGCGCTGCCGGCCGCGGCCCAGGTCTGCTCCTGCAACGCGGTGACCCGGGCGGACATCGACGCGGCGATCGCGGGCGGGGCGGGGGACGTGCCGGCGCTGAAGGCGTGCACCCGGGCCGGTACGAGCTGCGGTTCCTGCCTACCGATGCTCAAGCAGCTCCTCGGCGCGGCCGGGGTGCGGCAGTCCACCGCGCTCTGCGAGCACTTCGACGCCAGCCGGCAGGAGCTGTTCGACATCGTCCGGGTCCGCGGCATCCGCACCTTCTCGCAGCTGATCGCCGAGCACGGGCGCGGGCGCGGCTGCGACATCTGCAAGCCGGTGGTGGCCTCGATCCTCGCCTCCCTCGGCACCGGGCACGTGCTCGACGGTGAGCAGGCGTCCCTCCAGGACACCAACGACCACTTCCTGGCCAACCTGCAACGGGACGGCAGCTACTCGGTGGTGCCCCGGATCCCCGGCGGGGAGATCACCCCGGAGAAGCTGATCGTGATCGGCGAGGTGGCCCGGGACTTCCGGCTGTACACCAAGATCACCGGCGGGCAGCGGATCGACCTGTTCGGGGCCCGGGTCGAGCAGCTCCCGCAGATCTGGCGCCGGCTGGTCGACGCCGGCTTCGAGTCCGGCCACGCGTACGGCAAGGCCCTGCGCACGGTGAAGTCCTGCGTCGGTGAGACCTGGTGCCGGTACGGGGTGCAGGACTCGGTCGGGCTGGCCGTCGCGCTGGAGCTGCGCTACCGGGGACTACGCGCCCCGCACAAGCTCAAGGCGGCGGTCTCCGGCTGCGCCCGGGAGTGCGCCGAGGCCCGCGGCAAGGACTTCGGCGTCATCGCCACCGAGACGGGCTGGAACCTCTATCTCGGCGGCAACGGCGGCTTCCGGCCCCGGCACGCCGACCTGTTCGCCACCGACCTGAGCACCGACGAGCTGGTCACGCTGATCGACCGCTTCCTGATCTATTACATCCGGACCGCCGACCGGTTGCAGCGCACCGCCGCCTGGCTCGAGGCGATGGAGGGCGGGCTCGATCACCTGCGCTCGGTGCTGGTGGACGACTCGCTCGGGCTCTGCGCCGAACTGGACGCGGCGATGGCGCGGCACGTCGCGTCGTACTCGGACGAGTGGCGGGACGTGCTGGCGGACCCGGAGCGGCTGCGCCGGTTCACCTCGTTCGTCAACGCCCCCGACGTGCCCGATCCGTCCATCACGTTCGCCGTCGAACGCGGCCAGCCGGTGCCCGCGCGCGGCGCACCACCGGCGGCCGGCGCCGACCGCCGCCGCCAGCCGGTGGCGCTCGGCCTTCCGGAGGTACGCCGATGAGCCAGCGCAGCGAGCGAATCAGTCAGCTCAGCCTCTTGACCTCGTCGCGACGCCGAGCGGAGCGAGGTGACGCGACGAGGAGGCTCGACTGGACGTCGGTCTGCCCGCTCGACCGGTTGGACCCCGATCGCGGGATGGCCGCGCTGGTCGACGGCGTGCAGGTGGCGCTCGTCCGGACCGGCGGCGAACTGTACGCGGTCGACAACCTCGATCCGGTCGGCGGCGCGTACGTGATGTCCCGGGGGATCGTCGGCAGCCGCGGCGGCGTGCCGACGCTGGCCTCCCCGCTGCACAAGCAGGTCTACGACCTACGGACCGGGTGGTGCCTGGACCTCCCGGACGTGGCGCTGCGGCGGCACGAGGTGCGCTGCCGGGACGGGCAGGTCGAGGTGCGGCTGCGGCAGGAGGAGTGATGCGGGAGGAACTGGCCGGCTTCACCATCGGGGTCACCGCCGACCGGCGACGCGACGAGCTGGCCGCGCTGTTGCAGCGGCGCGGCGCGCGGGTGGTGCTCGCCCCGGCCCTGCGGATCGTGCCGCTGGCCGACGACACCGACCTGCGCGAGGCCACCCGGGCCTGCCTGGACCGCCCGCCGGACGTGCTGATGGCCAACACCGGCATCGGGATGCGCGGCTGGCTGGAGGCGGCCGAGGGGTGGGGCCTGGGCGAGCCCCTGCGTGCCGTGCTCGCCCGGTCCTACGTGGTCTCCCGCGGCCCGAAGGCGACCGGCGCGATCCGGGCCGCCGGGCTGCGCGAGCACTGGTCCCCGGCCTCGGAGAGCTGCGACGAGGTGATCGACCACCTGGTCCGGCGCGGCGTGGCCGGTCAGGTCGTCGCGCTCCAACTGCACGGCGAGCGGCAGCCGGAGTGCACCGAGGCGCTGGAAGCGGCCGGTGCCACGGTGCTCGAGGTACCGGTCTACCGGTGGGCGCCGCCGACCGACCCGGCTCCGCTGCACCGGCTGATCGACCTGGTCGCGGGGCGGATGGTCGACGCGGTCACGTTCACCTCCGCCCCGGCGGCGGAGGCGCTGCTGCGGGCGGCCGGGGACCGCACCGAGACGGTGCTGGCGGCGCTGCGGGGGGACGTGCTGGCCGGTTGCGTCGGCGCGGTCACCGCCGAACCGCTGGTCCGGCGGGGGGTGCCGGTGGCCGCCCCGAGCCGGGCCCGACTGGGCGCCCTGGTGCGGACGATCGTGGACGAGCTGCCCCGCCGGACGGTGACCGTGCGGGCCGGCGGACACCAGCTGACGCTGCGCGGGCACGCCGCCGTGGTCGACGGGGAGTTGCGGCCGCTCGCGCCGGCCCCGATGGCGGTGCTGCGGGCGCTCGCCGCGTCGCCCGGCAAGGTGCTGTCCCGCACCGCGCTGCTGCGTACCCTGCCCCGGGGCGCGGACGAGCACGCGGTGGAGATGGCGGTCGCCCGGCTGCGGGTCGGCCTGACGGCGCCCCGGGTGGTGCAGACCGTGGTCAAGCGCGGCTACCGCCTCCGCGTGGACTGACGGCAGCGGGAGCTGACTTCGGCGCACCGACCGGCCGAGCCGCCCGTCCGGTCCGGCTACGGACGGGACGGGCGGGCGGTCAGCCGACCGAGGCCGGGTAGCCCCGGTCGTGCTCGGCCTGCAGCCGGAGCATGGCGTGCTCGACCACGGTCACCAGCACCTGCTTGACCGACTCGCGCTGCCGGGCGTCGCACATCACCAGCGGCACGTCGGGCGAGATGGCCAGCGACTCGCGGACCTCCTCCAGCTCGTACTGCGCGGCGCCGTCGAACCGGTTCAGCGCCACCACGTACGGCAGGTTGCGGTTCTCGAAGTAGTCCAGCGGGGCGAAGGCATCGCTGATCCGCCGGGTGTCCACCAGCACCGTGGCGCCGACCGCACCCCGGATGATCTCGTCCCACATGAACCAGAAACGGGTCTGGCCCGGCGTGCCGAAGAGATACAGGATCAGGTCCTGGGCCATGGTGATCCGGCCGAAGTCCATGGCGACCGTGGTGGTCTCCTTGCCGGGCACCTTCGACGGATCGTCGATGCCCACCCCGGCCGCGGTCATCAGCGCCTCGGTGGTCAGCGGCGTGATCTCGGAGATCGTGCCGACCAGGGTGGTCTTGCCCACCCCGAAGCCACCCGCGACCACGATCTTCGCGGAGATGATCTCCCGGCTGCGGCTCGCCCCGGCGGGGTCATAGTTCGCGAAGTCCACTTAGCACCCTTCCCAGCAAGTTCATCCGCTCCTGGAACCCCGTCGCGGGAGCGGCAGTGTGTAGCGTCAGCAGGCCCTCGGCCACCAGGTCGGCGACCAGCACCCGGGTGACGCCCAGCGGCATCCGGGTGTACGCGGCGATCTCCGCGAGCGACTGCGCCCGGCCCTCGCAGACCAGGGCGATGCGGTACTTGTCGTGCCCGGCGAACCGCGCCTCGGCCGACTGTGTGGGCGTGCAGGAGAGCACCGCCTCCAACGCGATGTTCTGCAACGGCTCGGTGCGGCCGCGGGTGACCGCGTACGGTCGCACCAGCGCCCCACGCGGATCCCGCCGTGGTTCCATCTCGCGATCACCTCCCTCCGTACGGAGCCGGTCGGCTCCCGGTCACCAGGTCACACCGAACGCCGGTCAGGACCGGACAGCATCCCGCGGCAGCGGGACCAGCGCCTGGCCGACCCGCTCCACCAGCAGCGCCATCTCGTAGCCGACCTGGCCCACGTCGCAGCTCCGGGCGGCCAGCACCGCCATCGAGGAGCCGTCGCTGATCGACATGAGGAACAGATATCCGCTGTCCATCTCGATGACCGTCTGGAGCACCCCGCCGGCGCTGAACATCCGCGCGGCACCCTCGGTCAGGCTCACCACGCCGGAGGTGATCGCGGCGAGCTGGTCGGCTCGGTCCGCCGGCAGGTCGCGGGAGGAGGCGAGCAGCAGCCCGTCCGCGGACACCGCCACCACGTGGGCGATGCCCGCCACGCTGTCGGCGAAGTTGGTGAGCAGCCAACCCATGTCCTGCATGGCCGCTGGCCTGTTCATCGGTTCGTCTCCTTGGTCGAGTTGCTGTTCAGGTCCGCGCCGGCCGTCCGACCCCGCTGCACACCACGGTGGTAGGCCGAGAGCAGACCGCGTACTTCATCCGGCGTGCGCTTGGCGCGGGACCGGCCGCCCTTCGGCTCGATGCCGCCGGGAACGAGCTGGGCCTGCGGCACACGCTTCGGCAGGCCGGAGCGGGTGATCCCGCCGGTGCTGGGCTCCGCGGCCTGGCTGGCCCGCGCCCAACCGTCGTCGGCCGCCGTCCGCCAGGCTTCCGGGTCGATCGCCGGCGGCGCGGGCGGGGGCACGGCGGCAGGCGGCGGGGTGTACGGCGGTGGCGAGGCCATCGCCGACGCCTGGGCGCCCGGGGTACGGGTCGGCAGCGGCGGCGCGGTGGCGGATCGCTTCGGGGCGGCCGGCGGGTCTTCGTCGAACCGGGGCCGGGCGAAGATCGTGGTCTCGTCCTCGCCGTGCGAGCGGAACCAGACCGCCTCCATCTCCCGGAAGATCGGCGCCTCGGCCGGGTGGGCCGCCAGTGGCGCGGCCGGGGCCGGGTGGGCCGCCAGTGGCGCGGCCGGGGCCGGCTTGGCGACGTCGACCGGTGGGGCCGACGCGAGCGGCTGGTACGCCGACGCGGCGGGGTACGCCGGCGGCGCGGAGGTGGGGCCGAGCGGCGTGGCCGGCGCGCTGGTTGCGGCCCCCTCCCCGCCCGGGGTCCGCTTCGGCAGTGGGGCGAGTGCGGGGTACCCGAGGGTGGGTCCGCCCACCGCGTAGCCGGCACCGGAGACGGGGGGCGCCGGGGCGGGCGGCGGCACGGGCGGCAGCGCGCCCGTCACGCCCCCGACCTGCACGGAGCCGGTGTCCCGCGCCTCGTCCAGCGACTGCCAGCGGGCGGGCGGCGTGGGGGTCCGCCACTGGTCGGTGAGCGTGGCCGTGGTGGTCCGCCCCGCGCCGGCCAGCGGTTCTGCGGCGTGGCCCACCGGATTCAGCGGGGCCTGCTCGACAGCGAGCGGCTGGCGCGGCCGGCTCAGCTGGGCCGGGCCCCGGTTCGCCGGCAGCACCACGGTGGAGTTCGGCAGGGTCACCTGGGCGACGGTGCCGCCCTCGACGTTGCGGCGCAGCTCGACCCGGATGCCGTAGCGGGCGCCGAGCCGGCTGACCACGGCCAGGCCCATCAGCCGGAACGCGGCCACGTCGACCGTGGGCGGGGCGGCCAGCCGCCGGTTCAGCGAGTCGAGCTGCTCGTCGCTGAGGCCGAGGCCGCGGTCCTCGACCTGGATCAGCACGTAGTCCCGGATCCGTCGGCCGTCCGCGACCACCGTGGTGTTCGGCGGCGAGAACCGGGTGGCGTTGTCGAGCAGCTCGGCGACCAGGCGGACCACGTCGTTGACCGCGTGTGCGGCGACCGAGATGTCGGTGTCGACGGTGCCGAACTCGATCCGGTTGTAGAGCTCCACCTCGGACTGGGCGGCCCGCAGCACGTCGACCAGGAGCGCGTCGTCCCGGCGCGGCACGGCCGAGTCGGCGCCGGCCAGCACCAGCAGGTTCTCGTCGTTGCGGCGCATCCGGGTGGCCAGGTGGTCGAGTTCGAAGAGCTGGGCCAGTCGCTTCGGGTCCTCCTCGCCCCGCTCGATCGCGTCCAGCTCGCCGATCATCCGGTCGACCAGGTTCTGCGAGCGCCGGGCCAGGTTGAGGAACATCGCCGAGACACTGGTCCGCAGCGCCGCCTGCTCGGCCGCCACCCGGACCGCTTCCCGGTGGACCACGTTGAAGGCCGCGGCCACCTGGCCGACCTCGTCGCGGTTGGTCAGCTTGATCGGGTCCCGGACCTGCTGGACGATCTCGTCCACGCCACCGTCGCCGATGGCGTTGACGTTCTGCAGCCGGTTGACCGCGTCCGGCAGGTCGTGGTTCGCCACCGCCAGGGCGCCCTCGCGCAGCCGGCGCAGCGACTCGTTCAGCGAGCGGGCCAGAACCACGGCCAGGGTCACGGCGATGAACAGGGTGAGCAGGACGATCAGGCTCTCCACGACGGCCTGCCGGATGACGGCCGACAGGACCGCGTCGGCGTCGGCGAGCAGCCGGTTCTGGAGCTGGATCTCGGCCCACCGCATCAGGTCGTTGACCGCGCCGATGGCGGCCGCGGCGTTGTCCCGACCGACCAGCGGGGGCTTGTTGACCGAACGGGACACGTCGTTCGCGGCCCGGTCGGCGAGCTGCACCGCGTCACCGGAGACCGTGCTGTCCACCAGGGCACGCTGTGCCGGCTCGGCGGTCTGGGAGAAGGCGATCAGCGCCTCCTGCTGGGCGGTCAGGGTGCCGATGAAGGAGGAGAACTGTTCCTCGTCGATCCGGCCGGCGGCGAGCGCGGTGAAGACCACCGCCTGCTCCTCGGCGACCTCCGCCTTGGCGTGGGCGAACGCGGCCACCGCCCGGCGGGCATCGGCGATGCCCTCCGCGCCGGGCTGCTGGGCGAGGGTGTCGCCGTACGCGACCAGGTCGCCGAGGATGATGCCGTAGCGCAGGCTCGCCTTTGCCACCGGCATCTGCTGCCGGTCCAGGACCTCCTGCCGGGTGCCGTTGAGGGTGGCCAGGTGGTCGTCGATGACCTTGAGCCGGCTGCGGACCGAGGCCGGCACGTCGCCGAGCCCGATCCGCTCCTCCTGGTACGCCGCGATCCGCTCGTCGGTACGCCGTACCCGCAGGTTGTAGTCGTCCGGCTTCTGCTCCGCCCCGGCCAGGTACGCGGCCGCCGCCATCCGCTCCTTGTGCAGATCCTGGGCCAGCGCCGACACGTCGATCGACAGCGCGGTCAGCGACCGGATCCGGGTGGCGTCGTACGCGCCCTCGCCGACCGAGACGAGTCGGATGGTCGCCAGTGCGATGACGGCTGCCACCGGAACAACCAGGATGAGAGCGAGCTTGGAACGGATCCGCGCGTCTCGCAGCCGAGGCAGCCTCCGTCGCCGGTTCCGCTGATCGGCGTCAGTGCTCTCGGGCAGGGTCGTAGGTCCGGTGCTCACGACATCGCCTCCGTCGTTTCTTCCACGCTTGACCCGCCGACCCGTGCCTGGTGCAGCGGCCAGCGCCACGCGCTGCACGGCCGGAATTTCATCAGAAGAGATCCGACTTGGGAAGTCGCAGTGAGGCAGGAAACGGTCGGCGGCGGCCCAACCCCTGATCCGGTCAACTATTACCTTCATTTCCTCAAGCCCCTGAACAGGGCATGTAACTCCAAGGTGGTCATTCGTATCTGCGCAGTAATTACCGGTTAACGTTCCGTGCCCCCAGCATGTGGGACGACCGTCCCACGCAACTCCCGGCTGCGCGCTTGACCACAGGGCTTGGCATTGGCAAGGTTTTGCAGGCTTCGCGCACACCGTACGGCAGACCAATCCCGTTTCTCCACTGAGGACGGACAAGCGGCGGTGATCGGGCCTGCGCCCACGCCGCACCTGGAGGACTGAGTTGAGCCCCATCCGCTCCGCGAGCATCGCGGCGCTCGCATCGGCCGTGCTGGCCACCACGCTCACCGGCTGCCAGTTCGGCGGGGAGCAGCAGGACATCAGCCCCATCGTGATCGCGGCGGACCTCGAACTGTCCGGCGGCTCCGCGCCGATGGGCGCGGTGTACCAACGCGCGCTGAAACTGAAGGTCGACCAGTTGAACTCCTCCGGCGCACTCGGCGGCCGAAAGATCGAGCTCACGGTGAAGGACAACCGCTCGGACGCCGCCGAATCCTTGCGCAACATCAACGATTTCGCCAATGACTCGCGGGTCAGCGCCGTCATCATGGGCGGTTGCAACGATTGCGCGGTCGGCGCCGCCCGGACGATCGGCGAGAAGCGCATTCCCACGATCGCGCTGGCGTCCGCCAGCGCCGTCACCGAACCGGTCGCCGACCGCAAATACGTCTTCAGCCTGGCCCCGAACGCCGGCGACAGCGCCGCCGCGCTCACCGCCGAACTGGCCCGGAAGGGCCTCCGCAGGGTGGCCGTGCTGCACAGCGCCGACCAGTCCGGCGAGGAAGGGCTGACCGCGCTGCGTCGCGAGTTCGGCAAGGCCGGCATCCGGCTGCTCCGTGCCGAGGCGGTACGGCCGACCGACACCGACGTCAGCGGCCAGGTCTCGCAACTGATGGCGAAGAAGCCGCAGGCGCTGGTCATCTGGACCCCACCGGAGCAGGCCTCGCTCGCGGCCGACAGCGCCCACGCGAACCACTACCCCGGGTCGCTCTTCTTCGACGCGGCGGCGGCGGGCGACCTCTTCCTCGGCGCCTCGGCCAAGTCGACGGAGCAGGCGACGCTGATCTTCACCCAGACCATGGTGATCGACGACGTCATCGCCACCACCCCCGCCAAGGCGGCCCGGCGAGAGTGGTTCCAGGCCTACACCGCCCGCTACGGCGGCTACAACGGCATCTCCTCGTTCGCGGCCGACGCCGTGCAGCTCATCGCGGACGCCGAGCTGCGCTCCGGCAGCGCGGCCGGCAAGGTGAACCGTGACACCCTGCGCGACGTCCTGGAGACCTCGCAGCTCGACGGCCTCTCCGGTCCGATCCGGATGACGCCGGACAACCACTCCGGGCTGATGCCGCAGGCGCTGACGACGCTGGTGGCGCGGGGTGGGCGCTGGCGGCTCGCTGGCTAGTCGCTCTGGTGGGTGTGCCCCCCTTGCGGTTGGGTGTGGCCCCAGCACAACCGGCTCCGGGCGGTCAGGAGGCGGGGGTAGTGGGGCCCACCATGCCCGGCTCCGGGCGGTCAGGCTTGATCCCTCTGCCGGTCATGGTGGGCCCCACCCTGGTCAATCTCCGGTGTCTACTGTCGGTGTCCAGTCCCCTGTTGACTTCTCCTGTTTGTGGTTACCTGGCGGAGGTGGTGGCTCTGACCCAGGGGAGGGCCAGGCGTTCGATCAGGGTGAGGGCGGAGTAGAGCACGATGCTCATCAGCGCCACCAGCACGATCGCCGCCCACGCCGTCGCGGTGTCGCCGATGCCGTTGTACTGCAGGATCTGCTGGCCCAGCCCGGGCTGGTCCGAATAGAACTCGCCGATCACGGCGCCGATCGAGGCCAGCGGCATGGCCACCTTCAGCCCGACGAAGATCTGCGGCAGCGCGGCGGGGAAGCGCACCTTGCGGAACGACTGCCACCACGACGCGTTGAGCGACCGGCCCAGTTCGGCGAGGTCCGCCGGAGTGGTGGTCAGCCCGGTCGCGGTGGACAGCACGATCGGGAAGAAGCAGAGCAGGAACACCATGGTCAGGATGGGTTTCTCCCCCCAGCCCACGGCGACCACGAGCAGCGGCCCGAAGGCGATCTTCGGCACCGCGTTGACCGCCACCAGCAGCGGCGCGAACATCCGCTCCACCCGGCGGGAGGCGGCCAGGGCCATCCCGATCAGCACCCCGGCGAGCGACGAGAGCAGGAATCCGAGCAGGGTCATCCAGGTGGTGATCCCCAACGCCGGCAGCAGCACGTGCGCCGACCCGGTCAGCGAGCGTCCCACCGACTGCGGCGGGGGCAGCAACGCCGGGTGCACCAACTGCACGCCCGAGGTGACCAGCCACCAGGCCGCCACCGTGATCACCAGCCCGAGGGCCGGCAGCAGCACCGCCGCCGGACGTACGCGCGACCGGCGCGGGACGGGCGGGGTCTGCGCCGGCGGCTGCGGCGCCGGCGCCCCGGCGCTGGTCTCGGTCAATTGCGTCAAGGTGTCCTCATCTCTCCGCCGGCCGGACGACCGGCACGCGAAGGGGGTGCCCCCCGCCGGAGCCCCGGCGAGGCGCACCCCCGTAGTCCGAGCCGGCCCGGTCAGGCCTTCGGCGCGAGGTTGAAGTCGATGATCTGGTCGGGGGTCAGGTTCTGCTTGAGCGCACCCGCGCCCTGGAGCAGGGCGATGGACTTGGCCACCCGGCCGCTGTCCAGGGTGCCGATCGCCGTGCCCGAGTTGCTGGACCGGACGTACGCGGCCATCAGCTGAAGCTCGGCGGCGGCTGCGGTCGGGTTGGTCGCGTCCACGTTCTTCTTCAGGAGGTCCGCCGCCTCCTGCGGGTGCTCCAGGGCGTACTCCAGGCCCTTGAGCAGCGCCGCCACGAAGCGCTTGACCATCTCCGGCTTCTCCTTGGCGATCTTGGTGGAGGTGATCAGCGCGTTGCCGTAGAGGTCCTGCATCACGTTGCTGTAGGGCAGCACGACCGGCGTCTTCTTGGCCACCGCCTGGACGGTCGGCTGGCCGACCACGAACTGGCCGATGCCGTCGACCGAGCCGGCGCCCAGCATGCCGATCAGGCCCGCCGCCTCACCGTTGACCCAGGTCACCTTGCTGGCGTCGACCCCGGCCAGCCGGGCGTACGTCGGGAAGAGGTTGCGCACGACGGAGAAGGGCGTGTCGGCGAGCTTCTTGCCCTCGAGGTCCTTCGGGGTGGCGATGTTCTTGCCCTCGACCGACACGATCGCGGCCATGGTGCGCTGCTGGATCGCGGCCACCGCGACGAAGTCCTTGGCCTGGCCGTTGCCCATCTGGAGGAGACCACCGGTCAGGTCGATCGGGCCGAAGTCGGCCTGGCCGCCGGTGACGAGCTTGATGACGTCGCCGGTGCCCTGGCCCGGCTTGATCTCGACGTCGAAGCCGGCGTCCTTGAAGAAGCCCTTCTCCTTCGCCACCCAGGCGTACGAGTCACGCCCGAAGTTGCCGAACGAGGTGAGGTAGGTCACCTTCTCCAAGGTGCCGCCGGCCGCGTTCTTGGTGTCCGCGGACTTGTCCGAGTCGCCGCTGCAGCCGGCGACGAGGGCGAGGGCGGTGGCCAGCGCGGCGGCGGCGACCGTACGGGTCAGCCTTCTCATTTATGCACCATGTCCTTTCCGACCAGGCCATATCTGCCTGGGCGGGTCGTGGTTCGACGGTGCCGGCCGGAGGGGACAGCCGACCGGACCGTCGTGAGGGGACTATTCGCGCGCAACAGCGTACGAGAAGCTGGTTGAACGTCGTCAGGCGTACGGGTTGCGGAACGGATACGAAGTTGCCTGACGGAAACTGGACTGCCATCTACCCCGGACGGTGCTATGGGACGCTGCGCCCGCTACGCTAGCCCGGCTCACGTTCGCGACGTGGAAGGGAGCCGGCGGGAGATGATCCGACTGTCCGGGGTGTCCCGCACCTTCGACGGCCGCTCGGGACGGGTCGAGGCCCTGCGCGGCATCGACCTCGACGTCGCGGAAGGCGAGTTCGTCGCCATCCTCGGCCGCTCCGGTTGCGGCAAGTCGACGCTGCTCCGCATGATCGCCGGCCTGCTCCCGGCCACCGCGGGTGAGATCACCGTGGCCGGGACGCCCATCACCAAGCCCCGCCGGGACATCGCCATGCTGTTCCAGCGGCCCGCGCTGCTGCCCTGGCGTTCGGTGCTGGACAACGTCCTGCTGCCGGTGGAGATCTTCGGCTGGAGCCGGGCGAAGCACCGGGACCGGGCCCGCGAGCTGCTGGCGATGGCCGGGCTCGGCGGTTTCGAGAAGCGCCTGCCGCACGAGCTCTCCGGCGGCATGCAGCAGCGGGTCTCGCTGTGCCGGTCGCTGATCGGCGGACCACGCGTGATGCTCATGGACGAGCCCTTCTCGGCGCTCGACGCGCTCACCCGGGAGGAACTCTCCGGCGAGCTCCAGCGGGTGCACATGGAGACGAAGGCGACCATCGTCTTCGTCACCCACTCCATTGACGAGGCGGTGCTGCTCGCCGACCGGGTGGTCGTGCTCAGCCCGCGCCCCGGCCGGATCCGCAAGGTGGTCGAGGTGGACGTTCCCCGGCCGCGCACCCTCGGCCGGCACGCGCACCTGGCCGACGTGGCCCGGATCAGCGCCGACCTGCACGAGCTGCTGATGGAGCGGGACGCGCCCGCGCAGCCCGAGCCGGCCGGGACGGCCCGGCAGTGACCATGCGAGTGTCGGTGTTCACCGAGCCGCACCGCGGAGCCAGCTACGACGACCAGCTCCGCTTCGCCCGGCGGGTGGAGGAGACCGGCTTCGAGGGCTTCTTCCGGGCCGACCACTACCGGTCGATGGGCGATGACCCGGGCCTGCCCGGGCCCACGGACGCCTGGCTGACGCTGGCCGCGCTGGCCCGGGAGACCTCCCGGATCCGGCTCGGCACGCTGGTCAGCTCGGCCACCTTCCGGCTGCCCGGGCCCCTGGCCGTGCTGGTCGCCCAGGTCGACCAGATGAGCGGCGGCCGGGTCGAGCTGGGCCTCGGCGCGGGCTGGTACGAGCGGGAGCACACCGCGTACGGCATCCCGTTCCCCCCGGTCGCGGAGCGGTTCGACCGGCTGGCCGAGCAGCTGGAGATCATCACCGGGCTGTGGCGTACCCCGGCGGGCGAGACGTTCAGCTTCGCCGGCCAGCACTATCAGCTCCTCGACGCGCCCGCGCTGCCCAAGCCGGTGCAGCGGCCCGGCCCGCCGGTGATCGTCGGTGGGCGGGGCCCCAAGCGCACCCCGGAGCTGGCCGCCCGGTACGCCGACGAGTTCAACCTGCCGTTCAAGTCCGTCGCCGAGACGGCCGCCGCATACGACCGGGTACGCGAGGCGTGCGACCGGACCGGGCGCGCCGAGTCGGGGCGGCCGCCGCTGGTGCTCTCCGCCGGGGTGGTGGTGGCCGTCGGCCGTACCGACGCCCAGGCGCAGCGCCGGGCCGCGCCGCTGCACGTCAAGAGCGCCCTCCCCCCGGAGGAACCGGTGATCGGCTCCCCCGCCCAACTCGTCGACCGGCTCGGCGAGTTCGCCGCCATCGGCGCCACCCGGGTGCACCTGCGCCTGATCGACTTCGACGACCTCGACCACCTGGAGCTCATCGCCGCCGAGGTGCTCCCCCAACTGGACGGAACCCGATGACCGACCTCTCCGCCGACCTCGAACTCGGCCCCGTGGGCCAGGAGATCGTCTTCGAGAACGACAAGGTGCGGGTCTGGCACATCCGCCTGGAGCCGGGCGAGCGGCAGCCGCTGCACCGGCACGACCACCCGTACCTGGTGGTCGCGATCCAGGGCGCGAAGAACGTGGTGCAGACCATCGACGGCACCACCATCGATGCCGACGAGCCGACCGGCGGGGTGGTCTACCGCGACCCCGGCGCCGTGCACATGCTGACCAACGTCGGCGACACCACCTACCTGGCCCGCCTCGTCGAGCTGAAGTAACCACCCCGACACCGGCGCGCCGCACCCAGAGTGGTAAGTGGCGATCGACCCCACCTGGCCGTAACGTGCCGGACATGGCCTTTCGGACATGGGGCAGGCTGCTGCTCACTGCGCTCGTGGTGAGCTTGCTGGCCGGGGCCGGCCAGCTCGGCATCGCATACGGGTTCGGCGTCGTACGCCTCAACGGCGCGTTCATCGACGACTCGGTCAACCGGTGGCCGGCCCAGCTCGTCTGGGTCGCCTGGTTCGCGGCGATCGCCGCGGTGACCGGCGCCGTCCTCACCGAACGGTTCGCCCGGCGGGACGGGCTGCCCGGCGGCACCAGCGAACAGCTCGCCGTCGCCGGTGCCGCCGCCCTGGGCGCGATCGTCGTCGCACCACTGTGCATGCAGCCGGCCCGCGCGGCCGAGCTCGGCGGCACCATCGAGCCGGTGTGGGCGGTCGGCATCTGTGCGATCCTCGGCGCGGTGGTCGGGGCGGGCGCCGCGATCGCCGTCCTGCTCAAGCCGCCGCTGGGTTGGAACATCGCGCTGTCCGCGGGGGCCGTCTGGCTGCTCGCGCTGGTCTCCGCCGCGCCGTCGGTGGCCCCGACCGGGCCGCTGCTCAGCGTACGTCTGGGGGTCCTCGAACCGTCCTGGCTGGACCCCGCGCCGGCGCAACGCCTGGCCGCGCTGATCATGCCCACGGTGGCCCTGCTGGCCGGCGCGGCGGTCGGGGCGCTGGCCCGCCGGCGCGGGCACTCCCCGCTCGTCGGCGGGGCGGCCGGGGCGGCCGGCCCGGTCCTGCTGGCCTTCGCGTACCTGACCGCCGGCCCCGGCGTCGCGACCGACCGCTACCAGCTCGCCCCCTACTACGGGGCGCTGGTCGCGGTGGCCGCCGGCGCGCTCGGCTCGGCCGCCACGACGGTGCTGCGCCGGCCGGTCGCGGAGACCGAAACCACCGCGATCGAGCCGACCGACATCCTCCAGCCCCTGCCGTCGTCGCCCGCCGGTCCCGGCGACCCGGGCTTCGCCGCGGAGCCGGCCACCGACTCCCTGGCGGCTGCCGAAGGTACGGCGATCCAGTCGAGCCTTCCCGAGGCCGGACGGGAGCCGACCCCCCGGAGTGCCGGCGTCCCCGCGCCCGCCCACTGGGACTGGCCGCGGGCCTCCGGTCTCACGCCGTCGCCCCGGCCGACCCACCGGTCCCGGGCCGACCGGACGACCCCCGACCGCACCGGCCTGGACAACCGCACGATTTCCGCCGAGCACACCGCGTTCGAGGACCGCCCGGCCCCGGCCGGGCCCATCGAGATCGAGGGCTCCAGCACCTCCGCCGACCGCGCCGGCGTTGACCACCGCACCATTGCCGCCGACCACGCCGCCTCCGTTGAGCCCGCCACCCCGGCCGGCCGAGGTGGCGCCGACGAGCGCGGCTCCGCCGACGAGCCGGGTCCCCTCGCCGGAGCCGCCGCCGGGCCGGAGCCGGAGGCTTCGCCGAGCCCGGCCGGCGACGCCGGCAGCGATGTGCCCGAGGCCGTGCGGGACGCCGACGACCTGACGCAGACTCTGCCGGTGCCCGGGCTGCTGCCCCCGCGGCGGCGCACCGCAGCCATCGACGTGCTCGCCGCCGGCCGCCCGGCACCGGACCAGGCCGTCAAGCCGCAGGAGTCGACCGCCGCCGCCCCAGCCCCGGCCCCGGCGACGCTTCCGGAGCGGATGCCGTCGCCGGACGTCGCGGCGCTCGCGGGCGCGGCGCCGTCGCCACGGACCGAAACGCCGGCCGAACCGGAGCCGGACCACAGCGCGCCACTCGGGGAGGCAGCCACGACGTCGCCCACAGTTCCACGGGGTGGCGGCCGGCCCGACCACGAGGCGCCGGCGGGGGC
The DNA here is from genome assembly GCF_042870725.1 of Micromonospora sp. NPDC006431. NCBI lineage: Bacteria > Bacillati > Actinomycetota > Actinomycetes > Micromonosporales > Micromonosporaceae > Micromonospora > Micromonospora sp. NPDC006431. Next base: position 159,568 of record NZ_JBIAHQ010000005.1, read on the forward strand.
GGACGGAGACGACCCGGCGACCCCGGCACCCGCCGCGCGACCGACTGCCGGCCGCCGGTCCCGCCGGCAACCGCGACCGGCGCCGGCCGCGGCCAAGGCGGTCCCAGCCGAAGCGGGCAGCGGCAGGCTGGCCGAAACGGGCCCACGCACGGAGTCGCCTGCCGGGGACGCCGCCGCGCCGGTCCAGGTCGGGCAGGAGCCGGCCGCAGCCGCGCCGGCGAACCCCTCGGCGGCGGAGGCGGCGGCCGGTGCCGGCGATCCGGGCTCGACCAGCACCCGCCCGGGCAGCCGATCCGGGCGCGGACGCAAGACCCGTACCAGCCCGGCAACCGCAACGGCCCCGTCCGGCGCGGCGAGCCCCGTCCCGGCCCCGTCGACCGAGGCGACCCCAGCCGAGGCGGCGCCCAGCGCGGCGGCCCCCACCGAGGCGAAGCCGGCCGAAAGTACGCCCGCCGCGGCGGCCTCCACCGACGCGAAACCAGCCGAAAGCGCGCCCGCCGCGGCGGCCCCCACCGACGCGAAACCAGCCGAAAGCGCGCCCGCCGCGGCGGCCCCCACCGACGCGAAACCAGCCGAAAGCGCGCCCAGCGCGGCGATCCCCACCGAGGCGAAGCCGGCCCAAGCGACCCGGGCCCACCGGAGGCCAGCCCGGACGGCCTCGACCGGGGCGGTCCCGGCCCGGGCGCCCCGGATCGAGGCGGACCCGGCTCAGGCGGCCCCGATCGAGGCGCCGCACGCTCGGACGACGCCGGAGGTGCCCCCGGCCGACCCGCACCCGGCTGCGCCCGTGGTCGACGTACCGGCGCGCTCGGCGTCTCCGGCGACGCCGCCGGCCCCCCGGGCGGCCGGTGACCTCGACCAGCGGCCCGGCGGCCGGACGCCGCTGATCGGTGCCGAGCCGGCCGACGCCACGGCGGATCCCCAGACCAACGAGGGTGGACGCCGGACCCGGAGTTACTTCTTCTCCGACGACGAGCCCGCGGCGACCGACCTACCCGGGCCGGCCGACGCACCGGCGTCGCCGCGCCCGCGCTTCTCGATCTTCGAGGACGTGACGGATCGGCCGGACGAAGCCCTGCCGACCGGGCCGGTGGCACTCCCGCCCAGCCAACCGGTCGGCCCACGGGACGTTGCCGCGCCTGACAGCGGCGGCGGCGACCCGACCGGTGCCACCGGCAGCACGACGGGCACTCCGGACCGGACGGAGGCGCCGACCGGGGCAGCCCGGGTCGAGCCGATGCCGCGTCCCCGTCACCGGGCCCTGCCGGACCTGGGCCGGGACGCCCATTGGGACGCCTTCGCCAACGCCCGGCAGGCGACCCCCCTCCTGCGGAACGCCCCGCAGGCCGGCGGCCGGCACACCGACACCATCGGATCCCCGACCGCAGGCGAGGAGGACGGGGAGCCGGGTGACGGACGGTCGAAGCTCCGTGGCCTGTTCCGGCGCAACCGGGCCAAGGGCACGCCGGGTGACGCAGGCCGCGAGTCAGAGTCGCTGGCGCAGGACGAGGAGTACGTCGACTGGGTCGCCGGACTCGCCTCGGACGACGGGGAGGACATCCCTACGCTGCGCGGCGGCCGCCACCACCGCGACTGACCCTCCGGTCCGGGCCGGCCACCTGGCCGGTCCGGACCGGAGGCGCTCAGGCCAGCGGCAGGTAGACCCGGGCACCGGTCGAGCGGAACTCGGCGGACTTGTTCTGCATGCCGCGCGCCGCGTAGTCCGCCAGTTCCTGGGTGATCTTCATGGAGCAGAACTTCGGCCCGCACATCGAGCAGAAGTGCGCGGTCTTCGCCGGCTCGGCGGGGAGCGTCGCGTCGTGGTACGACCGCGCGGTCTCCGGATCGAGCGCGAGATTGAACTGGTCCTCCCAGCGGAACTCGAACCGGGCCCGGGACAGCGCGTCGTCCCAGGCCTGCGCCCCGCGGTGTCCCTTGGCCAGGTCCGCCGCGTGCGCCGCGATCTTGTACGCGATCACGCCCGCCTTCACGTCGTCCCGGTCCGGCAGCCCGAGGTGCTCCTTCGGGGTGACGTAGCAGAGCATCGCGGTGCCGTACATGCCGATCATCGCGGCGCCGATCGCCGAGGTGATGTGGTCGTACGCGGGGGCGATGTCCGTGGTCAGCGGCCCCAGCGTGTAGAAGGGCGCCTCGTGGCACCACTCCTGCTGGCGGTCCACGTTCTCCTTGATCTTGTGCATCGGCACGTGCCCGGGGCCCTCGATCATCACCTGGACGTCGTGCTCCCAGGCGATCCGCGTCAGCTCGCCGAGGGTACGCAGCTCGGCGAACTGCGCCTCGTCGTTGGCGTCCGCGATCGAGCCGGGACGCAACCCGTCGCCGAGCGAGAACGTCACGTCGTACCGGGCGAAGATCTCGCACAGCTCCGCGAAGTGGGTGTAGATGAAGTTCTCCTCGTGGTGCGCCAGGCACCAGGCCGCCATGATTGAGCCGCCCCGGGAGACGATGCCGGTCACCCGGTCCACGGCCAGCGGCACGTACGGCAGCCGCACCCCGGCGTGCACGGTCATGTAGTCGACGCCCTGCTCGGCCTGCTCGACGACCGTCTCGCGGAACACCTCCCAGCTCAACTGCACCGGGTCGCCACCGACCTTCTCCAGCGCCTGGTAGATCGGCACGGTCCCGATCGGCACCGGCGCGTTCCGCACGATCGCCTCGCGGGTCTCGTGGATCCGCTTCCCCGTGGACAGGTCCATCACGGTGTCCGCGCCCCAGCGGGTCGCCCAGGTCAGCTTCTCCACCTCCTCGGCGATGGAGGAGGTGACGGCCGAGGTGCCGATGTTGGCGTTCACCTTCACCAGGAACGCCTTGCCGATGATCGCCGGCTCGCACTCCGGGTGGTTGACGTTGAGCGGCAGCACCGCCCGCCCGGCGGCGATCTCGTCCCGGACGAACTCCGGCGGCACGCCCTCCCGGATCGCCACGAACTCCATCTCCGGCGTGACCAGCCCGGCCCGCGCATACGCGAGCTGGGTCGGGCGCTTCCCGTCGGCGCCGGCCAGCGGGGTGCCCGCGTCGCGCACCGGTGCCACGTCACCGCGTTCGGCGATCCACGGTCCGCGCAGCGGCGGCAGCCCCACCGCCGGGTCAGAGCCGGGACCGGAGGTGTCGTAGAGCCGCACCGGCGGGTTGTCCCCGGTCAGCGTCACCTCGGCGAACGGCACCCGGATGTCCGGGCGTGACCCCTCGACGTAGACCTTGCGTCGTGTCTGCATGGCAGCCTCCTGTCGGCTCAAGCGGACCAGCCGAAGTGGTCCAGCGGGCCGGATCCCGCGCCCAGTTCCCAGTCCCGCGCGCCGGCCAGCGCGCGGGCGACGTACTCCTTGGCGGCGGTGACGGCGACCGGCACCGGATCGCCCGCCGCCAGCCGGACGGCGATCGCCGCCGAGAACGAGCAGCCGGTGCCGTGGGTGTGCCGGGTGGGCACCCGGGGCCCCCGCAGCAGCCTGGTCGCCCCGCCGCCGACCAGCACGTCCACCGACTCACCCGCGGCGTCCACGTCGCCGCCGGTCACCACCACGTGCGCCGGGCCGGCGGTCGCGAGGGCCTCGGCCGCCGTGACCATCTCCTCGACCGTGGCCACCGGGCGTCCGGTGAGGGCCGCGGCCTCCGCGCAGTTCGGCGTCGCCACCTCGGCGTACGGCAGCAGCCGCTGCACCGCCTCCACCACCCCGAGCGGGTGTCCACTGGTGGCGACCAGCACCGGGTCGACGACGAGCCGGGGCAGCCGCCCCGCCTCCGCCGCCTCGGCGATCATGTCGGCGACCGCCGGGGTGCCGAGCATGCCGGTCTTCACCGCGCGCACGGCGAAGTCGCCGAGCACGCTGTCGAGCTGGTCCAGGACGGTCTGCGGGGGCAGCGGCAGGACGGCGTCGACGCCCCGGGTGTTCTGCGCGGTGATGGCGGTGATCACGCTGGTGCCGTACGCGCCGAGGGCGGCGAAGACCTTGAGGTCGGCCTGGATGCCCGCGCCGGCGCCGGAGTCGGAGCCGGCGATGGTGAGGATCGTCGTCGGGGTCACTCTTCTCCCCCGGTGGTTGCGGCTGAGGGCTGCGGCGGGGCCTCCGTCGTTTCGTGCCAGCTTCGCGGCACCGGGGTGACCGCCTCTTCGAAAGCTCTGGTCAGCGTGGCGGCTGCCTCGGTAGGGTCGGCGGCTCGCATGATCGCGCCGAGCACCGCCACCCCTGCGGCTCCTGCCTCGACGCACGCCTCGACCTGTTCCGGTGTCTCGATGCCGCCGAGTGCCAGGACCGGGACCGGGCTGACTCGGATCAGCTCGGCGAGGCCGGCTGCCCCGAGGGGCGGGCCGTAGCCGGGTTTGGTCTGCGTGGGGAAGACGGGCGAGAGGGTGGCGTAGTCCTCTGTGGTGAGGCGGTGCAGCTCCGCCTCGTCGTGGCAGGACCGGCCGACCAGGCCGAGCCGCGGCGGCGGGTACGGGCCGGCGGCGGGCAGGTGCACGGCGTCCCCGTCGAGCGGGTCCGTGCCGGCGACGATCAGGGTGCCGCCGACGTCGGCGAGCACCGAGCGCAGCTCGACGGCGAGGGCGAGGCGCTCGGCGCGCGGCAGGTCCTTCTCCCGCAGCACCACGAACCGGACTCCCCCGGCGCACGCTGCTGCGATCACCTCGGGCAGCGGCCCCCGCGCCACCCGCCGGTCCGTCAGCACCACCAGGCCGGACGGCGCGGCGCTCGACGAGATCTTGGAAGAATCCGGCCCCTCCAGGGACGCTTTCCTATCAAGATCTCCTTCAGCTTGGTGACCAGCGGCCACCCCGGATGGTGCGGTCACAGGTCCGGTCTTCCCTCGTCGGGGGTGGAGGCGAGGGCGTGGAAGCGGCGGGCGATCCGGCCCGCCCCGTACGCGAGCCGCCCGGCCGCCACCGCGTACCGCATGGCGGTGGCCATCGCCACCGGGTCGGCGGCCCGGGTGACCGCGCTGGCCAGCAGCACCGCGTCGCAGCCCAGCTCCATGGCGAGCGCGGCGTCCGAGGCGGTGCCGATGCCGGCGTCGAGAATGACGGGCACGTCGACGCTCTGCCGGATCAGCCGGATGTGGTGCGGGTTGCTCACGCCCAGGCCGGAGCCGATCGGAGCACCGGCCGGCATCACCGCCGCGCAGCCCACGTCGGCCAGCCGCCGGGCCAGGATCGGATCGTCCGAGGTGTACGGCAGCACGGTGAACCCGTCCGCCACCAACTCCTCGGCGGAGCGCAGCAGCTCCACCCCGTCGGGCAGCAGCGTGCGTTCGTCGCCGATCACCTCCAGCTTCACCCAGTCGGTGTCGAACGCCTCCCGGGCCAGCTGGGCGACCTTCACCGCCTCCGACGCGGTGTGGCAGCCGGCCGTGTTCGGCAACACCCGTACGCCGCACCGGTCGAGCAGGCCGAGCAGGCCGCCGCCGCTGCCCGGAGCGGTGTCGACCCGGCGCAGCGCCACCGTGACCAGCTCGGTGCCGGAGGCGCGGATCGCCTGCTCCAGCACGCGCAGGTTGGCCGCCCCGCCGGTACCGAGGATGAGCCGGGAGCCGAACGCTGTCCCGCCGATCTCAAGGGCCATGGCGCTCACCCGCCCTGGGCGGCGCTGAGCACCTCGACCCGGTCGCCGTCGCGCAGGGCGGTCGCCGACCAGCCGCCGCGCGGCACCACCTCGCCGTTGACCGCGACCGCCAGGCCGCGCCGCTGGTCGGTGACCTCCCGGACCACATCGGCGACGGTCGCTCCGCCGGGCACGCTCCGCCCGGCGCCGTTGACGATCAGTTCCATCTGGGCTCCTCCTCGGGTACGAACCGGTCCGGGGTGAACGGGGCGAGCAGCGGGTCCGGCTCGCCGGTGACGATCAGCTCGGTGACCAGGTCGGCGGTGACCGGGGTGAGCACGATGCCGTGCCGGTGGTGGCCGGTGGCGACGAGCACGCCCGGCCGGCCGGGCAGCGGCCCGATGATCGGCGCGTTGTCCGGCGTACCGGGGCGCAGCCCGGCGGACGCCTCGACCAGGTCGTACTCGGCCAGCTCGGGAACCAGGTCGACGGCGGCGCGGAGCAGCCGGAGCACCGCCCCGGCGGTCACCTCGGTGTCGGTGCGCTCCTCGACGGTCGCCCCGACCACCACCTCGCCGCTGTCCCGGGGCACCAGATAGATCGACTCACCGTCGGCGTACCCCCGGATCACGTGCCGGAAGCCCGGCGCGCCGCCGCCGGTCGCGCGGAGCCGGAGCACCTGCCCCTTCACCGGCCAGACCGGCAGCCCGGTGAGCGCCGCCGCGCCGCACCCGGCGGCGACCACGCTGAACCGGGCGTCCACGTCGGAGAGTCGGTCGACCGGGGCGGGGCGGAGCACGGCGCCGGCCCGCTCGGCCGCCGCGCGCAGCGCCGCCACCAGCCGGCGCGGGTCGACCTGATGGTCGCCGGGGGCGACCGCGCCGCCGCGCACCCGGGGGGCCAGCGCCGGCTCGCGGTCCCGCAGCGCGGAGGGACGCAGCGGCGTGATCGGCAGCCCCAACCCCTGCTGGTACGACCAGAGCCGGCGCGCCTCGGCCAGGTCGTCGGCGGTCAACCCGACCACCAGCGTGCCGTCGGTGCGGTACCCGACGTCGGTGCCGGCGGCCTCGGTCAGCTCGGCGGCGAAGGCCGGCCAGCGGGCGGCGGAGTCGGCGAGCAGCCCGGTCAGCTCGTGCTCGCCGAAGTACGCCTCGGCCACCGGCGACAGCATCCCGGCCGCCACGTGCGACGCCCCGGAGCCCGGTGCCGGATCGTGGACGACCACCCGCAGCCCGCGCTGCGCGCACCGCCACGCGATCGCCAGCCCGACCGGTCCCGCCCCCACGACGGCGACGTCCGGCCGGGTCAGCACGTCAGGGCCCCGAGCAGTTCGGCGGTGGCCCGGGCCGGGTCGGCGGCCTCGGCCAGCGCCCCGACCACCGCCACCCCGTACGCCCCGGCGGCCCGCAGCGCCGGCACCCGCGCGGCGGTCACCCCGCCGATCGCGATCACCGGTACGTCCACCGCCCCGGCGACCGCGCGTATCCCCTGGGGGCCGATCGGGTCGGGCAGCCCGGGCTTGGTGGCGGTGGCGTGGCAGGGGCCCACGCCCAGATAGCTGGCTCCGGCGGCGACCGCCGCGACGGCGGCCCCCGGTTCCCGAGCGGTGGCGCCGAGCACGGCGGTGGAGCCGAGCACGTGACGGGCGGCTGCCACGGGCAGGTCGTCCGCGCCGACGTGGCCACCGGCCGCGTCCACCGCGAGCGCCACGTGCAGCCGGTCGTTGACCAGGCAGGTCGCCCCGTACGGCCGGCACAGCGCGACCACCCGGCGGGCCAGTTCGTACGCCTCCCGGTCGGTGGTGTCGTCCACTACCCGGACCTGGACGACCAGTTCGGCGCGGGCCACCGGCAGGGCGGCGCGCAGCACGGCGAGCGGATCCCGCCCCGGCCGGGTGTCGGTGATCAGATGCAGACGTCCCAGGGACGGCACGGCAACACTCCTCCCTGCGCCGGCATTACCCGGATCAGGTTCGACGGTCGGGGGCTGCAGCCCCCCTCTCAGCCCGGTGCACCGGGCTCCCGTGGGTCACTTGTGGCCTACCGTACGACGTCCGCCGGGGATCCGCCAAGGGCGGGTAGCACTTTTCCCACCCACCGCCGCCCTCCCCCGGCCACGGGTGCCGCCAGCAGGCTGGGGCGGACAGCACGCTGCCCCGGTGCCGAACGGAACGGCGCCGGGGCAGCGGAAAGCCGGGTCAGAGGATGGCGTCGAGGGCGGCGAGGTCCTCGTCGATGGGCTGCCAGGCGCCCGCCTCGGCGTTGGCGCGTACCTGCTCGGGCGTGGTGGCCCCGGCGATCACCGAGGTCACCGCCGGGCGGGCGGCGAGTCCACCGATGGCCACCTGGAGCATCGAGATCCCACGCTCCGCCGCGTACGCCTCGATCGCCTCGATGGTGTCCCAGTCCGCCGCGGCCAGCCGCTCGGCGTACCGGCCGCCGCCGGAGAGCCGGCTGCCGGCGGGCGGCGCCTCGCCCCGGTGGTACTTGCCGGTGAGCAGGCCGTTGGCCAGCGGGAAGAACGGCAGCATGCCCAGGCCGAACCGCTCGCAGGCCGGGATGACCTCGGCCTCGACGCTCCGCTCCAGCAGGCTGTAGTGGTTCTGCGCGGAGATGAAGCGGGTGCGGCCCTGGGAGGACGCGGTCCAGTCGGCGTCGGCGATCTGCCAGCCGGCGAAGTTCGAGTTGCCGAGGTAGCGGACCTTGCCGGCACGGACCAGGTCGTCCAGGGCAGCAAGTGTCTCGTCGATCGGGGTGTCGGGGTCGGGTTCGTGCATCTGGTACAGGTCGATGTGGTCGGTGCCGAGCCGGCGCAGCGACGCCTCGACCGCGCGGGCGATGTAGCGGCGGGCACCCCGGGCACCGAAGTCCGGCCCGTTCAGGCCGTGCATGTCCATGCCGAACTTGGTGGCGACCACCACGTCGTCGCGGTAGCCCTTGAGCGCCTGCCCGAGCAGCTCCTCGGAGCTGCCCTGCGGCTCGCCGTAGATGTCGGCGGTGTCGAAGAAGTTGATCCCGGCGTCGAGCGCGGCCTCGACCACCGCCCGGGTGCCGTCGAGGTCGAGCTTGCGGCCGAAGTTGTTGCAGCCGATGCCGACCACGGACACCACGAGCCCGGAGTCGCCCAGCCGGCGGTACGTCATCTCACTCACGAGATCCACCCTATGCCCGGGCGGGGAGCGCAACTGGTCGAGCCCCAAGGTCGGGGACGACCCGGTGAGTCGTTCACGACATCAGCTCCACAGCGGCGCTCACCCGGGGCCGCCGCGCCGAACTCGCGGCGGACCCGGGTCGAAGGCACCGGGTCAGCCGACGTCCCAGACCGGCTCGGGGGTCTCCACCACCTCGCCGTCGCCGCGGAACAGCACGAACCGGTCGAAGGAGCGGGTGAACCACCGGTCGTGGGTCACCGCGATCACCGTCCCCTCGAACGCGGCCAACCCCGCTTCGAGCGCCTCGGCGGAGGCCAGGTCGAGGTTGTCGGTCGGCTCGTCGAGCAGCAGCAGGGTCGCGCCGGAGAGCTCCAGCAGCAGCACCAGGAAACGGGCCTGCTGGCCACCGGAGAGGGTGCCGAAACGCTGGTCGCCCTGCCCGGCCAGCTCGTACCGGGACAGCGCCGCCATCGCCGCGTGCCGGTCCATCCCGGCCCGGTGCTCGTCGCCCCGCCAGAGGATGTCGACCAGCGTCTTCTCGATCAGCTCCGGCCGGTCGTGGGTCTGCGAGAAGTGCCCGGGCCGGACCCGGGCGCCGAGGCGTACCACCCCGCCGTGGGCGACGGGGGCGAGCGCGGCCGCCCCGTCGACCGGCGCGTTGGCCGGGTCCGGGTCGCTCCCGCCGCGAGCCAGCAGGCGGAGGAAATGCGACTTGCCCGTCCCGTTCGCGCCCAGCACGGCGATCCGGTCGCCGTACCAGAGCTCCAGGTCGAAGGGGTAGGTCAGGCCGTCGAGCTCGAGCTGCTCGCAGACCACCGCCCGCTTGCCGGTCCGCCCGCCGGTCAGCCGCATCCGGATGTCCTGGTCCTTCGGGGGCACGGGCGGCGGCCCGGCCTCCTCGAACTTACGCAACCGGGTCTGCGCCGACTGGTAACGCGAGGCCATGTCGGAGTTGTACGCGGCCTTCTGCTTGTACATCAGCACCAGCTCGCGCAGCTTCTGGTGCTCCTCGTCCCAGCGCTTGCGCAGCTCGTCGAGGCGGGCGTGCCGGGCCACCCGCGCCTCGTGCCAGCTCGCGAAGCTGCCCGGATGCACCCAGGCGCTGCCACCTTCGACGGCGACCACCCTGTCGGCGGTCTGCGCCAGCAGCTCCCGGTCGTGCGAGACGTAGAGCACCGACTTGCCGGACTCGCGCAGCCGTGCCTCCAGCCACCGCTTGCCCGGCACGTCGAGGAAGTTGTCCGGCTCGTCGAGGAGGAGCACCTCGTCGGTGCCCCGGAGCAGCAGTTCGAGGGCGAAGCGCTTCTGCTGGCCGCCGGAGAGGGTCCGCACCGGGCGGTCCCGGGCGGCATCCCACGGCAGGTCGAGGACGATGGTGGTGACGGTGTCGAAGAGCACCTCGGCCTCGTACCCGCCGACCTCACCCCAGGCCGCGAGCGCGTCCGCGTACGCGAGCTGGGCCTTGCCGGCGGCGGTGCTGTACTTGCCGCGGACCTCGGCCGCCCGCATGGCCGCCTCGGTCTCGGCGAGCCGGCGGCCGGCGTCGCGCAGCGCCGGCGGGGCGAGCGCGAGGGCCAGGTCGGCGAGCGTCGAGTCGTCCCCGATCATGCCGATGAACTGCCGCATCACGCCGAGACCGCCGGAGCGGGCGATCGCACCGGTCTTCACCGGCAGGTCGCCGGCGACCATCCGGAGCAGGGTGGTCTTGCCGGCGCCGTTGGGCCCGACGAGGGCCAGCTTGGTGCCCTCACCGACCCGGAACGACACCTCGGCGAAGAGCTCCCGGCCGTCCGGGAGGAAGTGCCCGACCCCTGCCACGTCCACGTATCCCACGCGGGCATCCTGCCCGAGGGGGCGGCACGGGCGACACTCGATTATCGGGTGACCCGCAGCACCCGGTAGCCCTTCTGGCTGGCGTGCCGCTCGACCTGCCAGCCCTGCTCGACGAGCCAGCGGTGCAGCGAGTCGCCGCCGAGGTGCCGGGCGACGACCAGCCACGCCACCCCGTCCGGGGCGAGCCGGGGCAGCCAGCGGAGCAGCAGCTCGTGCAGTTCCGGCTTGCCGATGTGGATCGGAGGGTTGGACCAGATCTGGGCGAAGGAGACGTCGGCTGGTACCCCGTCCGGCGCGGCGACCCGGGCCCGATCGGCGGCCCCGACCCGGGCGGCGTTGGCGGCGGTGAGCTCACGCGCGCGCTGGTTGACGTCGACCGCCCAGACAGTGGCGGCCGGCGCGCTGGTGGCGAGTACGCAGGTGATCGGCCCGAATCCGCAGCCGAGGTCGAGCAGCGGGCCGGTGGTGGCGGCGGTGGGCAATTCGGCCTTGCGCAACAGGACCGCAGTGCCGGGGTCGAGCCGGTCGGCGGAGAAGACCCCGCCGGCCGAGGCGAGGGTGTAGTCGCGCCCGGCGACGGAGAACTCGACCTCGCGCGGCTGGGCGGCGGTCGTGGGTTCAGCGGTGAAGTAGTGGTCGCCGGTCACGTCCGGCATTGTCGCACCGGCCCCGGACGGCACCGCCGACGGTGTGGGCGAAGTAGATGCGACACCACTTCGCTTGATTTTCCCGATATTACCCCCGAAAGGGACAATAGGTCTTAGGGTAACGCACATGGTGTATCGGTACGAGTCCGATGAGGACGGCTCCCTGGAGTACCCGAGGCCCGGGTCGGAGCCGTCCGTACCCGCGGCACCTCCACCCGCGGGCCCCTCGCCGTCCCGCTTCCCCACTCCGTCGCTGCCCCCGCCGGTGCGGCGCACCCGACCGCCCGTCGACGTCAGCCCGGCCCCGGCCCCCACCCCGGCGCCGGCCCGGCAGGCGTCCGCTCCGGCCGCCGCCCGGGCCACCGGGCCGACGCCGCCGGCGGCGTCCACCACCGCACCGCATCAGGTGGCAGCGCCGCCGGCGTCCACCACCCCGGGCCGCCCCTCCGCGCCGGCCGAGAAGCCCCCGGTCACCCACACGGCCGACGAGCTGGACGTGGCCGAGCCCGCCAGGCCCATCCGCAGGCGCGGCGGCGGCCGGGCCTGGCAGGTGCTGATCGGCGGCGCCGCCGTGCTGGTGCTGCTCGCGCTCTGCGGCCTGGCCGTCGCCGCCCTGCTGCAGGAGCGGACCGGCAACCCGCAGGCCGGCCAGCAGACCGGGCAGCCCGTGGTGGAGCAGTCGGCCGCGGCCGACGGGAAGGACCTGGACTCCCGGGACACCGACCAGTCGGCGCTCACCGCCAAGGAGGTCTTCCCGGGCCGGCAGCTCGTGGTGGCCAGCGGCCAGCCGGCCTACCAGGTGCTCAAGTCGCAGTCCAGCGGCAGCTGCGCGGTCGCGGCGACCGGTGAGATCGCCGACCTGCTCGTCCGCCTCGGCTGCAACCAGGTGGTCCGGGCGACCCTCCGCTCCCCCGACGGGGACTACCTGATCACCGCCGGCCTGTTCAACCTGACCGACGTGGCCAGCGCCCAGCGGGCCCGGGACCGGATGCGGCAGCTGCTCGACGAACGGCAGGGCCGGCTGCAGGGCATGTCGGTCGACAACAGCACCGAGGCCGTGGCGAAGGCAGCCGCCCGGGTCGGCTGGCAGGTACGCGGGCACTACCTCGCCTACTGCCTGGTCACCCGCGCGGACGGGCAGCGGATCAGCTCCACCGACGCCAACGCGCGCGACATCCTGTACGACCTCATCGAGGTCCACCTGAACCGCGGCGTGCTGGAACGCCGGGCGAACGGCGGGGTGGCCAGCCAGCCCACCCAGCCGCAGACCGACGACAGCACCGGCCAGAACGCGACCGACCAGCGGAGCCCCCGCAACAACTGACCGGCGGCCCCCGGCGCCGGAAGGACGGTTCAGCCCTCGGCGGCCGGGACCCGGAGCCGGCGGGTGAGATCGGCGCGGCGGGCGTACTCGGCGGGGTCGTCCGGATAGCCGACGGCGACCAGGGTCAGCCCGTGCGCCGGGGCCACGGTCACCTCGCTGGACCGTTCCCGCCGGCTCAGCAGGCTGGCCGGCCACTCCACCGGCCGGCGGCCGTCCCCGGCGACCAGCATGGCGCCGACCAGGCTGCGCACCATCGCCTGGCAGAACGCGTCGGCCTGCACCGTGGCGACCAGGATCCCGTCCGGGTCGCGCCGCCAGTCCAGCCGGGTCACCTCGCGCAGCGTGGTGGCGTTCTCCTTGCGCCGGCAGTACGCGGCGAAGTCGTGCTCCCCCACCAGGCCGGCGGCGGCGGCGTTCAGCGCCGCCAGGTCCAGCGGCTTCGGCCAGGCGAGGGTGTCGGTGCGGCGCAACGGCTCGGCACCCCACGCAGCGTCGGTGACATGGTACTCGTAGCGGCGGAAGGTGGCCGAGAAGCGGGCGTCGAAGTCGCCCGGAACCTCGGTCATGGCGCGTACCCGCACGTCGGGCGGGAGCAGCCGGGCTAGGCGGCGCAGCAGGCCCCCCTCGTGCTGCCGCCACGCGGCGGTCGGCAGGTCGAGGTGGCAGACCTGCCCGGTGGCGTGCACGCCGGCGTCGGTGCGGCCGGCCACGGTCAACCCGGTCGCAGTGCCCGCGCCGAGGATCAGGTCCAGCGTCTCGACCAGCACCCCGGCGACGGTGCGCCGAGTGGGCTGGGCAGCCCAGCCGGAGAAGCCGGTGCCGTCGTACGAGACGTCCAGCCGCAGCCGGGTCCGCTCGTCCACCTCGTACCTCCCGTTGACGGCGTCGGGCCCGGCACCCCACGAAGGGATGCCGGGCCCGACGATCTGCCTCAGCTCAGGCCTTGTTCTCGTTGGCCTCGTCGCTGTCCTCGCGGGCGGCGGCGGTGTCACCGGAGACGTGCACCGGCGGCTCGGAGTCCTGGTCGGCCGGGGCCGACGCCGGGGTCTCCTCGGCCGGGGCCAGGGCCTCGACCTTGTCCTGCTGCGCGGCCTTGCGGGCGGCGGTCTTCTTGTTCGCCTTCGGCTCGGCGACCTGAAGCTCCTCCACCAGCTCGATGATCGCCATCGGAGCGGCGTCACCCTTGCGCGGGCCGGTCTTCACGATCCGGGTGTAGCCACCGTTGCGGTTGGCGTACCGGGGCGCGATCTGGTCGAACAGGGTGTAGACCACGTCCTTGTCCTTGACGACGGCCAGCACCCGCCGACGCGAGGCGAGGTCGCCCCGCTTGGCCTTGGTGATCAGCTGCTCGGCCAGCGGGCGCAGCCGCCGGGCCTTCGTCTCGGTGGTCTGGATCTTGCCGTGCTGGAACAGCGAGGTGGCCAGGTTGGCCAGCATCAGCCGCTCGTGCGCGGGGCTGCCGCCGAGGCGGGGGCCCTTGGTGGGCGTGGGCATTGTTGGTGCTCCTCAGATGTGGCGGCAGCCGGACTTAGAGCTGCTCGGTCTCGCGGTAGTCGTCGGTGTCGTAGTCGGCTTCGCCGAAGGCGTCCACGACGTGCGCCGGGTCGAAGTTCGGGGCGGAGTCCTTCAGCCCCAGGCCCATCCCGGCGAGCTTCATCTTGACCTCGTCGATCGACTTCTGACCGAAGTTCCGGATGTCGAGGAGGTCCGCCTCGGTACGCCCGATCAGCTCACCAACGGAGTTGATGCCCTCGCGCTTGAGGCAGTTGTAGGAGCGGACGGTGAGGTCCAGCTCCTCGATCGGCAGAGCCAGGTCCGCCGCCAGCTGGGCGTCCTGCGGGGACGGCCCGATGTCGATGCCCTCGGCGGTCTCGTCCAGCTCCCGGGCCAGCCCGAACAGCTCCACCAGCGTCGAGCCGGCCGAAGCCAGCGCGGTACGCGGGCCCATCGACGGCTTGGTCTCGACGTCGATGATCAGCCGGTCGAAGTCGGTCCGCTGCTCGACACGGGTCGCCTCGACGCGGTAGGTCACCTTGAGCACCGGCGAGTAGATCGAGTCGACCGGGATCCGGCCGATCTCCGCGCCCGTCTGCTTGTTCTGCGCCGCCGTGACGTAGCCCCGACCCCGCTCGACGGTCAGCTCCATGTCGAGCCGGCCCTTGCCGTTCAGGGTGGCGAGCTTCAGGTCCGGGTTGTGCACGGAGACACCGGCCGGGGGCTGGATGTCACCGGCGGTCACGTCGCCCGGGCCCTGCTTGCGCAGGTACATGCTGACCGGCTCGTCGTGCTCGGAGCTGACGCAGAGCTCCTTGATGTTCATGACGAGCTCGACCACGTCCTCCTTGACCCCGGGGATCGTGGTGAACTCGTGCAGCACGCCGTCGATCTTGATCGAGGTGACGGCCGCACCCGGGATGGACGACAGCAGCGTACGCCGCAGCGAGTTGCCCAGGGTGTAGCCGAAGCCCGGCTCCAGCGGCTCGATGGTGAACCGGGACCGGGTCTCGTTGATCGACTCCTCGGAGAGGGTCGGTCGCTGGCTGATGAGCATCTTTTCTCTTCTCTTCCGGGGCGCCCGCCATATGACGCCCACGACACAAACTGTTCCGGTGGCCCGTCCCCGAGGGGGCGGGCCACCGCAACGAGCCCTTACTTCGAGTAGAGCTCGACGATCAGCTGCTCCTGGACCTGGGTGTCGATCACCTGGCGGGCCGGGAGCGAGTGCACGAGGATCTTCAGCTGGCTCGGGATGGCCTCCAGCCACGCCGGAACGGTCCGCGAGCCGGCCTCACCCTGCGCCACCAGGAACGGGGTGAGCTCCTTGCTCTTCGCACGCACCTCGATGATGTCGTGCTCCTTGACCCGGTACGACGGGATGTCGACCTTCTTGCCGTTCACCGTGAAGTGACCGTGCTTGACCAGCTGACGGGCCATGTCCCGGGACTTGGCGTAGCCAGCCCGGTAGACCACGTTGTCCAGCCGCGACTCGAGGATCTGCAGGAGGACCTCACCGGTCTTGGCCTGCTTGCCCACGGCCTCCTCGTAGTAGCCGCGGAACTGCTTCTCCAGCACGCCGTAGACCCGGCGGGCCTTCTGCTTCTCACGGAGCTGGAGCAGGTACTCCGTCTCCTTGGTGCGGCCGCGGCCGTGCTGCCCGGGCGGGAACGGCCGGGACTCGAACGGGCACTTCGGACCATCGCACTTGCTGCCCTTGAGGAACAGCTTCATCTTCTCCCGCCGGCAACGGCGGCAGTCAGCACCGGTGTAACGAGCCATCTCTCTCTAACCTCTCAGACCCGGCGACGCTTCGGCGGACGGCATCCGTTGTGCGGCTGCGGGGTGACGTCGGAGATCTGACCGACCTCGAGGCCCACGGCCTGCAGCGAGCGGATGGCGGTCTCCCGGCCGGAGCCGGGGCCCTTGACGAACACGTCGACCTTGCGCATGCCGTGCTCCATGGCCCGACGCGCGGCGGCCTCGGCGGCCAGCTGCGCGGCGAACGGGGTCGACTTGCGCGAGCCCTTGAAGCCGACCTGGCCCGCGGAAGCCCAGGAGATGACCGCACCGGTCGGGTCCGTGATGGACACGATGGTGTTGTTGAAGGTGCTCTTGATGTGCGCCTGCCCGTGGGCGACGTTCTTGCGTTCCTTGCGCCGGACCTTCTTGACGGCGGCTCCGGCACGAGCCTTCGGTGGCATAAGTCTGTGCGCTCCTAGTTACTTCTTGCCGGGCTTCTTCTTGCCGGCGACGGTCCGCTTCGGGCCCTTCCGGGTCCGGGCGTTGGTCTTGGTCCGCTGGCCACGCACGGGCAGGCCCCGGCGGTGCCGGATGCCCTCGTAGCAGCCGATCTCGACCTTGCGGCGGATGTCAGCGGCGACCTCGCGGCGCAGGTCACCTTCAACCTTGTAGTTGCCCTCGATGTGATTACGGAGCTGGACCAGCTCCTCATCCGTGAGGTCCCGAGCGCGCTTGTCCGGCGAGATGCCGGTGGCGGCGAGCGTCTCCAGGGCGCGGGTACGGCCGACCCCGAAGATGTAGGTGAGCGCGATCTCCATCCGCTTCTCGCGGGGGAGGTCCACGCCGACTAGACGTGCCATGTGCGGGCGTACTCCTCGTGATGTTGTGGCGGAGGTGTGGACCCGTCCCACCCCGCTACCGGCCGTCCCTGTCCTTCCGGCGTCACGCGCCGGCGACCGGGATCGGTCGCTGCCCAAGCGGGCCCCGGCCTCCGACCGGGGGTCGACCACGAGGGGGTACGCGCTGCGTACCGCTCGCGGCTGGGACGAGCTGGTGATGTGTTTGTCGGAATCTGCCGCCCGGGCCTTTTCCGCCGCCGCTCGTCACGGTCGGCGGGAACGGCTCAGCCCTGGCGCTGCTTGTGGCGCGGGTCCTGGCAGATGACCATGACCCGGCCGTGCCGGCGGATCACCCGGCACTTGTTGCAGATCCTCTTGACGCTCGGCTTGACCTTCACGGTTGCCTTACTTCCCATCTGGCCCGGAGACGCGACGCTGCGCGACGCCGGACGTCGAAGACGGACACGGGGACTTCCCGGCCGTCGTCAGGCTTACTTGTAGCGGTAGACGATGCGCCCGCGGGTCAGGTCGTACGGCGAGAGTTCGACGACGACCCGGTCCTCCGGCAGGATGCGGATGTAGTGCTGCCGCATCTTGCCGCTGATGTGAGCCAGCACCTTGTGGCCGTTCGCGAGCTCCACGCGGAACATGGCGTTCGGCAGGGGCTCGATGACCCGACCCTCGATCTCGATGGCTCCGTCTTTTTTCGGCATGTCCTCCGCTGTCCTGACGTCGGTTGCTCCGGACGGCCCACAACGTCTTACACGGGTGAACTGATCAAGATCAGGAAACCCGCGCCAGCCGCGGCTCCGGCTCCCACCGAAGCGCTGGGTGGGCATGCCGGAGTGGACGCTGTGCGCCGATCAGAAAGTGTACGCCCGCCTGCGCGCCGCCGCCAAACCGGCCGCGCATCCGACCCCCGACGGAGGAAATCCATCAGGCCTCGGCGACGTGCTGTGGCGCTGGCCACAGCATGTCGGTCAGCGGCCCCGCCGCCGTTCCCGCCGGGCCTGGCGGCGCCGCTCGGTCGGGTGCGGCCCGCCGTCGGACACGCCCACGGTCCGCAACAGCAGGAGGGCGCCCCAAGGGCCGAGCACCCAGGCCGGCCAGTAGCCGGAGAAGTTGCCGGAGCCGATCGAGACGATCAGCCAGATCGGGATCAGCACGGCGGCCACCCGCAACCAGGGCGACCAGATCCCGAGCAGCCAGCCGGACGGGCGTCCCGCCACGGCGGCCACTCCCTCGCCCGCCGGCAGCGGGCCGGGCGGTGCGGCCGCCAGGGCGGATCGCTGCGCTGGCGCCGGACCCGGCAGGTCGGCCACGATCTCGGCCAGTTCGGCGTACGTCTTCGCGCCGTACGTCCGGCCCAACCGCTCGTCGTACTCGTGCAGGTCGAGCCGGCCCTCCTCCAGGGCCGCCCGGAGCCGTTCCGCTGTCGCCTGCCGGTCGGTGTCGGCCGCCCGCATCTCCCTCTCCCCGTCCATGAAGGCAAGCATGACAGCGCCGGACCACTTCGCCGTAACGCCCCTGACCGGACGACCGGCGCAGACGGACTGCGATCGGCCGAGAACGCTCAGTCGGCACGCTACGAAACCGGATGCCGCAAACGGATCGGATTGCCCGGCGACCGGCGTCACCCCGCCTGGGCAACCGCCAGCAGCCTGAGGTGTCGCCGGCGCCACCGCCCGGCCGCCGACTCGTTCACGACATCACGTGCGTAGCGAAGGCAGGGTCGGCGCGGCCGACACCCGGACCCGTCAGACCGCCGGCGAGTCGGCCGGCTGGCGGGCGGTGACCAGGTCGCCGAGCCGGGCCCGGCCGCCGTCCTCCGCGGTCAGCACCCACACACCGTCGTTCAGCAGGGCCATCGAGTGCTCGACGTGCGCCGCCACGGAGCCGTCCCGGGTGACCACCGTCCAGCCGTCGGCCTGCTCGACCGTACGCGGCGAGCCCATGGTGATCATCGGCTCGATCGCCAGCGCCATGCCGGGCACCAGCCGGGGCCCCTTGCCGGGGCGCCCGTGGTTCAGCACGTGCGGGTCCTGGTGCATCTCGGTACCGATGCCATGCCCGCCGTACCCGTCGACGATGCCGTAGCGGCCGGCCTTGCGGACCGCGTGCTCCACCGCGTGGGAAATGTCGGTGAGCCGGCCCTTCCCGCCGGCGGCGCCCTGGGCGGCGGCGGCGATCCCGGCCCACATCGCGTCCTCGGCCACGGCGGCCATCTTCAGCAGGGCCGGGTCGGCCTCACCGACGCCGACGGTGATCGCGGCGTCGCCGTGCCACCCGTTGAGCACCGCGCCGCAGTCGATCGAGATCAGGTCACCCTCGCGGAGCACCTGCTTGGACGACGGGATGGCGTGCACCACCTGCTCGTTGACCGAGGAGCAGATCGACGCCGGGTAGCCGTGGTAGCCCTTGAACGACGGAACGGCACCGGCCTCCCGGATGGTGGCCTCGGCGATCGCGTCCAGGTCGGCCGTGCTCACACCGGGGGCAACCGCCTCCCGCATCCGACGCAGCGCGCGGGCCACCACCAGACCGGCGGCCCGCATCATCTCGATCTGGTCGGGGGTCTTCAGCTGGATGTCCAGCTGGGGACGACGCATGGAGCCGTTACCTTTCGTTGCGCGGAACAGCGGGGCACGTCGCACGTACCCCGCTGTTCGCACTCTATCCGCCGGAAGCCGGCGGGACGTCAGCCGCCGTAGGAACGGAGGGCGTCGATGGCGCGGACGGTGACGTCCTCCACCGGCCCGGTCGCGTCGATACCGACGAGCTTGCCCTGAGCGCCGTAGTAGTCGACCAGCGGCGCGGTCTTCTCGGCGTACTCCCGGAGCCGGGCGGCGATGGTCTCCGGCTTGTCGTCGTCCCGCTGGAACAGCTCGGCGCCGCAGCGGTCGCAGATCCCCTCGCGGGTGGTGGCGTCGAACTCGACGTGCCAGATCTTGCCGCAGCCCCGGCAGGTACGCCGGCCGGAGAGCCGCCGGATCACCTCGTCGTCGTCCACGACCAGCTCCAGCACGAGGTCCAGCGCGGTGCCGAGGTCGGCGAGGAGCTTGTCCAGCGCGGCGGCCTGCGGGGTGGTACGGGGGAAGCCGTCGAGCAGGAAGCCCTCACTGGCGTCCGGCTCGGCGAGCCGGTCCCGCACCATGTTGATGGTGACCTCGTCCGGGACCAGCTTGCCGGCGTCCATGTATCGCTTGGCCTCGACGCCGAGCGGGGTGCCCTGGGAGACGTTCGCCCGGAAGATGTCCCCGGTCGAGATCTTCGGCACCGACAGGTGAGCGGCGATGAACTCCGCCTGTGTGCCCTTGCCCGCGCCCGGCGGGCCAACCAGAACGAGTCGCATCTACCGCAGGAACCCTTCGTAGTTCCGCTGCATGAGTTGGCTCTCGATCTGCTTCACGGTCTCCAGACCGACGCCGACCATGATGAGCACAGCGGTGCCGCCGAACGGGAAGTTCTGGAACTGCTGGTTGTCGAGCCAGATGAAGAAGAAGTTCGGCAGGATCGCGATGATGCCCAGGTAGAGCGCACCCGGCAGGGTGATCCGGCTGAGGATGAAGTCGAGGTACTCGGCGGTCGGCTTGCCGGGGCGGATGCCCGGCACGAAGCCGCCGTACTTCTTCATGTTGTCGGCGACCTCGGTCGGGTTGAACGTGATCGACACGTAGAAGTACGTGAAGAAGATGATCAGCAGGAAGTAGATCGCGATGTGCTCCGGCGCGCTCGCCTTCACGATGTGGTTCTGGATCCAGGCCTGGGTCTTGCCCGGGTTGGTCTGATCGAAGAACTGGAGCGCGAGCGTCGGCAGGTAGAGCAGCGACGAGGCGAAGATGACCGGGATGACGCCGGCCTGGTTCACCTTCAGCGGGATGTAGGTGGAGGTGCCGCCGTACATCCGCCGGCCGATCATGCGCTTGGCGTACTGCACCGGGATCCGGCGCTGGGCCTGCTCGATGAAGGTGACCGCGCAGATGACCACCAGCACCAGGGCGATGACGAGGAGGAACATCCCCCAGCCCTTGGTGGTCTTGATCTTCCAGCCCTCGCTGGGGAGCCGGGCGGCGATCGAGGTGAAGATCAGCACGGACATGCCGTTGCCGACGCCGCGGTCGGTGATCAGCTCGCCGAGCCACATCACCACACCGGTGCCGGCGGTCATGGTCATGACCAGGATGCCCAGGGTCAGCCAGTCCGGGATGCCGGTGTCCCGGGGGACGATCGGCCACTGGTCGCAGCGGTTCTGGAAGAGCTGCCCGGAGCGGGCCAGGGCCACGAACGCCGAGGACTGGAGGATGCCCAGACCCAGGGTCAGGTAGCGGGTGTACTGGGTGATCTTCGCCTGGCCGGCCTGGCCCTCCTTGCGGAGCTGCTCCAGCCGCGGGATGACCACGGTCAGCAGCTGCAGGATGATCGACGCGGTGATGTAGGGCATGATGCCCAGCGCGAAGACCGAGAGCTGCAGCAGCGCGCCACCGCTGAAGAGGTCCAGCAGGTTCAGCACGCCGGTGCCGCCGCCCTGGATGGCGTCGAGGCACTTCTGGACGTTGCCGTACGAGACACCGGGGCTGGGCAGAGTGGCGCCGAGCCGGTAGACCGCGATGATGCCTACTGTGAACAGCAGCTTCTTGCGCAGGTCAGGCGTACGGAACGCACTGAGAAAGGCGGACAGCAACTTCTTCCTCCTGCGCGACGCGGGC
Organism: Micromonospora sp. NPDC006431; assembly: GCF_042870725.1. Taxonomy (NCBI): domain Bacteria; kingdom Bacillati; phylum Actinomycetota; class Actinomycetes; order Micromonosporales; family Micromonosporaceae; genus Micromonospora; species Micromonospora sp. NPDC006431. The sequence goes on from NZ_JBIAHQ010000005.1 coordinate 180,860, forward strand.
CGCCGGTCTGATTCCTGGCGGATCCGGGGTGGGTGCCGGGCGAGTGCCCGATATCCATAGCTGGGATGGGACTCTAACAGCCCGATCCCAGTCGGGGCAGATGCGCCCGGCTACATAAAACGAATCCGATGTTACCCGGCGCACATTCGCCAGGTAGACCATGGCGCCCGCCCAGTCACGCGGACCTGAGCGGGCGCCATGTGTCGTGCCTTACAGCTCGGTGACCGAGCCACCGGCAGCGGTGATCTTCTCCTTGGCCGACGCGCTGAACGCGTGCGCCGACACCTGGAGGGCCACACCGCCGAGGTCGCCGGTGCCGAGCACCTTGACCGGCTGGCCCTTGCGGACCGCGCCGGCCTCGACCATCTCGACCGGGCCGACCTGGCCGCCGTTCGGGAAGAGCTCGGCGAGCCGGTCCAGGTTGACCACCTGGAAGACGACCTTGAACTTGTTCTTGAAGCCCTTCATCTTCGGCAGGCGCATGTGGATGGGCATCTGCCCACCCTCGAACGCCGGCGAGATGTTCTTCCGGGCCTTCGAACCCTTGGTACCGCGGCCGGCGGTCTTGCCCTTGGAGCCCTCACCGCGACCCACCCGGGTCTTCTCGGTCTTGGCCCCCGGCGCCGGACGCAGGTGGTGGACCTTGATCGTCATTACTCGACCTCCTCGACCTTCACGAGGTGGTTGACCGTGAAGATCATGCCCCGGATCTCCGGCCGGTCCTCCTTGACCACCACGTCGTTGATCCGCTTGAGACCGAGCGAACGCAGCGAGTCACGCTGGTTCTTCTTGGTCCCGATCTCGGACCGGACCTGGGTGACCTTCAGGCGCGCCATCAGGAAGCCACCCCCGCCCGGGACGCCAGCATCGCGGCCGGCGCGACGTCCTCGACCGGCAGACCACGACGGGCCGCGACCGCCTCCGGCGACTCGAGCGCCTTCAGGGCCGCCACCGTGGCGTGCACGATGTTGATCGGGTTGGACGAGCCGAGGCTCTTGGAGAGCACGTCGTGGATGCCCGCGCACTCCAGCACGGCGCGCACCGGGCCGCCGGCGATGACGCCCGTACCGGCCGAGGCCGGCTTGAGCAGCACCACACCGGCCGCGTCCTCGCCCTGCACCGGGTGCGGGATCGAGGCGCCGATCCGCGGCACCTTGAAGAAGTGCTTCTTGGCCTCCTCGACACCCTTGGCGATCGCCGCGGGCACCTCCTTGGCCTTTCCGTAGCCCACGCCGACGGTGCCGTCGCCGTCGCCCACGATCACCAGGGCGGTGAAGCTGAAGCGACGACCACCCTTCACGACCTTGGCGACGCGGTTGATCGCGACGACCCGCTCAAGGTGCGGGGTCTTCTCGACGGGCGCGTTTCCGCGGCCGCCCTCACGGCGGTTGTCGCGGCGACCACCCTCGTTGCCACCGGACCCGCCGCCACGGCGCTGTTGACCTGGCATCAGCAGCCTTCCTTCTCTCTCGTGACGGGGTTTCTAGAACTCGAGCCCGGCTTCGCGGGCGGCGTCGGCAAGCGCGGCGACCCGCCCCGCGTACCGGTTGCCACCGCGGTCGAAGACGACCTTCGAGATGCCGGCGGCCTTGGCCCGCTCGGCGAGCAGGGCGCCGACCTTGCCGGCCAGGGCGCTCTTGTCGCCCTCGGCGCCGCGCAGCGAGGCGTCCAGGGTCGAAGCCGACGCCAGGGTGTGACCCTTGGTGTCGTCCACGATCTGGGCGACGATGTGCCGCAGGGAGCGGGTGACGACCAGGCGAGGACGCTCGGCGGTGCCGCTGATGTTCTTGCGGACCCGGAAGTGCCGACGCGCACGCCCGACGGCACGCTTGGCGGCGACGCCGCGGCGGCGCTTGAGCAGCGTGGCGCTCACTTCTTACCTGCCTTTCCAGCCTTGCGGCGGATGACCTCGCCCTGGTACTTGACGCCCTTGCCCTTGTAGGGCTCCGGCGGGCGGATCTTCCGGATGTTGGCGGCGATCTCACCGACCTGCTGCTTGTCGATGCCGGCCACGTGGAACAGCGTCGGCTTCTCCACCGTGAAGGTGATGCCCTCCGGCGCCGGCACCAGCACCGGGTGCGAGAACCCGAGCGCGAACTCGAGGTCCTTGCCCTTAGCGGTGACGCGGTAACCGGTGCCGGCGATCTCGAGGCTCTTGCGGTAGCCCTCGGTCACCCCGACGATCATGTTGGCGACCAGGGTACGGCTCAGGCCGTGCAGCTCCTTGGCCTTGCGCTCGTCGTTCGGCCGGTTGACGTGCAGCGCACCGTCCTCGCCCCGCTCCGCCGTGATCGGCTCGGCGAGGACGTGGCTCAGCTCGCCCTTCGGGCCCTTGACCTTGACGGTCTGGCCGTCGATCGTGATGTCGACGCCGGCTGGCACCGGGATCGACTTACGTCCAATACGCGACATTTCTACCTGTCTCCCGTTACCAGACGAAGGCGAGGACTTCCCCGCCAACGCTCCGCTTGCGGGCCTGCCGGTCGGTGAGCAGCCCCTGGGACGTCGAAATGATCGCCACGCCCAGCCCGCCGAGCACCCGCGGGAGCCCGTCCGACTTGGCGTAAACCCGCAGACCGGGCTTGGACACGCGCTTGATGCCGGCCAGGCTCCGCTCCCGGTTCTGGCCGTACTTCAGCTCGACGACCAGTCGCTTGCCGACGGCGCCCTCCTCGGGCTCCTCGACCAACCAGGTGGCGATGTAACCCTCGGCCTTGAGGACCTCGGCGATGTTCGCCTTGATCTTCGAGTAGGGCATCGTCACCCGGTCGTGGTACGCCTGGTTGGCGTTACGCAGACGCGTGAGCATGTCTGCGATCGGGTCGGTCATCGTCATGAAATTCGTCAACCTTTCTCGCCGCGGTTCCCCGGGCCAGGCCCGGGGCCTACGGCGAAGAGACAGTTCAGCTGACGCGCGAAGCGCGCCGGGCTAGTTACCAGGAAGCCTTGGACACGCCGGGCAGCTCACCGCGGTGGGCCATCTCCCGGATGCACACCCGGCAGAGACCGAACTTGCGGTAGACCGCCTTCGGACGCCCGCACCGCTGGCAGCGGGTGTACGCGCGAACCGAGAACTTCGGCTTCGCGGCCGCCTTGAGGATCAGCGCCTTCTTGGCCATCTCAGTTCTCCTTGAACGGGAAGCCCAGGAGCTTGAGCAGCGCCCGGCCCTCGTCGTCGGTCGTGGCGGTCGTGACCACCGTGATGTCCATGCCCCGCTGGCGATCGATCTTGTCCTGGTCGATCTCGTGGAACACCGACTGCTCGGTCAGACCGAACGTGTAGTTGCCGTGCCCGTCGAGCTTGCGCCCGTCGAGGCCACGGAAGTCGCGGATACGCGGCAGCGCGATGGACAGCAGCCGGTCCAGGAACTCCCACATCCGGTCGCCGCGCAGGGTCACCTTCGCGCCGATCGGCATGCCCTCGCGGAGCTTGAACTGCGCGATGGACTTGGTCGCCCGCCGCACCTGCGGCTTCTGGCCGGTGATGGTGGCCAGGTCGCGAACCGCGCCGTCGATCAGCTTGGCGTCTCGAGCGGCCTCGCCGACACCCATGTTGACGACGATCTTGACCAACCGCGGCACCTGCATGGGGTTGCCGTAGTTGTGCTGCTTCTGCAGCTCGGTCACGATCTCGTTGCGGTACCGCTCCTTGAGGCGCGGCATGGTCTTGGTTTCGGTAGCCGTGGTCATCACAGGTCCTTACCGGTGCTACGCGCGATGCGGACCTTCTGGCCGTTCTCGTCGATCCGGTAACCGACGCGGGTCGGCTTGCCGTCGGAGTCCAGGACCTGCACGTTCGAGACGTGGATCGGGGCCTCCTGGGTGACGATGCCACCGGTCTTGGCGCCACGCTGGGTGGTGCTGATGCGGGTGTGCTTCTTGACCCGGTTCACGCCCTCGACCAGGACCTTGTCCTGCCGCGGGTAGGCCGCGATGACCTTGCCCTTGGCACCCTTGTCCTTGCCGGCGATGACGACGACCGTGTCGCCCTTCTTGACCTTCACGGTCACAACACCTCCGGCGCGAGGGAAATGATCTTCATGAACCGCTTGTCCCGCAACTCCCGGCCCACCGGGCCGAAGATGCGGGTACCGCGCGGGTCCCCACCGTCCTTGATGATGACGGCGGCGTTCTCGTCGAAGCGGATGTACGAGCCGTCCGGCCGCCGCCTCTCCTTGGCGGTGCGAACGACGACGGCCTTGACGACGTCGCCCTTCTTCACACCGGCACCGGGGATCGCGTCCTTGACCGTGGCCACGATGACGTCGCCGATGCTCGCGTAGCGCCGACCGGAGCCACCGAGAACCCGGATGCACAGGATCTCCCGGGCACCCGTGTTGTCGGCGACGCGCAGTCGCGACTCCTGCTGAATCACGTCTATCTCCTATGTCTGCCGGTTCTCCGGCCGCCCAGAGGCGGCCGGAGCCTGGCGGAACCTGCGCCCGACCGTACGGCCGAGCTCGAGCCTTCGCTACTTGGCCTTCTCGAGGATCTCCACGAGCCGCCACCGCTTGGTGGCGGACAGCGGCCGGGTTTCCATGATCAGGACCCGGTCGCCGATCCCGGCGGAGTTCTGCTCGTCGTGGACCTTGAGCTTGCTGGTCCGGCGCATGATCTTGCCGTACAGCGCGTGCTTGACCCGGTCCTCGACCTCGACCACGACGGTCTTTTCCATCTTGTCGCTGACCACGAGGCCCTCACGCACCTTACGGCGGGCCCGCGCGGCGGCGGTGGTGGTGTTCTCACTCATGATGCAGTCACCTCAGTCGGCGCGGCCGAGAGACCCAGCTCACGCTCACGCATGATCGTGTAGATCCGGGCGATCTCCCGACGGATGACCTGCAGCCGCCGGTTGTTGTCCAGCTGCCCGGTTGCGGCCTGCACGCGGAGGTTGAACAGCTCCGCCTTCGCCTCACGCAGCTTCGTGACCAGCTCCTCCTCGGAGAGCTCACGCAGCTCGGAGGCCTTGACGCCCGCTGCCATCAGGATTCACCCACTTCGCGCGTAACAATGCGGCACTTCATCGGGAGCTTGTGGATCGCGCGACGCATCGCCTCTCGCGCGATCTGCTCGTTGGGGAAGGACATCTCGAAGAGGACCCGCCCCGGCTTGACGTTGGCGACCCACCACTCGGGCGAACCCTTACCGGAACCCATCCGGGTTTCCGCCGGCTTCTTGGTGAGGGCCTGGTCCGGGAAGATCGTGATCCAGACCTTGCCGCCACGCTTGATGTGCCGGGTCATCGCGATACGCGCCGACTCGATCTGGCGGTTGGTCACGTACGCCGGCTCGAGAGCCTGGATCCCGAACTCGCCGAACACCACCCGGTTACCACCCTTGGACGCGCCGTGGCGGTCCGGGTGGTGCGGCTTGCGGAAGCCCTTCGGGGGCTTGCGCGGCATCAGCATCTGTCAGCCCTCCTGCTGCGTTTCTGCCGGAGTCGACGCGGCCGCGGCGACAGCACCGCTGTCGATCGGCTCGCCGCTCGGCGTCTCGGCCTGCTGCGCGATGGTGGTCGCGGCAGCCCGGCCGGCCTCGGTGCCACCGGCGGTCGTGCCGGACGAACCCGACCGGCCACGGCGCGGCCGCTCGGGACGCTCGCCGCGCTCACGGCGCGGGCGGGACGGACCGGCCTCGGCCGGAGCCTCCCGGCCCGGGACGGCGTCGCCCTTGTAGATCCAGACCTTCACGCCGATCCGGCCGAAGGTGGTACGCGCCTCGAAGAAGCCGTACTCGATGTTGGCCCGCAGCGTGTGCAGCGGAACCCGGCCCTCGCGGTAGAACTCGGTCCGGCTCATCTCGGCGCCGCCGAGACGGCCCGAGACCTGCACCCGGATGCCCTTGCAGACCGGGTTCTTCATCGCGGACTGCATCGCCTTGCGCATGGCCCGACGGAAGCTGACCCGGCTGGACAGCTGCTCGGCGACGCCCTGGGCGACCAGCTGCGCGTCCGACTCGGGGCTCTTCACCTCGATGATGTTCAGCTGAACCTGCTTGCCGGTGAGCTTCTCCAGCTCGCCCCGGATCCGGTCGGCCTCCGCACCCTTACGGCCGATGACGATGCCCGGCCGGGCGGTGTGGATGTCGACGCGGACCCGGTCCCGGGTGCGCTCGATGTCGACCTTGGAGATGCCGGCGCGCTCCAGCCCCTTGGACATCATCCGGCGGATCTTGACGTCCTCGCCGATGTAGTCCTTGTAGAGCTTGTCCGCGAACCAGCGGGACTTCCAGTCGGTCGAGATGCCGAGCCGGAACCCGGTCGGGTGAACCTTCTGACCCATTACTCGGCACCCTCCGTCGTGCTCTGCCCCTCGGCGGCCTCGGCCTGCTTGGCCGGAGCGGCCTTCTTCGCCGACTTCTTCGGCGCGGCCGGCGCCACCGCCTCAACCGCCACCGTGATGTGGCAGGTGCGCTTGCGGATCCGGTACGCCCGGCCCTGCGCCCGCGGCCGGAACCGCTTCATGGTCGGGCCCTCGTCGACGAACGCCTCGCTGACGAGCAGCGCATCGGGGTCCAGCCGCTCGTTGTTCTCCGCGTTGGCGATCGCGCTCGCGAGCACCTTGTACACCTGCTCGCTCGCAGCCTGCGGCGCGAACTGCAGCACCGTGAGCGCCTCCTTCGCGGGCAGGCCGCGGACGAGGTTGACCACCCGGCGCGCCTTCATCGGCGAGATGCGCACGTGCCGCGCAACCGCCCGCGCGCCCGGAAGCACCGGAGCGTCGCCCTTTCCTGGCATCGCTGTAACCCCTTGTTCCTCTATCCGTATGCCCGCGGCGTCAGCGCCGGCGGCTCTTCCGGTCGTCCTTCTCGTGACCCTTGAACGTGCGGGTCAGCGCGAACTCGCCGAGCTTGTGCCCGACCATGGCCTCGGTCACGAACACCGGGACGTGCTTGCGTCCGTCGTGCACGGCGATCGTGTGCCCGAGCATCTCGGGGATGATCGTCGAGCGCCGCGACCAGGTCTTGATGACGTTCTTCGAACCCTTGTCGTTCTGCGTCTCCACCTTCTTGAGCAGGTGGTCGTCGACGAACGGGCCCTTCTTCAGGCTGCGAGGCATCTGTCAGCTCTCCTGTTAGCCGCGCTTGCGGGTGGCGTAGCGGCGGCGGACGATCAGCCGGTCGCTCGGCTGGCCCTTACGACGGGTGCGGCCCTCGGGCTTACCCTGCGGGTTGACCGGGTGGCGACCACCGGAGGTCTTACCCTCACCACCACCGTGCGGGTGGTCGACCGGGTTCATCGCGACACCACGGACGGTCGGGCGCTTGCCCTTCCACCGCATCCGGCCGGCCTTACCCCAGTTGATGTTCGACTGGTCGGCGTTGCCGATCTCGCCGATGCTGGCGCGGCAGCGCACGTCGACCCGCCGGATCTCACCGGACGGCATGCGGAGGGTCGCGTACGCGCCCTCACGGCCGAGCAGCTGGATGCCGACGCCGGCCGAGCGGGCCAGCTTGGCGCCACCGCCCGGACGCAGCTCCACGTTGTGAATCGTGGTACCGACCGGGATGTTGCGCAGCGGCAGGTTGTTGCCCGGCTTGATGTCGGCGCTCGGGCCCGACTCCACCGCGTCGCCCTGCTTCAGGTCCTTCGGCGCGATGATGTAGCGCTTCTCGCCGTCGGCGTAGTGCAGCAGCGCGATCCGCGCGGTGCGGTTCGGGTCGTACTCGATGTGCGCGACCTTCGCCGGCACGCCGTCCTTGTCGACCCGCTTGAAGTCGATCAGACGGTACTGGCGCTTGTGGCCGCCACCGTGGTGCCGCGTGGTGATCCGGCCGTGGGCGTTGCGACCGCCCTTCTTCGGCAACGGAGCCAGCAGCGACTTCTCGGGCGTCGACCGGGTGATCTCGGCGAAGTCGGCGACACTCGAGCCACGCCGGCCCGGCGTCGTCGGCTTGTACTTGCGGATAGCCATTGTCTACACCCCTCAGCTGACCGGGCCGCCGAAGGCCTCGATACGGTCACCGTCAGCCAGCTTCACGATCGCCCGCTTGGTGGCCTTGCGCTGACCGAAGCCGGTCTTGGTGCGCTTGCGCTTGCCCTCACGGTTGAGCGTGTTGACCGTCAGGACGCGGACGTTGAAGATCTGCTGGATAGCGATCTTGATCTCGGTCTTGTTCGCGTCCGGGTGCACCAGGAAGGTGTACCAGTTGCGGTTCAGCTCGCTGTAGCTCTTCTCCGAGACGACCGGCGCAACGATGATGTCGCGCGGATCGGCGATCGTGCTCACTTGCCACCCTCCTCGGTGGTCTCGGCGGGAACGCCCAGGAACTCGTCCAGGGCCTCCTTGGTGAACACCACGTCGTCGGCGACCAGCACGTCGTACGTGTTGAGCTGGCCGGCCTCGATCAGGTGCACCCGCGGCTCGTTGCGCAGCGACACCCAGTTCAGCTCGTCGGTGCTGCTCAGCACGACCAGGACGCGACGGGCGTCGGTCAGCTTCGCGAGCGTGGCCAGCGCGGCCTTGGTCGACGGCTTCTCGCCCGAGACGAACGCCTCGACGACGTGCACCTGGCCGGCGCGGGCCCGGTCGGAGAGGGCGCCACGCAGGGCGGCAGCCTTCATCTTCTTCGGGGTGCGCTGGCTGTAGTCGCGCGGCACCGGGCCGTGGACCACGCCACCGCCGGCGAACTGCGGCGCGCGGGTCGAGCCCTGGCGGGCACGACCGGTGCCCTTCTGCTTGTACGGCTTCCTGCCTCCACCAGAGACCTCGCCGCGGGTCTTGGCCTTGTGCGTGCCCTGCCGGGCCGCCGCGAGCTGAGCCACCACGACCTGGTGCATCAGCGCGATGTTGGCCTGGGCGTCGAAGATGTCGGCCGGCAGCTCGACGGAGCCGCTCTTGGTGCCTTCGACGCTGAGGACGTCAACGGTGGTCACTTGGCCGCACCGCCCTTCTTCGCCTTGCTCTTGGCCGCGGTACGGACCAGGACCAGCGCGCCCTTGGGGCCGGGGATGGCGCCACGGACGAGCAGGAGGTTGTTCTCAGTGTCGACCGCCTGGACGGTCAGGTTCTGGACGGTGTAGCGCACGCCACCCATCCGACCCGCCATCCGGGTGCCCTTGAAGACGCGACCCGGGGTCGCGCACGCGCCGATGGAGCCCGGCGAGCGGTGCTTGCGCTCGACACCGTGGCTGGCGCGCAGACCGTGGAAGCCGTGCCGCTTCATCGGGCCGGCGTAGCCCTTGCCCTTGGTCTTGCCGGTGACGTCGATGGCGACGCCGGCCGGGAACTCCTCGACCGTGACCTCCTGGCCCGGCGAGTAGTCCGCGGCGTCGACGGTGCGCAGCTCGACGATGTGCCGACGCGGCGCGACGTCCGCCTTGGCGTAGTGCCCGGCGATCGGCTTCTTGACCTTGCGCGGGTCGATGGCCCCGTACGCCAGCTGGACCGCGGAGTAGCCGTCCTTGTCGGCGCTACGAACCTGGCTCACGACGCACGGGCCGGCCTGAACCACGGTCACCGGGACAACGCGGTTGTTGTCCCAGACCTGGGTCATGCCGAGCTTGGCGCCCAGGATCCCCTTGACTTGCCTGTCCATTTGTCCGGTCCCTACAGCTTGATCTCGATGTCGACGCCAGCCGGCAGGTCGAGGCGCATGAGCGAGTCGACCGTCTTCGGGGTCGGGTCGATGATGTCGATCAGCCGCTTGTGCGTGCGCATCTCGAAGTGCTCGCGCGAGTCCTTGTACTTGTGCGGCGAGCGGATAACGCAGAAACGGTTGATCTCCGTGGGCAGCGGCACCGGGCCAGCGACCTGCGCCCCGGTACGCGTCACCGTCTCGACGATCTTCCGAGCCGAGGAGTCGACGACCTCGTGGTCATAGGCCTTGAGCCGGATGCGGATCTTCTGTCCCGCCATGGTGGCTTCTGTTCCTTCTCTCGATGCCGCTGTGTTGCGGGCGCCTGTACCGGCTGGCACAGGCCCACTTCCGCCGACCCCCGCGGTCGGGCGTGTCGCGCCCGTGGGCCGGGCTCCGCCCCGGGACTCCGGAGCGGTTCTCCGACCACGCGGTGGGTCATGACGCCGATCGCGTTACCGCGACCTGGACGCCGCGCGAGGGTGGTTGACCGCCAGGGGCGATCAACCACCCTACGCGAGACTATCGGTCACCCGGAGGTCCAGCAGACACCGGACGCAGGCGACTGACCGTCGTTACGCAACCTGACTAGTATGCCGCACGACCGGCGGCGACGCTAATCGGGGTTACCCAGCTCACTTGATGATCTTGGTGACGCGACCCGCGCCGACCGTACGGCCACCCTCCCGGATCGCGAACTTGAGGTTCTCCTCCATCGCGATGGGCTGGATCAGCTTCACGGTCATCGTGGTGTTGTCGCCCGGCATGACCATCTCGGTGCCCTCGGGCAGGGTGACGACGCCGGTGACGTCCGTGGTCCGGAAGTAGAACTGCGGACGGTAGTTCTGGAAGAACGGGGTGTGGCGGCCACCCTCCTCCTTGGAGAGGATGTAGACCGTCGCCTCGAACTCCGTGTGCGGGGTCGTGGTGCCCGGCTTGATGACGACCATGCCGCGCTCGACGTCCTCGCGCTTGATGCCGCGGAGCAGCAGACCGACGTTCTCGCCCGCGCGGGCCTCGTCGAGCAGCTTGCGGAACATCTCGATGCCGGTGCAGACCGTCTTCTGCGACTTCTCGCGGATACCGACGATCTCCACCTCCTCGTTCGGCTTGAGGATGCCACGCTCGGCGCGGCCGGTGACCACGGTGCCGCGACCGGTGATGGTGAAGACGTCCTCGATCGGCATGAGGAACGGCTTCTCGGTCTCGCGCTCCGGCTGCGGGATCGCGGTGTCGACGGCGTTCATCAGGTCCAGGAGCTTCCCGGTCCACTCCGGGTCGCCCTCGAGGGCCTTCAGCGCCGAGACCCGGACGACCGGCAGGTCGTCACCCGGGTACTCCTGCGAGGAGAGCAGCTCGCGGACCTCGAGCTCGACGAGCTCCAGGAGCTCCTCGTCGTCGACCATGTCGCTCTTGTTGAGCGCCACGACGATGTACGGCACGCCGACCTGACGGGCCAGCAGCACGTGCTCGCGGGTCTGCGGCATCGGGCCGTCGGTCGCCGCGACCACCAGGATCGCGCCGTCCATCTGGGCGGCACCGGTGATCATGTTCTTGATGTAGTCGGCGTGACCGGGGCAGTCGACGTGCGCGTAGTGACGCGCCTCGGTCTGGTACTCGACGTGCGCGATCGAGATCGTGATGCCGCGGGCCTTCTCCTCCGGCGCCTTGTCGATCTCGTCGAACGGCGTGTACGGGTTCAGGTCCGGGTACTGGTCGTGCAGGACCTTGGTGATGGCCGCCGTCAGCGTCGTCTTACCGTGGTCGATGTGACCAATGGTGCCGATGTTGACGTGCGGCTTAGTCCGCTCGAACTTCGCCTTCGCCACTGGTGTCCTCCTGTGGACTTTCTTGGTTCGTTCGCCCCGGCGCGCCGGGTCGGCGCTTAGGACTCTGTCGACAGCCTTTCCGACCTGACGGCCGGAGAGCCTTTGTGGGTTCTGCGGCGATGAAGCCTACAGGCCCGGATTCACACAACTCGCCCGAGGTGGCCGCGGGCGGGAGATCCCTCCCGCGACCAGCCCCGGCTCATCGGATCAGCTCAGGTGAGCGTCACTCACCAGTCGCCTTGGCGATGATCTCCTTCGCCACGCTCTGCGGAACCTCGGCGTAGGAGTCGAACTGCATGCTGTAGCTAGCCCGGCCCTGGGTCTTCGACCGCAGGTCGCCGACGTAGCCGAACATCTCCGACAGTGGCACCAGAGCCCGGACGATGCGGGCGCCGTGACGCTCCTCCATCGCCTGGATGATGCCGCGCCGGGAGTTGAGGTCGCCGATGACGTCACCCATGTTCTCCTCCGGAGTGGTGACCTCAACAGCCATCATCGGCTCGAGCAGCGCGGGGTCGGCCTTGCGGGCCGCCTCCTTCATCACCATCGAACCGGCGATCTTGAATGCCATTTCCGACGAGTCGACCTCGTGGTACTGGCCGTCCAGCAGCGTCAGCTTGACACCCACCAGCGGGAAGCCGGCGAGAATGCCGTACTGCATCGCGTCCTGGGCACCCGCGTCCACCGAGGGGATGAACTCCCGGGGGATGCGGCCACCGGTGACGGCGTTGGCGAACTCGTAGGTCGGCGAGTCGTTGTCCAGCGGCAGCGGCTCGATGCTCACGATCACGCGGGCGTACTGGCCGGAACCACCGGTCTGCTTCTTGTGGGTGTACTCGACCTTCTCCACCGTGCGGCGGATGGTCTCGCGGTACGCCACCTGCGGCTTACCGATGTTCGCCTCGACGTTGAACTCGCGGCGCATCCGGTCGACCAGGATGTCCAGGTGCAGCTCGCCCATGCCGGAGATGACCGTCTGGCCGGTCTCCTCGTCCAGCTTGACGCGGAAGGTCGGGTCCTCCTCGGCCAGCCGCTGGATGGCGGTGCTGAGCTTCTCCTGGTCGGCCTTGGTCTTCGGCTCGATGGCGACCTCGATGACCGGCTCCGGGAAGGTCATCGACTCCAGGATGACCGGGTTCGCCGGGTCGCACAGCGTGTCACCGGTGGTGGTCTGCTTGAGACCCTGCACCGCGATGATGTCGCCAGCCTTGGCGGAGCTGCGCTCCTCCCGCTTGTTGGCGTGCATCTGGTAGATCTTGCCGATCCGCTCCTTGCGGTCCTTGGTGGAGTTGACCACCTGGGTCCCGGACTCGACCACGCCGGAGTAGACCCGGACGTAGGTGAGCTTGCCAAGGTGCTTGTCGGTCTGGATCTTGAAGGCCAGGCCCGAGAACGGCTCCGAGGTGGACGGCTTCCGCTGCATCGGGGTCTCGCCGTCGGTCGCGGTGCCCTCGATGGCCGGGATGTCCAGCGGCGACGGCAGGTACGCGACGACCGCGTCGAGCATGGGCTGGATGCCCTTGTTCTTGAAGGCGGTGCCGGTGAAGACGGGGTTGGCCTTGCCGGCGATGGTGGCCCGGCGGATGGCGGCCTTGATCTCCTCGACGGAGATCTCCTCGCCCTCCAGGTACTTCTCCATCACCGTGTCGTCGACGTCGGCGAGGGTCTCCATCAGCTTCTCGCGCCACTCCGCGGCGGAATCGGCGAGGTCGGCCGGGATCTCCTCGATCGCGTAGTCCTCACCCTTCTGGGTCTCCCCGCGCCAGGTGAGGGCGCGCATCTCGATCAGGTCGACCACACCGATGAAGTCGGCCTCGGCGCCGATCGGGATCTGGAGGACCAGCGGGGTGGCGTTGAGCCGGTCGATCATCATCTGCACGCAGCGGAAGAAGTCGGCACCGGTCCGGTCGAGCTTGTTGACGAAGCACATCCGGGGGACGTTGTACTTGTCCGCCTGGCGCCACACGTTCTCCGTCTGCGGCTCCACGCCGGCGACACCGTCGTAGACCGCGACCGCACCGTCCAGAACCCGCAGCGACCGCTCCACCTCGACCGTGAAGTCGACGTGGCCGGGCGTGTCGATGATCTGGATCGTGTGGCCCTTCCACTCGCACTTCGTGGCGGCGGAAGTGATGGTGATACCGCGCTCCTGCTCCTGCTCCATCCAGTCCATGACGGCAGCGCCCTCGTGGACTTCACCGATCTTGTAGGTGATACCGGTGTAGAACAGGATCCGCTCGGTGGTAGTGGTCTTACCGGCATCGATGTGCGCCATGATGCCGATGTTGCGTACGTTGGCGAGCGCGTCTGCGGCGGCCACTTCAATCCCTACTTATCGTCGTCTCGACACAACTGGTGGCGGTTCCGGCGCCTCGTGAGCGCCGGAACCAAGGTGTTACCAGCGGTAGTGCGCGAAGGCCTTGTTGGACTCGGCCATCTTGTGCGTGTCCTCGCGCCGCTTGACGGCGGCACCAAGGCCGTTGCTCGCGTCCAGCAGCTCGTTCATCAGCCGCTCGACCATGGTCTTCTCGCGCCGGGCGCGGGAGTAGGTGACCAGCCAGCGCAGGCCCAGGGTGGTCGCCCGGGCGGGCCGGACCTCGACCGGGACCTGGTAGGTGGCGCCACCGACGCGGCGGCTGCGCACCTCGAGGGTCGGCTTGACGTTGTCCATCGCCCGCTTCAGGGTGACGACCGGGTCGGTGCCGGACTTCTCGCGGCAGCCCTCGAGGGCGGCGTACACGATGCTCTCGGCGAGCTGGCGCTTGCCGCGCAGCAGGATCTTGTTCACCAGCTGGGTGACCAGCGGCGAGTTGTACACCGGGTCAGCGACCAGCGGCTTCCGCGGAGCGGGTCCCTTACGCGGCATGTCAGCTCTTCTCCTTCTTCGCGCCGTAGCGGCTGCGCGCCTGCTTGCGGTTGCGGACACCCTGGGTGTCCAGCGAACCGCGAACGATCTTGTACCGCACGCCGGGGAGGTCCTTCACCCGGCCACCGCGGACGAGCACGATCGAGTGCTCCTGCAGGTTGTGGCCGACACCCGGGATGTAGGCGGTGACCTCGATCTGGCTGCTGAGCTTGACACGAGCGACCTTGCGCAGCGCCGAGTTCGGCTTCTTCGGGGTGGTGGTGTACACGCGGGTGCACACGCCGCGCCGCTGGGGGGACCCCTTCAGCGCCGGGGTCTTGGTCTTGGTCGTCTTGGCCTGGCGGCCCTTTCGGACCAGCTGCTGGATGGTGGGCACCGGGTTTCTCCGCTCCCTTCGGCCGCTGCGAGGCGACCGCGCTGTCTGCTCGTTAGCCGACCTGATGGACGGCTCTCCTACATTCCAACCAGGGCCACCTGACGGGGGTCCCAGCACCCGCGGTCGGGCGTGTCGCCCGGATCACGGTCCCGGTGCGCCGCTCGCGCGTCGTACCGGGGTTTCTGTCACCGGCGCAGGAAATTCCAAACACCGGATCTTGGACTTGGTCGTGCCGCCGCACGATCACCGGAATCCCGGTGCCAGCGCACGCACGCATTGCCCGGGCATGCCCGGGCACAAGGGGAAAGGGTACCTACCACAGCCGCGCAGGTCAAAACGGAGCGGTCCGGTTCAACCGCCTCGCGGTCCGCCGGCCGATCGTCTCTTCCCTGCCCGCCCACGACGGGCACCTACGGCGACAAGTGTACCGGCTTCGCCCCGCATCGACCCGGGGGCCCCGGTTCCGCCCGGCCGGCGGACCCCCCGCCGCGGCGGTCTTCCCTCGTCGGCCGGTGGACCGGCCGCCGCACTCGGCTCACGTGAGCTGCACCACCAGCGCCACCCCGAGCCCGAGCAGGCTGAGCAGCACCCCGACTCCCCCGCAGCTGAGACCGGCCACGGCCAGTCCCCGCCCGGTGAACCGGACCCCCGGCGGCGGTGCCGGGCGCCGGACTTGCCGGCGGGCCAGCAACCCGGTCACGATGGCGGCGCCGCCGGCGAGCGCGCCGAGCACCGTGAACGCCCCGGCCGCCCAGGCACCGCCGAGGTTCGACCCGGCGATGCCGAAGCAGAAGACCAGCAGCGAGACCAGGATCGAGGCGATCCCGGCGACCAACGAGCCGATGGCGAGCCCCGAGGTCACCGGGGGCACGTCCAGGTGGACCACGCCGAACGGGGTGCCGGGGACCCGGTCGACCCGCTTCGGCGGGCGCGGGGCCTCCTGCGGGGGCGGCGGCAGTACCCCCGGCCGCGGACCGGCCGCCTGCGGCGCCGGGGCCCAGGCGCCGCCGGGCGGCACGCTGCCCGGGCCCGCCCACCCTCGGCCGGGCACCGGCGGGGTTCCCGGGTACGCCCCGGGCCCCGCCCAGCCGGCCGGGGCGGGCGGCGGCCCGTGGTGCGGTCCGGGGCCGGCCGGAAGGGGGTGTCCGACATAGGGCGGAGCCGGCCGCTGGCCGGGCGAGGCACCCGGGGCCGACGCCCCGACCGGCGGGTACGGGCCGTCGGGCGGCCACGGCCCCGGCGGGGAGGACTGCGGGGCGGCCGGCGGCGGAGCGTACCCCGGGCTGGCGACCTCCGGCGACGCGCTCGGCCCCTCCTCCGGCCCGACCCTCGGCGCGGCCCACGGGCTGGTGGGGTCCGGGCCCGGCGTCGGCGCGGCGGCCTCTGGCCCGGCGACGGACCGGGTCGGGTCGTCTCCCGGCGGTGGGGCCGGCTCCGTCACGTGGTCCTCCTGTCGACATGGCTCACCCGCCGCGCGGCGGACACCGGCCAGGCTACCGTCGCGGGTCCCGCCGCCGGGCCCGGGCGCGGGGCCGCTCCCCCGCCCGGTCAGTCGACGTTCGGGGGGTAGTCGTGCCCGAAGGGACTGTCCGCGAGCCGGACCACTCCGATGACCACGGCCACCACCACCGCGACCGCACACAGCACCAGGCCCGTCCAGGCCAGCCGCTCCCCGCGCCGTAACCAGTCCGCACCAGTGAGGAACCCGCCCGAGGCGTACGCCTCCCGCCGGGCCTGGCGGGCGAGCCACAGGGCGATGGTCGACGGCACCACCCCGCCGATGAACAGCCCGGTCAGCCCACCGATCAGCCCCAGGGCGAAGACGGCCCGGGCCTTCGTCGAGCGGACCGGCTCAGGATCGAGCGGATGGCGCGGCCCCTGCTGGGCGACGGGCACCTGCCCGGGCGCGATCGTCATGCCGTCCATCATGCCCCGGCCCGCCGCACCCGACACTCAGGAGGAGCAGACCGCCAACCGGTCGCCGGGCGGGCCGCGGGCACCGGCACCACGCCCGACGGGAGACCTGGCCGCGGACGCGACGAGGCCCCCGGCGGGTGCCGGGGGCCTCGTCGTTGCTGGTGCTTAGCGGTACGACCCGAAGTCGAAGTCGTCCAGCGGCACCGCCTGGCCGCTGGCCGGCCCGAAGCCGTAGTCGGTCTCCGGGTAGCCGGTCATCGAGTAGACCTTGGCCTTCGCCTCCTCGGTCGGCTCGACCCGGACGTTGCGGTACTTGCTAATGCCCGTACCGGCCGGGATGAGCTTACCGATGATCACGTTCTCCTTGAGGCCGATCAGCGAGTCGCTGCGGGCGTGGATCGCCGCGTCCGTCAGCACCCGGGTGGTCTCCTGGAAGGAGGCCGCCGACAGCCAGGAGTCCGTGGCCAGCGAGGCCTTGGTGATACCCATCAGCACCGGGCGACCCGCCGCGGGCTCGCCGCCCTCGGACACGAGCCGGCGGTTCTCCGACTCGAAGAGCGCCCGGTCGACCAGCACGCCCGGCAGGAACTCGGTCGAGCCGGAGTCGATGACCGTCACCCGCTTGAGCATCTGACGGATGATGATCTCGATGTGCTTGTCGTGGATGAGCACACCCTGCGAGCGGTAGACCTCCTGGACCTCCTGGGTCAGGTGGACCTGGACCGCGCGCGGGCCGAGGATGCGCAGCAGCTCGTGCGGGTCGATGGTGCCCTCGGTGAGCTTCTCGCCGACCTCGACGTGGTCGCCGTCGTGGGCCCGCAGCCGGACCCGCTTGGAGATCTTGTCGTAGACGATCTCGTCGCTGCCGTCGTCCGGCACCACGATGATCTTCCGCGACCGCTCGCCGTCCTCGATCCGGATCCGACCCGGGGTGTCGGCGATGGGCGCCTTACCCTTCGGGACCCGGGCCTCGAAGATCTCCTGGACCCGGGGCAGACCCTGGGTGATGTCCTCACCCGCGACACCACCGGTGTGGAAGGTACGCATCGTCAGCTGCGTACCCGGCTCACCGATCGACTGGGCGGCGATGATGCCGACCGCCTCGCCGACATCCACCGTCTTGCCGGTCGGCAGCGAGCGGCCGTAGCACGCACCGCAGACGCCCAGCTTCGACTCGCAGGTGAGCACGCTGCGCACCCGGACGCTCTCCACCCCGGCCGCGACGATCCGGTCGACCAGGATCGAGTTGATGTCCTGACCCCGCTCGGCCACCACGGTGCCGTCCGGCCCCTTGATGTCGTCGGCCAGGGTACGGGCGTGCACGCTGGTCTCGGCGTGCTCGTGCACGACCAGCTTGCCGTCGATCCGCTCGCCGATCTGCATCGGGATGGCGCGGTCGGTGCCGCAGTCCTCCTCGCGGATGATGACGTCCTGCGAGACGTCCACCAGACGCCGGGTCAGGTAACCCGAGTCGGCGGTACGCAGGGCGGTGTCCGCGAGACCCTTACGGGCACCGTGCGTGGAGATGAAGTACTCCAGCACGGACAGACCCTCCCGGTACGAGGCCTTGATGGGCCGCGGGATGATCTCGCCCTTCGGGTTGGCCACCAGACCACGGATCGCCGCGATCTGCCGGAGCTGGAGCAGGTTACCGCGGGCACCCGAGTTGATCATCTTCCACAGCGGGTTCTCCTGCGGCAGCGCGGTGTCCATCTCCTTGGCGACCTCGTTGGTCGCCTTGGTCCAGATCTCGATGAGCTCGCCGCGGCGCTCCTCGGCGGTCATCAGGCCACGCTGGTACTGCTTGTCGATCCGGTCGGCTTCCTTCTCGTACCGCTCCAGGATCTCCCGCTTGCGCGGCGGAGCGATGACGTCCTCCATGCCGATGGTGACGCCGGACCAGGTGGCCCAGTGGAAACCGGCCTCCTTGAGTCCGTCGAGGGTGGCCGCGAGAGCCACCTTCGGGAAGCGCTCCGCGAGGTCGTTGACGATCGCGGAGAGCTGGCCCTTGCGGATCTCGTAGTTCACGAAGCGGTAGCCCGGCGGCAGCGTCTCGTTGAACAGGACCCGGCCCAGGGTGGTCTCCACCGTCACCGGCTCGCCCTCGACCCAGCCCTCGGGCGCGACCCACGGCTCGGCGCCGGCGCCGTTGTCGACCCCGACGACGTCCCGCAGCCGGATCTTGACCGGAGCCTGCAGGTGCAGCTCGCCGTTGTCGAACGCCATCCGCGCCTCGGCGTCCGAGCTGAACGCCCGGCCCTCACCCTGGCCACCCGGAGTCAGGTGGGTGAGGTGGTAGAGGCCGATGACCATGTCCTGAGTGGGCATGGTGACCGGCTTGCCGTCGGCCGGCTTGAGGATGTTGTTCGACGACAGCATCAGGATCCGCGCCTCGGCCTGGGCCTCGGCGGACAGCGGCACGTGCACCGCCATCTGGTCACCGTCGAAGTCGGCGTTGAACGCGGTGCAGACCAGCGGGTGGATCTGGATGGCCTTGCCCTCGACCAGCTGGGGCTCGAAGGCCTGGATGCCCAGCCGGTGCAGGGTCGGCGCCCGGTTCAGCAGGACCGGGTGCTCGCCGATGACCTCTTCCAGCACGTCCCACACGACCGGCCGCTGCCGCTCGACCATCCGCTTGGCGGACTTGATGTTCTGCGCGTGGTTGAGGTCGACCAGCCGCTTCATCACGAACGGCTTGAACAGCTCCAGCGCCATCTGCTTGGGCAGGCCGCACTGGTGCAGCTTGAGCTTCGGGCCGACCACGATGACCGAACGGCCGGAGTAGTCGACGCGCTTGCCCAGCAGGTTCTGGCGGAACCGGCCCTGCTTGCCCTTGAGCATGTCGGACAGCGACTTCAGCGGGCGGTTACCCGGACCGGTGACCGGCCGGCCGCGGCGGCCGTTGTCGAACAGCGCGTCGACGGCCTCCTGGAGCATCCGCTTCTCGTTGTTGACGATGATCTCGGGCGCGCCGAGGTCGATCAGCCGCTTGAGACGGTTATTCCGGTTGATCACCCGGCGGTACAGGTCGTTCAGGTCGGAGGTCGCGAAGCGGCCACCGTCCAGCTGCACCATCGGACGCAGGTCCGGCGGAATGACCGGGACGCAGTCCAGCACCATGCCGAGCGGCGAGTTGCGGGTGTTCTGGAACGCCGCGACGACCTTCAGCCGCTTCAGCGCCCGGATCTTCCGCTGGCCCTTGCCGGTGCGGATGGTCTCGCGCAGGCTCTCGGCCTCGGCGTCGAGGTCCATGTTCTGGACCAGCGCCTTGATGGCCTCGGCGCCCATGGCACCGGTGAAGTACTCGCCGAAGCGGTCGCGCAGCTCGCGGTAGAGCAGCTCGTCGGTGACCAGCTGCTTGGGCTCGAGCTTGCGGAAGGTGTCGAGGACCTCGTCGAGGCGGTCGATCTCGCGCTGGGCCCGGTCGCGGATCTGGCGCATCTCGCGCTCGCCGCCCTCCTTGACCTTGCGCCGGACGTCCGCCTTCGCGCCCTCGGCCTCCAGCTCGGCCAGGTCGGCCTCGAGCTTGGCGGCCCGCTTCTCGATCTCCGAGTCGCGGCTGTTCTCGGCCTGCCGCTTCTCGGCCAGGATCTCGTTCTCGATCGTCGAGAGGTCACGGTGACGCGCCTCGGCGTCCACGCTCGTCACGACGTACGAGGCGAAGTAGATGATCTTCTCGAGGTCCTTCGGGGCGAGGTCCAGCAGGTAGCCCAGCCGGCTCGGCACGCCCTTGAAGTACCAGATGTGGGTCACCGGAGCGGCCAGCTCGATGTGACCCATCCGCTCCCGGCGAACCTTGGAGCGGGTCACCTCGACGCCGCAGCGCTCGCAGATGATGCCCTTGAAGCGGACCCGCTTGTACTTACCGCAGTAGCACTCCCAGTCCCGCTGCGGACCGAAGATCTTCTCGCAGAAGAGCCCGTCCTTCTCCGGCTTCAGGGTGCGGTAGTTGATGGTCTCGGGCTTCTTGACCTCGCCGTGGGACCACTGACGGATGTCGTCGGCGGTGGCGAGGCCGATGCGCAGCTCGTCGAAGAAGTTGACGTCGAGCACTATGTCCCCTATGTCGTCGTCTGTACTGCTTAGCTAACGGGCGGGTTCGGGGGCCGGCGAACCGGCCCCCGAACCATCACCTCAGACCTCTTCGACCGAGCTCGGCTCGCGCCGGGACAGGTCGATGCCCAGCTCCTCCGCGGCCCGGAACACCTCGTCGTCGGTCTCGCGCATCTCCAGGGCCACGCCGTCGCTGGACAGCACCTCGACGTTGAGGCACAGCGACTGCAGCTCCTTGAGCAGCACCTTGAACGACTCGGGGATGCCCGGCTCGGGGATGTTCTCGCCCTTGACGATCGCCTCGTAGACCTTCACCCGGCCGAGGACGTCGTCGGACTTGATCGTCAGCAGCTCCTGCAGGGCGTACGCGGCGCCGTACGCCTGCATCGCCCAGCACTCCATCTCACCGAAGCGCTGGCCACCGAACTGCGCCTTACCACCCAGCGGCTGCTGCGTGATCATCGAGTACGGGCCGGTCGACCGGGCGTGGATCTTGTCGTCGACCAGGTGGTTGAGCTTCAGGATGTAGATGTAGCCGACCGCGATCGGGTCCGGCAGCGGCTCGCCGGAGCGACCGTCGAACAGCCGCGCCTTGCCCGTACGCCCGATCAGCTGGTTGCCGTCCCGGTTGGGCAGGGTCGACCCGAGCAGACCGGCGATCTCCTCCTCGCGGGCACCGTCGAAGACCGGGGTGGCCACGTTGGTGTCCGGCTCGGACTCGTGCGCGTCGATCGAACGGAGCGCCTTCTTCCACTCCTCGTCGTCGCCCTGGACGCTCCAGCCGGTCTTGGCCACCCACCCGAGGTGGGTCTCCAGGACCTGGCCGATGTTCATCCGGGACGGCACGCCGAGCGGGTTCAGCACGATGTCGACCGGGGTGCCGTCCTCCAGGAACGGCATGTCCTCGATCGGCAGGATCTTGGAGATGACGCCCTTGTTGCCGTGGCGGCCCGCGAGCTTGTCACCGTCCTGGATCTTGCGCTTCTGGGCCACGTAGACCCGGACCAGCTCGTTGACGCCCGGGGGCAGCTCGTCGCCGTCCTCCCGGGAGAAGGTACGCACGCCGATGACCGTGCCGGTCTCACCGTGCGGCACCTTCAGCGAGGTGTCCCGGACCTCGCGCGCCTTCTCGCCGAAGATCGCGCGGAGCAGCCGCTCCTCCGGGGTCAGCTCGGTCTCACCCTTCGGGGTGACCTTGCCGACCAGGATGTCGCCGGGGACGACCTCGGCGCCGATTCGGATGATGCCGCGCTCGTCGAGGTCGGCGAGCATTTCCTCGCTGACGTTCGGGATGTCGCGGGTGATCTCCTCCGGACCCAGCTTGGTGTCCCGGGCGTCGACCTCGTGCTCCTCGATGTGGATCGAGGTGAGCACGTCCTGCTGCACGAGGCGCTGCGACAGGATGATCGCGTCCTCGTAGTTGTGGCCCTCCCAGGTCATGAACGCCACGAGCAGGTTGCGCCCGAGCGCCATCTCGCCCTCGTCGGTGCACGGACCGTCGGCGATGACCTGACCGGCCTCGACGCGGTCGCCCTCGAAGACGACCGGCTTCTGGTTGACGCAGGAGCCGGCGTTGGAGCGGCGGAACTTGTGCAGCAGGTACGTCCGGCGGTGGCCGTCGTCCTGGTGGACGGTGATGTAGTCGGCGCAGAGGTCCTCGATCACACCGCCGACCTCGGCGACGACGACGTCACCGGCGTCCACGGCCGCGCGGTACTCCATGCCCGTACCGACCAGCGGCGACTCGGCCTTGACCAGCGGCACCGCCTGGCGCTGCATGTTCGCGCCCATGAGCGCGCGGTTGGCGTCGTCGTGCTCGAGGAACGGGATCATCGCGGTGGCGACCGAGGTCATCTGCCGCGGCGACACGTCCATGTAGTCCACGGCCTCCGGCGGCACGTCCTCGGTCTCGCCGCCCTTACGGCGGACCAGGACGCGGTCCTCGGCGAACGACCCGTCGGACTTCAGCGGGGCGTTGGCCTGCGCCTTGACGAACCGGTCCTCCTCGTCCGCGGTCAGGTAGTCGATCTGGTCGGTGACCCGACCGTTGACGACCTTCCGGTACGGCGTCTCGATGAAGCCGAACGGGTTGACCCGGGCGAAGGTGGACAGGGCGCCGATCAGACCGATGTTCGGGCCTTCCGGCGTCTCGATCGGGCACATCCGGCCGTAGTGGGACGGGTGCACGTCGCGGACCTCGAAGCCGGCCCGCTCCCGGGACAGACCACCCGGGCCGAGCGCGCTCAGCCGGCGCCGGTGGGTCAGGCCCGCCAGCGGGTTGGTCTGGTCCATGAACTGGGACAGCTGCGACGTACCGAAGAACTCCTTGATCGCCGCCACCACCGGGCGGATGTTGATCAGGGTCTGCGGCGTGATCGCCTCGACGTCCTGGGTGGTCATCCGCTCACGGACGACGCGTTCCATCCGGGAGAGGCCGACCCGGACCTGGTTCTGGATCAGCTCGCCGACGGTACGCAGGCGGCGGTTGCCGAAGTGGTCGATGTCGTCGGCCTCGTAGCCCTCCTCACCGGCGTGCAGCCGGCAGAGGTATTCCACGGTGGCGACGATGTCGTCCTCGGTCAGCGTGCCGGTGGTGATCGGCACGTCCACTTCGAGCTTCTTGTTGAACTTGTAACGACCGACCTTGGCGACGTCGTACCGCTTCGGATTGAAGAAGAGGTTGTCGAGCAGGGTCTGGGCGTTCTCGCGGGTCGGCGGCTCGCCCGGACGGAGCTTCCGGTAGATGTCCAGCAGCGCCTCGTCCTGGCCGCCGATGTGGTCCTTCTCGAGCGTGGTCATCATCAGCTCGGACCAGCCGAACTTCTCGCGGATCTGCTCCGCCGACCACCCGATGGCCTTGAGCAGGACGGTGACGGCCTGCCGGCGCTTGCGGTCGATGCGGACGCCGACCGTGTCGCGCTTGTCGATGTCGAACTCCAGCCAGGCACCCCGGCTCGGGATGACCTTGACGCTGGAGAGGTCGCGGTCGGAGGTCTTGTCCGGCTGCTTGTCGAAATAGACGCCCGGCGAGCGGACGAGCTGGCTGACCACGACGCGCTCGGTGCCGTTGATGATGAAGGTGCCCTTCGGCGTCATCATCGGGAAGTCACCCATGAACACCGTCTGGCTCTTGATCTCGCCGGTGGTGTTGTTGGTGAACTCCGCGGTCACGAACAGCGGGGCGCAGTAGGTCAGGTCCTTCTCCTTGCACTCTTCGATCGAGGCCTTGACCTCGTCGAAGCGCGGAGCCGAGAAGGAGAGCGACATGGTGCCGGAGAAGTCCTCAATGGGACTGATCTCGTCGAGGATCTCCGCGAGACCCGAGCGTGCGTGCGGGTCGTCCGCCGACCGGCCCTGCCAAGCCTCGTTGCCGACGAGCCAGTCGAAGGACTCGTTCTGGATGGCGAGGAGGTTGGGGACCTCGAGGTGTTCGGTGATCCTGCCGAAAGAAACTCGGCGGGGCGCAAAAGCGCTCGACGTACGACTGGTCTTCGCAGGGCGGGAAGCTGCCAAGATGCGTCCTTCCGAGGACCGGTGCTGCAGAACGGCTGGTACGCGTGCACTCCAATGACCCCACCAGAAATATCCGCAAACGGACATTTCCGAGCAGGGGTCAAGTCGGAAGGCAGCGCAAACTAGCAGTGTAGCCGAGAGGCTAACCGCTGTCCAGCCCACCCCGCAGGGTCGTCGCGGAACTTGCCTCGAGACCCCTGAAACCGGGTCTACCGGGCCGCTCGGAACGCGACGCTCCTGCCGGGCCGCTCGGGTGTCACGGCGATGGTGCTGCCGCTGCCATACCCGAGAGGTGGCCGTTGCAAGCGCGGAAGGTCTTGCTGGTGTCAGCGTGCCTGGCAGCCCGGTGCCGCGTCAAGGGCCGGTTACCGTTCGGGGTGTCTTTCCCACCGACGGGCTACCGACAGGCGCCGCTGTGAAACCGGTGCGAACGACCTGGACGCCCTGCTCACGCCGCAGCCAGCGGGTGCCACCAACCACAGCGGGCGGTGATCCGTTCCCGGATCACCGCCCGCCGCGACGCGGTGTGCCCCGGCTCACGTGAGCCGGACGCGCGTCAGGTCAACGCAAGGTCACTTGAGGGTGACCTTGGCGCCCTCGCCCTCGAGCTTGGCCTTGGCCTTCTCGGCGGTCTCCTTGTTGGCCTTCTCCAGGACCGCCTTCGGCGCGGCCTCGACCAGGTCCTTGGCCTCCTTCAGGCCCAGGCCGGTCAGCTCACGCACGACCTTGATGACCTGGATCTTCTTGCCACCGTCGGCGTCGAGGATGACGTCGAACTCGTCCTTCTCCTCCTCGGCCGGGGCGGCCGGGCCACCGGCAGCCGGGCCCGCGGCCACGGCGACCGGAGCGGCGGCGGTGACCTCGAAGGTCTCCTCGAACTGCTTCACGAACTCGGAGAGCTCGATCAGCGTCATCTCCTTGAACGCGTCGAGCAGCTCGTCGGTGCTGAGCTTCGCCATGTCTGGCGTCCTTTCCTGAATGGTTTAACTAAGAACGTGGGTGCGCCGTGCGGCCTCAGGCCGCCTCGGCGCCCTCCTTCTCGCGCTTGTCCTGCAGGGCGGCCGCCAGACGCGCGGTCTTGGCGAGCGGAGCCTGGAACAGGGCCGCGGCCTTGCTCAGGTTGCCCTTCATGGCGCCGGCCAGCTTCGCCAGCAGCACCTCGCGGGACTCCAGGTCGGCGAGCTTCGTGACCTCGGCCGCGGAAATGGCCTTGCCCTCGAAGACACCGCCCTTGATGACGAGCTTCGGGTTGGCCTTCGCGAAGTCGCGAAGCCCCTTCGCCGCCTCGACGACGTCGCCCGAAACGAAAGTCAGCGCGGTAGGACCGGAGAACAGCTCGTCGAGGCCGGAGATGCCCGCCTCGGTCGCCGCACGCTTGGCCAGCGTGTTCTTCGCGACCGTGTAGCTGGTCTCCTTGCCGAGCGAGCGCCGCAGCTGGGTGAGCTGCGAAACCGTGAGTCCGCGGTACTCGGTCAGCACGGTCGCCCCCGCGTTGCGGAAGCTCTCGGTCAGCTCGGCGACGGCCGTGGCCTTGTCGGACCGGATCGGCTTGTCCGCCATGTCCCTCCTCTCTCGTTACTCGGAGCTGGTACGCCGGCGACGAGCGGACGCTCGCGACGGCGGCGGAGGCATCACGACAACGAGAAAAGCCCCGGCGCAGGGCGCACGGGGCGAGGGCCGGAGCAACGGGCATGGTCGGCGGACCACGCACCGCACCGATTTTCGCTTGCCGCCCTGCGCGGGTCGCCCGTCATCGCGGGACCTTCGACCGTGCCAGGGCACGGTGACCAGCGGTCTCTGGGTGGAACTACGGGACAAGGTTACGCGACGTGTCCCGCTACTTCCAAATCGCCCCCGGAGTGCCCCCGGTCACCCTCACCCCGGGTTGATGACCCACCCCTGGGTACGGCACATTGCGCCATCGCCCGGGCGGGGGACAGGCGGGGTGCGGCACACCGAGTCGATCAGGGCGAGCATGCCCGGTCGGGGCGCGGACCGGCGGGCGGGTCAGGCGCGGGTACGACGGCCCCAGGCGTAGCCGGTCAGGGCCACCACCGCCCAGACCAGCGCCCAGGCGCTCAGGAGCAGTGCCGCCGAGGCGGTCAGGTCGCCGGTCAGCGCCCGGGCGGTCGGCATCACCGGCGGCGCCAGCCACGGCAGCACCGAGTGGCTCAGCCCCAGCACCAGGGCACCGACCGCGCCGACCGAGAGCACCGCCACGCCGTACCCGGCGCTGCGGGTGATCGCCCGGCTGGCCAGGGCGCCCAGCGCCACGGCCGCCGGCAGGGCGAGCAGGTGGGCCCAGAGGCCGAGGGCCACTCCGGCGGCCACTGACCGGTCCCCCGGCCCGGTCTCGCCGGTCACCCCGCCGACCAACCAGGGGAAGACCAGCGCGACGGCCACCGTGCCGAGCCCGGCCACGGCCGCCGCCAGCAGGCCGGCGGCCCGCTCCCGGACCGGGCCCACCACCACCCGGGCCAGCCGGCGCTGCACGTCCGGCTCGACGTCGAGCAGAATCTTGGTCTGCCAGGCCAGCACCGGGAACAGCACCACCGCCGATACGCCGTACGCCTCCGCCGGGCGGGCCCGGCCGCCGCCGTAGAGGACGCCGAGGGCCAGCAGGCCCGCCAGCACCGGTGCCAGCGCCCGTCCGGTACGCAGGAAGCCGGCCAGCCGCAGCCGGACCAGCGCGGTCACCGGGCCGCCTCCGGCGCTGGGGCACGGTCGGGCCCCGTGCCGGGGTCGACATCAGCGCCACCGTCAGCCGCCGCACCGGAGTCGGCATCCGGGACGACGGCGGACGGATCCGGGTCAGGTCGCGTGGCGGGAGGCGGGGCGGCGTGGTCGCGTACCCGGAGAACGTGGTGGCCGGCGGCGCGCAACCGGGCGACGGCGTCCGCCACCCCCGCGGCCGGTACCGCCAGCTCGACCACCACCATGGCCGCACCCTCGGTCGGCGCCTGCGCGGTGACCGTGCCGTCGGCGACCGTCCAGCGCGATGCGCCGGGCAGCCGCACCGTCTCGCCGCGGTGGTCACTGACCAGCACCGCGCCGCCGCCGGCCAGCACCTCGCCGATCAGCTCCGGCACCAGCTCGCGGGCGGCGGCATCCAGCCCCTCCCAGGGCTCGTCGAGGACGAGCAGGCCGGGCGGGCGCAGCATCGCCTGGGCCAGCCCGACCTTCTGGGCGGTGCCCTTCGACAGCTCGGGCAGCCGGACCCCGTGGAACCGGGCCAGGCCGAGCCGGTCGACCCAGTGCCGCACCGCCCGGGCGGCCGCCGGACCGGAGAGACCGGCCAGCCGCCCCATCCCGGTGAGGTACCCACCCACGGTGAACGGCTGGTCGGCGGGGAACCGCTCCGGGACCCAGCCGACGGCCGCGGGACGGTCGACCACCCGACCCCGGCTCGGCCGGAGCACGCCTGCGGCGAGCTGGAGCAGGGTGGACTTGCCGACGCCGTTGCGCCCGAGCACCACCGCCACCTCGCCCGGGCCGATCCGCACCTCCGCGCCACGCAGCACCCACGGACCGCGCCGGTGGTAGCGCAACCAGACGTCCTCCAGCCGCATGCGGCGAGCCTGCCATACGGGAATGACGAACGGGGCCCCGCCACGTGAGTGGCGGGACCCCGTCCGGGCTGTCGTGCTCAGGCCTCGGCCGGAGCCTCGGTCAGGTTCTTCACCGCGTTCGGGTCGACCGGGACGCCCGGGCCCATGGTGGTGGTGAGGGTGACCTTCTTCAGGTACTTGCCCTTGGCCGCGGACGGCTTCGACCGCAGCACCTCGTCCAGCACCGCCGCGTAGTTGTCGATCAGCTGGGACTCGGTGAACGAGGCCTTGCCGATGATCAGGTGCAGGTTGGAGTGCTTGTCCACCCGGAAGGTGATCTTACCGCCCTTGATGTCCGAGACGGCCTTGGCGACGTCCATGGTCACCGTGCCGGTCTTCGGGTTCGGCATCAGGCCGCGCGGGCCCAGGATCCGCGCGATCCGGCCGATCTTGGCCATCTGGTCCGGGGTGGCGATCGCCGCGTCGAAGTCCAGCCAACCGCCCTGGATACGGGCGACCAGCTCGTCGGTGCCCACCTCGTCCGCACCCGCGGCGGCGGCCTCCTCGGCCTTCGCGCCGGCGGCGAAGACGATCACGCGGGCGGTCTTACCGGTGCCGTGCGGCAGGTTGACCGTGCCGCGGACCATCTGGTCCGCCTTGCGGGGGTCGACGCCGAGGCGCATCGCGACCTCGACCGTGGCGTCGAACTTGACGGAGGTGGACTCCTTGGCCAGCTTGACGGCCTCGGCGGGAGAGTAGAGCTTCGACCGGTCGATGACCTCGGCGGCCTTGCGGTAGCTCTTGCTGCGCTGCATTTCTCGTAACTCCTGTGGTCTATGGCGGGCCGCGGCGTCCGCAGGCCCTCCCACGAACTGATCGGGTGGGGCGGTGACCGAGGTCAGTCGGTGACGTTCAGGCCCATCGACCGGGCGGTGCCGGCGATGATCTTCTCAGCCTGGTCGAGGTCGTTGGCGTTGAGGTCCGCCATCTTCTTCTCCGCGATCTCCCGCACCTGGGCGCGGGTCACGCTGCCGACCTTCTCCTTGTGCGGGACGCCCGAGCCCTTGGGCACGCCGGCGGCCTTGATCAGCAGCCGGGCGGCGGGCGGGGTCTTCAGCACGAAGGTGAAGGTCCGGTCCTCGTAGACGCTGATCTCGGCGGGGACGATGTCGCCCCGCTGCGACTCGGTCTGCGCGTTGTAGGACTTGCAGAACTCCATGATGTTCACGCCGTGCTGGCCGAGCGCGGGGCCGACCGGCGGCGCCGGGGTGGCCTGGCCCGCCGGCAGCTGAAGCGTGAACGTCTTGACGAGCTTCTTCTTCGGAGGCATGTCTCTTCCTGGGGCTTGGAACTGGGATTCTCGCCGGCCGCGGGC
Organism: Micromonospora sp. NPDC006431; assembly: GCF_042870725.1. Taxonomy (NCBI): domain Bacteria; kingdom Bacillati; phylum Actinomycetota; class Actinomycetes; order Micromonosporales; family Micromonosporaceae; genus Micromonospora; species Micromonospora sp. NPDC006431. The sequence continues at coordinate 209,913 of NZ_JBIAHQ010000005.1, forward strand.
GCGCACGGTCAGCGCGGTGCGACAGCGGCGACGTTCTAGGGTAGCGCAGACGTCCGTCGCCCCTCCGCCGAGGTGCGGCGGGGCGGCGAAACGACGCACCGGCGGTAGGCCCAGGGGCCCCCGCCGGTGCCCGACGTACGTCAGATCTTGGCGACCTGGTTGAAGTTGAGCTCGACCGGAGTCTCCCGGCCGAAGATCGACACCAGCACCTTGAGCTTCTGCTGGTCGGCGTTGATCTCGCTGATCGTCGCCGGCAGCGAAGCGAAGGCGCCGTCGGTGACGGTGACCGAGTCACCGACCTCGAAGTCGAGGACCTTGACCTCGGGCTTGGCCTTCTTCTGCTCGGTCTCGACCGCCGGGGCCAGCCACTTCAGCACCTCGTCGAGGCTCAGCGGCGCCGGCCGGTCGGCCCGGTCGGTCGCGCCGACGAAGCCGGTCACACCCGGAGTGTTCCGGACGCAGGAGTAGGACTCCGCGGTCAGCTCCATCCGGACCAGGATGTAGCCCGGGAAGACCTTCGCCTGGACCTGGGACCGCTTGCCGTTCTTGACCTCGACCTCTTCCCGGGTCGGCACCTCGACCTGGTAGATGTAGTCCTCCATGTCGAGGGACGTGATCCGGGTCTCGAGGTTGGTCTTGACCTTGTTCTCGTAGCCGGCGTACGAGTGCACCACGTACCAGTCGCCAGGGGCGTAGCGCAGCTTCTGGCGCAGCTCGGCGACCGGGTCGAACTCCTGCTCCGGCTCGGTGGTCGGGAATTCCGGCGCGCTGGCGGCCTCGACCGACTCATCGTTGGCCGCCGTCGCCACCGGAGACTGCTCGTCCCGGGTCTCGGCGGTCTCGTCGTACTCAGGCACGCTCGCTCACTTCCGTCTGTCTCGCTGGTAGCCGGTCAGCTGGGGTTGCCGAAGACCCACAGCACCGCCTTCGCGAAGCCGTAGTCTAGGCCGGCCACGATCGCCAGCATCACCGCGACGAAGGTGACCACCACAGCCGTGTAGGTCAGCAGCTCCTTGCGGGTCGGCCAGATGACCTTACGCAGCTCGGCCACGACCTCGCGGAAGAACCGCGCGATGCGGGCGAAGAGCCCGATCCGCTCGGTGTCCTTCCGGGTCTTCCGGCCCTCGGTCGACTCGGCGCGGGCCCGCTTGCGGGTGGCGGTGCCGCCCCTGGAGACCGGCTCGTCCGCGTCGGTGGCGTCGTCCTCGGCCTCGCCGTCGGCCTCGTCGACGACCGCGTCGTCACGCAGACGCTCGTCGTCGGCGTCCTCGCCGCGCCGCTTGTTCTCGGCCACTTCGCCCTCCGTGCGGGATGTCGGGTCGCACGCCGATGGGCGTGCGCGGCGTGTGGTCACGCCGGCCGGACCAACCGTCCCGCGACGGGCCGCGGCCGGCGGATCGACCGGGAGGGCCCCGAATGCCTCGGAACCAACCCCGCCGATGCCACCACCACGGGCCGGACGCCGCCCTGCGGACGGCGCGACCCACGGGAACGGTCAGGCCTGAGGCGCAGGGGTGACAGGACTTGAACCTGCAGCCTGCGGTTTTGGAGACCGCTGCTCTGCCAATTGAGCTACACCCCTGTGCGGCAACTCACCCCGCCCGGACACGCAGTGCCGGGCAGGGGTCACTTGCCCCACGGCGGACCAGTGTACGGGTAGTCGTGCGACTTTCCCAACCGGTCTGCCCCTCGCGCGTCGACGGACCCCTCAGCGGGGCGTCCGAACGGTCGCCCGAGCCTGCGACAGGACCTTCTCCCCCAGGCACGTCGCGGTGACGTCGAGCCTGGTCAGGCCGTCCTCGGTGACCTCCTTGACGACCGCGCTGACCTCGATCTCGGTGCCCTCGTCGGTGTCCGGCACGACCACCGGCCGGGTGAACCGGACGCCGAAGTCGAGCACCGCGTCCGGCGCGCCGGCCCAGGTGGTGACCGCCCGGCCGACCAGCGCCATGGTGAACATGCCGTGGGCGATCACGCCGGGCAGGCCCACCTTGGTAGCGGTCCGGTCGCTCCAGTGGATCGGGTTGAAGTCGCCCGAGGCGCCCGCGTAGCGGACCAGGTCCGCACGGGTCACCCGGAACGTCTGGGTGGGCAGCTCCACGGTCAGGCCTCCCCGCGTACGACGATCTTGGACCAGGCGGCGACCACCGGCTCGCCGTCGGCGGTGCTCACGTCGGTACGGGTGGTCAGGAAGCCGTGCCCGCCCCGGTTGGTGATCTCCTCGATGGTGTTCACGCAGACCAGCTCGTCGCCGGCCACCACCGGCCGGGTGTACGCGAACCGCTGGTCCCCGTGCACTACCCGGCTGTAGTCGACGCCCAGCGCCGGGTCCTCGATGATCTGCCGGCTGGCGGCCATGGTCACGAGCACCGGGAAGGTCGGCGGCGCCACCACGTCGGGGTGGCCGAGCGCCCGGGCGGCCTCAGGGTCGTGGTACGCCGGGTCGGTGGCGCCGATGGCGGTGGCGAACTCGCGGATCTTTTCTCGGCCCACCAGATAGGGGGCGGTCGGCGGGTAGGTCCGGCCGACGAAGGACGGGTCCAGGGACATGTCGCGAACCTACACGGAAAGCACGGACGCCGATCCGCGCGGGCTGGCGGCTCGGGGCCGCCGTCCGTGCGGATCGGCGTTCGGAGATGCTGCGGGGCCGGGCCGGCGGAGCCGGCCGTGGGTCAGCGGGTCTCGCGGTGGATCGTGTGCTTGCCGTCCCGGGGGCAGAACTTCTTCAGCTCGATGCGGTCCGGGTCGTTACGACGGTTCTTGCGCGTGATGTAGTTGCGCTCCTTGCACTCCACACACGCCAAAGTGATCTTCGGCCGGACATCGGTCGCCTTCGCCACGGCGGAGTGCCTTCCTCGCTAACGGGTAACAACTACAGCGCATCAGCCTACGCGTTGACGGCGCAGACATGCAAAGTGGGCGCCTGTGGCGCCCATCCCACCGACCACCGGGTGACCCGGAGGACGAGAGTAGCGGTGGCCGGACTTGAACCGGCGACACAGCGATTATGAGCCGCTTGCTCTGCCATCTGAGCTACACCGCCGTGGCGGGTCCAGCCGGACCCTTTGAGCCCCCTTACGGAATCGAACCGTAGACCTTCTCCTTACCATGGAGACGCTCTGCCGACTGAGCTAAGGGGGCCTACCCGAGCACCCCCGGGGGGTGCCGCGCAGAGGAAACAGTACACGACCTCGCCCGCGAGGTGAAATCGGATCCCCCGTTGCCGCGTTTCCACAGCTCAGGGCACCGCTCGCAGGCGGGGCAGGTCACCGACGGTGATCGTCTCGGGCTCGACCTGGGCACCGAACCAGGCCTCCAGCCGCTCGTACGGCAGGGGCCGGCTGAACAGGAAGCCCTGGCCGATCTCGCAGCCGATGTCCTGGAGCAGCTCCAGGGTCAGCTCGCTCTCCACCCCCTCGGCCACCACGGCCAGGCCGAACTGCTGGGAGAGCGTCACCACGGCGTTCACGATCGCCAGGTCACCCGGATCGGTCGCCATCCCCTGCACGAAGGAACGGTCGACCTTCACCTCGTGCACCGGCAGCCGGCGCAGTTGGGCCAGGGACGAGTTGCCGGTGCCGAAGTCGTCCACGGAGAGCCGGACGCCGAGATCACGTAGCCGCCGCAGGGTAGGTATCGGACGTTCGGTGCCGTCCAGCACCCCGGCCTCGGTGATTTCCAGGGTGAGCCGCTGCGGCGGCACGCCGTACTCGTCCAGCAGCTCGCGTACCAGGGTGGGGAAATGCTGGTCGGTGAGGGTACGGGCGGCGAGGTTGACCGACACGGCGAGCGCCCGCTCGCCGTGGCTCCAGTCCCGGCTGCGGCGCAGGCTCTCCCGGAGCACGAACTCGGTGAGCCGGCCCAGCTGGCCGGTGTGCTCGGCCACCGCCACGAAGTCGTCCGGCGCCACCGTGCCGTGCGCCGGGTGCTCCCAGCGGGCCAGGCACTCCACGCCGACCAGGCGCCGGTCCCGCAGCGTCACCTTGGGCTGGAAATAGACCTCCAGCGCACCGGCGTCCAGCGCGCGACGCAGGTCGCTGGCGAGACCGAGCCGGCGCAACGACCGGGACTCCAGCGCCGGGTTGTAGAGCTGCACACTGCCCGGCACGGACTTCGCCGCCGTCGCCGCCAGGTCCACCCGCTGGAGCAGGGTCACCGCGTCGCTGCCGTGGTCCGGGTGCACGGCCACCCCGACCGCGGTGTCCACGTCCAGGGTGAGCGCGTCGAAGACCATCTCGTCGCGGATCTGCTCCCGCAACTGCCCGGCCAGCTCCAGCGCCGCCTCGGCGCTCTCCAGCCGCAGGGTCACCAGGAACTCGTCGCCGCCGGCGCGACCGACCAGGGCCGACGAGGGCGCGCAGGCGCGCAGCCGCTCGGCGACCTCGACGAGGACCTTGTCGCCGGCCGCGTGGCCGAGCGACTCGTTGACCTGGCGCAGCCGGTCGACGTCGAACAGCAGCAGCGCCACCACCTCGCCCGGTGCGGCGATCTTGACCGCCTCGGCCACCGCTGCGGTGACCCGGCGCCGGTTGGCGAGCTTGGTCAGCGCGTCGTGGTTGGCGTCGTGCCGCAGTCGGTCGACCAGGCGGGAGTTTTCCAGGGCGACCGCGGCGTGCGCGGCGACCGTCTCGAAGACCGGTATGTCGCTCTGGGTGAAGTGGCCCACGTCGCTCAGCCGGTTGACGACCTCAAGCGTGCCGATGACCGCCTGACCAGAACGCAGTGGCACCACGATGACGTCCTTGACCTTGGCGTCACTTGCCGCCCGGCGGGCCTCCTGCTCCGCACCGAAAGCACGGCCGACCGCCACCGTGCGGCCTTCCGTCGCAGCCCGCTCCCGCAGCACCGCGGGCGTGTAGACCACGTCGAGCAGACCCTGGTCGTCGACCCGGGCGGTGAGCAGCAACTCGGGATGCCGACCCTGCGCGGGCAACCAGAGCGTGGCGTACTCGGCCTGCATCAGTGCTCGCACCCGGCCAAGGAGGGCGTCCGCAAGCGTGCCGTCCTGACCGCGCTCGGCGGTGGCCCGGGTCAGGTCGTACATCTGGGCGAGGGTGCGGTGCTGCCGGAAGAACCGCGCGTAGGACCGGTATACCAGGACCAGCGCCGCCGCCAGCGCCGCCTGCAACAGCACCGACCACCACGTGGTTCTGACCGCGATCAGGATCATCAGACCCATCGAGGTGTTGATCGCGGCGGTGAGCAACGGGGCCGGGGCGCTGCGGAGCGCGTCTCGCCCGGCCTGCCACCCCTGGAGAAGGGTGTGCACACCGGCGACGGCGGCGAAGCTGACGACGATGACCGCGGCGACGGCGGTGAACAGGATCATCCACGTGCCAGGCCCCACCCCCCGCATGGGCGGTAGGGCCTGGAGGACGAGCACGGCCAGGGAGGTGCCGGCGGCCGCCTTGGCCACGTTGAACCAGAACTTTGCCGGCGGCAGGCGATGCCGCGTCTGGGTGACCATCGACGCGACGGTGTAGATCACCACAACCGTCAGCGGCGGCAGCAGGAAGAGCGCCACGACGAGTGGGATCTCGGTCAGCGTCATGCCGAACGATTGGCGCCGGACCACGAAATTGAGCACCGGAATGCCAACGGCGATCATGATCGCCAGCAACGCGGCCGCCAGCCCCCACTCGCCGGAAGGCTCGTCTGAAACCAACCCGGTGATCGTGGCGCAGACGACCGCGAACAGAGCCAACGGTCCGGTGATGAGCCAGGCGTGATCGATGGATCTCCGTCGCGACCGTTCACGGCCAGCCATGGCACTCCCTACGGGCTTCGGGCTGCCCAGGCTCCTCGCCCGTCAGATGTTTCCCGTGTCAGTCAGTAACCACCGTCGGTGGGAGCGACGGTCCAGATGATGTCCGCATTCGCGTGGTCGCCAGCGGTGTCGCTGTAGTGCCCGAAGCTGAACCCGATGGCCGCAGCGGCGGCGATCGCGAGGACCGAGCCAAGCAGTCGGCCCAACCGTTGACCAGACATGATTACTCCTGTCGGGGGGCGTCACAGGGGTTAGGGTTCCACGATCGTGCCACAGGGCTCGCACATAGGAAAGCGCCGGCAGCCGGGCGGGCCCCGTGCGGTGGACTCCTTCCGCCGTTCGGCCCACGCCCTACGGCACACCCGGCCAGATCAGGACGGCCCTGGAACGGTGAAACGCTTCGCTCACTGTGGATTCCGACCTAAACCGCAAATCGATCATCGGCCCCCGAGGTCATTGTCCGCAGCCTCCCCGGCAGGTCGGCAGCCCCTTCCCCCTGGCGCCACCCCGGACCGCCGGCCATAGGCCACCATACATGCGTGGAGTCGAAATCCAGACCCCTGACGTCATCTTTCCGTCACCCCGCTCGGCCCGGCCAGAGTTGCGCCGGCAGGCCACGATGATCGCGTGATCGCGCAACGCTCCTCGTCGGTGTGGCCGACCCTCGGCGCCGCCCTGCTGGTCATGGCCGGCGGTGCGCTGCTCTGGCTGCCGCTGCACACCCAGCACGCGCTCGACGACTGGGAGAAGGAACTGCGGGGCACCGGCACACCGGCAAACGCAAAGGTCTACGACCGGGTCACCAAGTCCGGCGGCAACCGGACGAGCGCGTCGACCACCATGTACTTCCGATACGAGCTGGCCGGCCGGACGTACGAACAGGAGGTCGGCTGCGTCGAGGTGTGCCGGCGGCCCGGCGACGAGGTGAGAATCTGGGTGAATCCCGACGATCCGCGAGACTTCGTCACCGACTTCGACCAACTCAGCGGACACCGGGGCCGTATTCAGGGCGGGCTGGGCGTGGTCGGGTTCGGGATCCTGGTCGTGGCGGTGCCGCTGCTGCTCTCCCGCATCCCGTTCGACCGCTGGTTCCCGCGGCGTACGCCGCCACGCCGGTCCAGTGCCCGGATCGAGGGCAGTGGCAGGTTCACCAGCCGTTCCAAGCACAAGCGGAGCAGCCGACGCTGACCGGCCCCGGCACGGTGGCGCCACGGCCTCGGCAGGTCTCCGACACGACGAAGGCCCTTGACCTGCGTTTCCGCAGGAGTGCTTCCGGCCCCGGATGCCCGCCCCGGTTGCCAACCTCAGGCGCGGCGGAACTCCGCGCGCCAACGGATCCCACCGTCGGGGGCGACGATCTCCTCGACTCGGGCCGGGGTCAGCGGGCCGGCCGCGAAGGCGTCGACCTCGGCCCGGGCCAGCGGCCAGGGCGGGCCCTCGACGACCTCGTCGTCCCGTCGGCCGGCCGCGATCACCAGCAGCGTCCCGCCCGGCGCGACCAGCCGGCCGACCGCCGGGATCGCCCGCTGCCGCAGCTCGACCGGCAGTGCCTGCACATTCATGCTCTCCAGCACGAAATCGAACCCGCCCAGCCAGTCGTGGGGCGGGTCGAGCAGGTCGGCGGTCCCGTACCGGACCGGGGAGTCCGGGTGGCGGCGGCGGGCCGCCCGTACCGCCGTGGGAGAGATGTCGAAAGCGACAGTGGCGAAGCCGAGGCGGGCCAGATGTTCGGCGTCGCGGCCGAAGCCGCACCCGACGACCACGGCGCGCCGACCGGATCCGTCCGGCCGGGTCCGGTCGGACCACTCGCTGAGCAGGGAATGCGCCCGGTCGAGGTCCCACGGGACGACCGCCTCGCCCCGCTCGGCGTCGGCGTAGAGCCGCTCGAACCAGCCGGCCGGATCACCCTCGCCAGTGGCCGCGGACGACAACCGGTCGGTCAGCTCGTTGTCGTGCACGGACGCCTCCTCGCCTCCGGGAACCCCTGGACCCGTGGCTTCGAGTCGGCGCGAAGGGCCTCACCGTGTTGGTCGCCCACCCTAGCCTCCGTACGTGCCCGATCAGACGGATGACCAAGGGGTTCCGGTACCGGGATCAAGCAATGCCTCTCTGCCGTTCGGCGGCCCTCCGCCTGTCCGCATCTCCGATGGCATGGCGCACCGCCAACCGGATCACCAGGTAGAGAACCGCCTGCCCGAAGATCCAAGTGAAGAGAACGCCCAGCAGTTGAGGGAGTGGGAGATCGAGCATGGCTCGCAGCCTAGACAACGCACGCATCCGGCCCGTCACCCGATGATCTCGGCGACACGTATACGACACAGCCAACGAGATCGAGCGGGCTGGAGCGGGACTAACGAAAGCGGCCCCTGACCGGCATTCGTGCTGGTCAGGAGCCTCTTTGTGCACCTGGTGGCGGGTAGAGGATTCGAACCTCTGTAGCTTTCGCGACGGATTTACAGTCCGCTCCCATTGGCCGCTCGGGCAACCCGCCAGGGCGTACCACCACGCTATCGCGCGGCAGCGGTAGCAAGGATAGCGGTTGCCCCCCGGGCCGCCGCAACCGGGTACCGTCAGGGGGTCCCACCGCTGGTCAGCGGGGGACGGAACAGGACAGACCGCCGGACAGCAGGAGCATGAGCATGGCAGCGAACCCGTCCTTCGACATCGTGAGCAAGGTCGACCGGCAGGAGGTCGACAACGCCCTCCGCCAGGCGGAGAAGGAGCTCGCGACGCGGTTCGACTTCCGCGGCACCGGCGCGGAGATCTCCTGGTCGGGCGAGGAGGCGATCAGCCTCCAGGCGGAGACCGAGGAGCGGGTCCGGGCCGCCCTGGACGTCTTCAAGGAGAAGCTGGTCAAGCGGAACATCTCGCTCAAGTCGCTGGACGCCGGCGACCCGCGTTCCTCGGGCAAGGTCTTCAAGATCGACGCCAAGGTGATTCAGGGCATCGACTCGGACAAGGCCAAGGCGATCAGCAAGAAGATCCGGGAGGACGGCCCGAAGGGCGTCCAGGCGCAGATCCAGGGCGACCAGCTGCGGGTCACCGGCAAGAAGAAGGACGACCTCCAGGCCGTCATCGCGCTGCTCAAGGGCGACGACTTCGGGGTCGCCCTTCAGTTCACCAACTACCGCTGAGCATCCCGGCCGGCCCCGCTCCGGGGCCGGCCGGCCCGCCGTACACCGCCCCGCCCGAGTCGGCGGCCGTCAGCGGCACCAGATCCCGGATGTCGCGCCGTCCGACCCGCCGGAATGCCGCAACCTACCCAATATCAGGCAAGCAGTAGCGGAAACGGATCCGCTCAGCGGGTGAAGATCAGCAGCAGGATCACCGTGACGACCGCGCTGATCAGGATCGAGCCGACGCAGCCGATCCGGTTCGAGAAGAAGACGAACATGCGAGCGCTGTACCCGCCCGGTGCCGCTTCGATCCCCGCAAAGGTCGACCGCTCAGGCGGCGACCGCCGCGTGCTCGGCGCGTACGGCCGTGGCCTCGGCGCGGGCGATGGGGCCGGCGGGCAGTGCGGCGACGGCGGCCCCGACGGCGACGGCCGCCCCGGCGAACAGGAAGGCCCAGGGAACCCCGCCAGCGTGGTCGACGATCAGCCCGGCCACCGATCCCCCGGCCGCGCTCGCCGCCACCGACATGGTGACCACCCAGGTATACGCCTCGTTCAGCATGCCGGCCGGGGCGATCCGGCCGACCAGGGTGTTCTCCAGGGTCAGCGCCGGGGCGATGGTGGCCCCGCCGAGCACCAGCGCGATGCCGAGCGCCAGCGGAGTCGGCATCACCGCGTACACGGCGAAGCTGGCCGCCACCGCGCCGAGCAGCCAGGCGAACTGGCGGGTCATGTTGACGGCCGGTCGGCGTACCCCGAACGAGAAGCCCCCAACCGCGCTGCCGATGCCCCAGACGGCGAGCAGCACCCCGGCCAGGCTCTCCGGGTCGTCGGCGGTGGCCTGCCCGGCGAAGGCCGGGACGATCACGCCGGCGGCGCCGAAGGCGATGCCCAGGCTGGCGACGCAGAGCAGCAGGGCCGGGAAGCCACCGACCCGCAGCGGGCCGAGGCCCTTCGCCTGGTGCTCGTGCGGGTGCGGGCGCCAGCCGCGCATCACCCGGCCGAGCGCGACGGCGGTGGTCCCGACCAGGGTGACCACGGCGGACCCGACCAGTGCGGCGGCGGCGTCGGCGGCCAACACGAACCCGGCCACCAGCAGTGGGCCGAGCACGAAGACGATCTCGAAGAGTGAGGTCTCCGCGGCGAGTGCGGTGTTGCGCAGGTGGCCCCGGCCGGTGGCGGGGGCGGTGAGGTCGTTCCAGGCGCCCCGGATGGCCGCCGTCAGCGGCGGGTAGGTGGCCCCCGCGGTGCCGGCGGCCAGGTAGATCAGGGCGAGGTTGCCGGCCCCGGACCGGCTGGCCGCGAGCAGGCCGAAGAGGGCGAGCGGGTGGGCGACCGCAGTGGCCAGCAGCACCGGCGTGGGGCCGACCCGGTCGGCGATCCGCCCGGCGATCGGGCTGAGCGCGGCGCCGGCGAGCGCGTAGATGCCGCCGGCGACCGCGGCGAGGGAGTAACGGTGGGTCACCGCCTCGACCACAAGCAGCAGCGCGAGCGGGGTCATGCCGATCCCGAGGCGGCCGATGATGCCGAGGACCAGCAGCATCGGTGCACCGGGGACCCGCCAGACGCCCAGGTACTGGCGCAGTGCGGCCAAGGAGGCACCTCCGGGGGGAGACAGGTAATGGGCGGAAGCCCCTTTGACCCTAACGCCGCGACTCGCGGTGGGGATGGTCGGTTCGCTCACACCGCCCGGCAGGGCGGGGCCGAAGACAGCTCCGCCCGCGTCCCGGCGGGGACGCGGGCGGAGACGAGCGCGGTCAGCGCTGGAACTGCACCGGCCCGGCGCTGCGGGCCATCTGCTCCAGGCGGGCCACCCGCTGCTCCATCGGCGGGTGGGTGGCGAACATGGCGGCGATGCCGCCACCCCGCTTGAACGGGTTGTCAATCATCAGGTGGGCGGTGCTGGTGAGCTGGCCCTGCGGCGGCAGCGGGCGCATCTGCGTACCCATGTGGATCTTGCGCAGGGCGCTGGCCAGGGCCAGCGGGTCCCGGCTCAGCTCCGCCCCGGACTGGTCGGCCTGGAACTCGCGGCTCCGGCTGATCGCCAACTGGATCAGGGTGGCCGCGATCGGGCCGAGGATCAGGGTGAGCAGCAGCACCGCCGGGTTCGGGCCGTCCTCGTCGTCGGAGGAGCCCAGCGGGATGAACCAGGCGATGTTGGCCAGCATGGTGATGATGCCGGCCAGACCGGCCGCCACGCTGGAGATCAGGATGTCCCGGTTGTAGACGTGGGACAGTTCGTGCCCGATCACGCCGCGCAGCTCGCGGTAATCGAGGATCTCCACGATCCCCTGGGTCACGCAGACCGCCGCGTTCTGCGGGTTACGCCCGGTCGCGAAGGCGTTGGGCTGGGCGGTGGGGCTGACGTACAGGCGGGGCATCGGCTGGCCCGCCTGGGTGGACAGCTCACGGACCATCCGGTACAGCTCGGGGAACTGTGCCTCGCTGACCGGTTGCGCCCCCATCGAGCGCAGTGCGAGCTTGTCGGAGTAGAAATAGGTCACGCCGTTCATCAGCAACGAGACGACGACGGCGATGACGAGGCCGCCGCTCCCGCCGAACCAGTAGCCGACCGCGAGGATCAGCGAGGTCAACAGGCCGAGCAGTGCTGCGGTCTTCAGACGGTTGTGATGCACGATCGCTCCTTCGGTGCGCGGATCCACGCGGGGCCCGCTGACCGGTTCAACACCACCGGTACCCGTCAACCATCCCGCCCATTACTGAAAGTTGGCTGAGGATCCCTGTGCGACGGCTGTGCCGGCTGGGCACCGAGGGACAAACCGCCGCTCAGCGGGCGGCCAGGTCCAGCACGAGCTGCGGCGCGAAGCCCACCACCACGGCGAGGGCGGTGGCCACCCCGAGGGCCGCAACCACCGTCCGGGCCGGCCGGGCGGTGGCCGGGCCGGGTGCCGCGTAGAGGGTGGCCACCAGGCGCAGGTAGTAGGCCAGGCCGAGCACCGCGTTCACCGCCACCACCAGGGCGAGCCAACCGGCGTGCCCGGCCAGCAGGGCCCGGACCACGGTCACCTTGGCGAACAGGCCGGCCAGCCCCGGCGGCAGCCCGGCCAGCCCGACCAGCGCGAGCGCGAACGCCCCGCCCACCCACGGGTGGCGGCGGGCCGCCCCGCGCAGGTCGGCGAGGGTGCCGCCGTCGCCGTCCGCCGGTCGCAGCGCCACCACCGCCGCGAAGGCGGCCAGCTCCAGCAGCACGAAGAAGACGAGATACGCGACGGCCGCCGCGTACGCCGCGGTGCGGGCGTCGGCGGTGCGGCCGGCGGCCAGCGCCAACGCGCCCAGCGGGGCGAGGACGTAGCCGGCCTGGGCCACCGAGGACCAGGCGAGCAGCCGGACCGTGCGCCGCTGGCGCAGCGCCACCAGGTTGCCCACGGTCATGGTGAGCACGGCGAGCAGGGCCAGCACCGGCCCGGTGACGGTGGCCGGCAGGGCGCGCTGCACCACCGCGAGCAGGGCCACCACCCCGCCCAGCTTCGACGCCGTCGACAGGTACGCGGCGACGGGCAGCGGCGCGCCGTCGTAGGTGGCCGGGGCCCAGGCGTGGAACGGCACCGCGGCGACCTTGAACGCCAATCCGACCACCACCAGCGCCACGGCCACCGTGGTGAGCGGCAGATCGCGCACCTCGGCGCTGGCCGCGAGGGTGGCGCCGAGCCGGTCCAGGTGCAGGCTGCCGGTCACCGCGTAGAGCAGCGCCGCGCCGAGCAGGGTCAGGGCGGTGGCCACCACGCTGACCACGAAGAAGGTGACCGCCGCCTCGGCACCGGCCAGGCTGCCCCGGCGCAGCCCGACCAGGACGTAGAGCGGCAGGGTGAGCGTCTCCAGCGCCACCACCAGGGTGATCAGATCGCCGGCCGCGCCGAGCAGCACGCCGCCGGTCATCGCGCAGGCGAGCAGGAAGCAGTATTCCCCCACCGGAATCCGGCCGGCCCGCAGCAGCGGACCCGACAACGCCAGCACGCCGAGGGTGAGCAGGGCGACGACCGCCGCGACCAGGGCCGCCCGCCCGCCGAACACGTACGAGCAGTCAGTGCCGACGCAGAAGGTGCGCCGCTCGTCCCCCGTACCGACCAGGGCCGCGCCGAGCGCGGTGGCCGCCGCGCCGGTGGCGGCGACGGCCACGGTGACGGCGGCCCGCGCCACCAGCAGGTCGGCCAGGAGCACGAGTACGGCGGTGCCGGCGGCCAGGTACGCCGGCAGCAGCGCCACGTGATCCACGCTCTGCACCAGACTCATCCGGGCTCACCTTCGTTCGCGACTGCGGGGCTCCGCTCCGCCGCACTCCTCGCGCTCAATCGAAGACCGCCAGCAGGGCGTTGACCGGGCCGGTGGCGTAGGACAGCACGAGGGCCGGGGCCAGGCCGACGGCGAGGGCGAGCAACACCAGCGGTGCCCAGGCGGTCAGCTCCGCCCCGGCCAGCCCCGGCGCGAGCCGCCCCACCGCCGGACTGGGCCGCCCGTGGCTGACCCGGCGCAGCAGCCGCAGGAAGTACGCGGCGGTCAGCGCCCCGCCGAGCGCGGCCAGCACCGCGAGCGTGGTCCAGAGCCCGCCACCGCGCCGGACCGCGGCGATCACGGCGAACGCCTCGCCCCAGAATCCGGCCAGCCCGGGCAGCCCCAGCGAGGCGACCGCCGCGAAGCCGAGCAGCCCGGCCAGCCGGGGCGCCGTCTCGCGCAGCCCGGACAGGTCCGCGAGCGACCCGGTGTGGGTACGGTCCTTGACCGCACCGGCCAGGAAGAAGAGCAGGCCGGTGATCACGCCGTGCGCGATGTTGCCGATCAGCGCGGCCTGCAGGCCGGTGGCGGTGAGCGTGGCCACCCCGAGCAGCACGAAGCCCATGTGCCCCACGCTGGAGTACGCGATCAGCCGCTTCAGCTCGTCCTGCGCGAGGCAGACCAGGGACCCGATGAGGATCGCCGCCACGGCGAGCACCCCGAGCACCGGGGCGGCCCAGCGGGCGCCCTCCGGGGCCACCCCGACCGCCACCCGGATCAGGCCGTACGTGCCCATCTTGAGCAGCACCCCGGCGAGGATCACGCTGCCGACGGTGGGCGCCTGGGTGTGCGCGTCGGGCAGCCAGGAGTGCAGCGGCCAGAGCGGGCTCTTCACCGCGAACGCCAGTGCCAGCAGGGTGAACGCGGCGAGCTGGGTGCCCCGGGAGAGCCCGGACCCGCCGGTCAGCGCCACCACGTCCGCGGTGCCCGCGGCGGCGACCACCACGTAGACGCCGACCAGCAGCAGCACCGAACCGAAGAGGGTGTAGAGGACGAACTTGCGGGCCGCCCGCCGCCGGTCCTCGCCACCCCAGCCGGCGATGATCGCGTACATCGGGAGGAGGACGACCTCGAAGAAGAGGAAGAAGAGCACCAGGTCGAGGGCGAGGAAGGTGCCCAGGATGCCCACCTCGACCACCAGCAGCAGCGCGACCAGGGCCCGGCCGCTGCCACCGCCCGCGGGCACCCGCCACAACGTGTAGCCGCAGCAGAGCAAAGTGAGCAACGCGGTCAGCACCACCAGCGGCCAGGAGATCCCGTCCACCCCGAGGTGGAAGCGCAGGTCCAGGCCGGGCACCCAGGGCAGGTCGAGCTGGTGCCAGGGCTGCACGCCGGACTGCGGCCCGACCCAGCTGTGCTCCCCGCCCACCAGCGGCAGCGTGGCGAGCAGCGTCAACGCCGCAGCGGCGGTGCCGACCAGGCGCCCGGTCCGGTCGCCCGGGCTGGCGGCCGCCGCGACCGCGCCCAGCGCGGGCAGCGCGAGGACCGCGACCAGCAGGAACTCTCCGAAACTCATGCCGGCGGCCTCTCAGTTCGCGACTGCGGGGCTCGCAAACCCGGTTCACTCCTCGCGCTCACGGATGTCCCCTCAGTTCGCGACTGCGGGGCTCGCAAACCCGGCTCACTCCTCGCCCTCACGGCAACACCCCGATCACTGCCACGGCGAGGCCGATGAGCAGGGCGCCGGCCAGCACGCCGGCCGCCGCGCGCGGCAGCGCCGCCCGGTGCAGGGCGGCCAGCCCGCCGCCCAACTCGACGGCGGCCCGGCCGCTCCCCTCCACCAGGCCGTCCACTCCGACCTCGTCCCCGGCCCGCACGGCCCGGGCGAGCGCGGTCGTCGGGCGTACCACGAGGGCGTGCTGGACGTCGTCGAGCCGGAACGCCCGGGCGAAGGCCGGCCGCAGCGGACCCAGGAAGCGGGCCGGGTCGGCGGCCGGGTCGCGACGCCAGCCGGCCCAGGCGATGCCCGCCCCGACCAGCAGCAACACCAGCGGCAGCAGCAGGTTCGGCGCGAGGTGGACCAGCTCGACGGCCTCCCCGCTGCGGTCGGCCGGCTCGCGAAGGCGGGCGGCGAACCACGGCGCGAAGGCGGCCAGGCCGAGCAGCGCGGCGGGGACCGCGAGCAGCAGCAGCGGCCAGCGCAGCACGGCGGGCGGGTCGTGCGGGTGGGCCAGCGGGAGTCGGGGCGTACCGAGGAAGGCGCGCAGCAGCAGGCGGGTGGCGTACCAGGCGGTGACGGCGACGCCGAGCAGCCCGGCCAGCCAGACCAGCCAGCCGACCCAGGCGTAGCTCGGGCCGCCGCCCTCGAGCGCGGCGGCCTCGGCGGCGGCGAGCACGCCGTCCTTGCTCCAGAAGCCGGACAGCGGCGGCAGCCCGGCGAGCGCGCCGAGGCCGATCACCGTGCACCAGAAGGTCACCGGCATGGCCGTCCGGAGGCCGCCCATCCGGGACATCAGGGTGGTGCCGACGGCGTGGATCACCGCGCCGGCCGCGAGGAAGAGCAGCGCCTTGAACGCGGCGTGGGTGAGCAGGTGGAACAGCGCCGCCGCGGGCGCGCCGACGGCGAGCGCCCCGGTCATGTAGCCGATCTGGGAGACCGTCGACCAGGCCAGCACCCGCTTGATGTCATCCTGGGCGGTGGCCGCGAACGCGCCGAGCAGCAGCGTGATCGCCGCCATCACCCCGAGCACGGCCAGCGCGATCGGGGCGCGCTCGAACAGCGGGAAGAGCCGGGCGACCGCGTACACGCCGGCGGCGACCATGGTGGCGGCGTGGATCAGCGCGGAGATCGGGGTGGGGCCGGCCATCGCGTCCGGCAGCCAGGTGTGCAGCGGGAACTGGGCGCTCTTGCCGGCCACCCCGGCGAGCAGCAGCAGGCACGCGGCGGTGAGCGTCGCGGTGGAGTAGTCGTGGGCCAGCACGTCCGCGATCCGGAAGCTGCCCGCGCCGACGCCCAGCAGCGCGATGCCGAGCAGGAAGCCGACGTCCCCCACCCGGGTGACCAGGAACGCCTTCACCGCGGCGGCCGGCGCCTCGGGCAGCCGCCGGTCGTGGGCGATGAGCAGGTAGGAGCAGAGGCCCATCACCTCCCAGCCGACGAGCAGCAGGATCAGGTCCCCGGAGACCACCACGGTCAGCATCGCGGCGGTGAACAGGCTGATCTGCGCCGCGTACGGCGGGTAGCGGTGGTCCACCTCGACGTCGTCGTGCGGCCCGCGCTTCAGGTAGCCGATCGAGTAGACCTGCACGGCCAGGGCCACCGCGGCCACCGCCGTGGCGACCAGCACCGCCACCCCGTCCAGCCGGTAGCCGAGGGTGACCGTCAGTCCGCCGAGGTCGACCCAGGTGGTGGCGCCCTCGACCGGGCGGTCCACCCGGACCAGCAGGGCCACCGCCGCCAGCAGCGCCAGCGCCGCGCCGGCCACGCCGAGCGCGATCGCCACCCGCCGGGCCCGGTCCTCTCCGGTCGCCGCGCCCCTGGGCGACGGCGGCAGCAGCAACCCGACCAGACCCACCAGCAGGGGTACGCCCGGCAGCGCCGCCGCGAGCAGTCCGGTCACTTCTCCCCCTCCGGCGCGTCAGTGGCCGGCCCGCCCGACGGCAGGCCCGGCGGGCCGGCGGGACGCGCGGCCGTCGCGCCGGCAGGCACCGGCGCCGGCGGCTCGGTCAACGGCACGTCGTCGACGGTCACGCTGGCCCGCAGCCGGTAGAGCTGGAGCACGATGGCCAGCCCCACGCCGATCTCTGCGGCGGCGAGCACGATCACGAAGAGCGCGAAGACCTGGCCGGAGTGGGGCAGTTGGGCCCGGACCGTGGTGTCGGCGGTGACCAGGATCAGGTTCACCGCGTTCAGCATCAGCTCGACGGCCATCAGCACGAGGACGGCGTTGCGGCGGCGCAGCACGCCGTAGACGCCGAGGCCGAACAGCAGCGCGGCGGTAACGTACGGGATGACCGGCCTCACGCGCGCCCGCCCTCGTCGGCCACCACACCGGCCGGCTCGGGCCGGGCCGGCGGGCCGTCCGCCGGTCGGCGTTGGGCACCGGGCGCGCCGGGCCGGCCGATGTCGGTGCGGGACAGCACGATCGCGCCCACCAGCGCAGCGAGCAGCAGCACCGAGAGCAGCTCAAAGGGCAGCACCCACGAGCGGAAGACCTGCTCGCCCAGGCGGTCGGCGGTGCCCGCGGCGGGCAGGTCGACCCGGGACCAGCGGAACGCGTGGACCAGCAGCACGGCCAGCCCCAACCCGCTGCCGCCGCCGATCAGCGCGGCCGGCCAGCCCGGCCGGTCCAGGTCGTCGGAGGCGCCGATCGGGGCCCGGGTCAGCATCACCGCGAAGAGCAGCAGCACCACCACCGCGCCGACGTAGATCAGCACCTGCACCCAGGCCACCAGCTCGGCGGTGAGCACCAGGTAGTCGCCGGCCAGCGCGCCCAGGCAGACCACCAGCCAGAGGCCGGCCCGGACCAGGTGCCGGGTGCCCACCACCAGCGCGCCGGCGCCGAGCGCCACCGCGCCGAGGGCCAGCAGCAGCACGTCCGCACCGGTCATGACGCGGCGCCTCCGCCCTGCTCGGTGCCGGGCTCCCGGCGTACCCGGGACGGGGCCGGACGCGGGGCGGGGCCGGCGGCCTTGCGGGCGGCGGTGGTCTCCTCCTTCGAGGGTTCGCCGCGCTGGTCGTGGGCCGGCGGTGGCGGGACGGTGCCCATCCACTCGCCGAGGTGGTCCTTGTCGTGCAGCAGGTCCTTGATGTCGTACTCGGCGTACTCGAACTCGGGCGACCAGTAGAGCGCGTCGAACGGGCAGACCTCGACGCAGATGCCGCAGTACATGCAGAGCGAGAAGTCGATGTCGAACCGGTCGAGCACGTTGCGCTGGCGGGGACGGGCGGCGCCGGGCACCGCCACCTCCTCCTTGTGCGAGTCGATGTAGATGCACCAGTCCGGGCACTCCCGGGCGCAGAGCATGCAGACCGTGCAGTTCTCCTCGAGCAGCGCGATCACCCCGCGCGAGCGGGGTGGCAGCTCGGGGGCGACGTCCGGGTACTGCTGGGTGGTCGAGCGGCGGGTCATCGTCCGCAGGGTGACCGCCAACCCCTTCGCCAGCCCCTCGCCGGGAACACCGGTCCGCTCGCTCATGCCGCCCATCCTGCCCTGTGCCCACGCCCCGCGCGACCACCACCCGGCTCTTGGCTGCTCCGGGGGTGACCAGCGCGGCGTCGACCGGTCGGGTGACATGCCGCTCCCGCCGATCAGGTGGACCTGTCCGCCAATCGGCTCGACCCGGCAGCACGGCAGCTCAACGGGAACATCGAGGACTTTGTTGATCATCTATGCTGCTCCGGCGGACCAGCATTGGGGGACCACGGGGAATGAAACTGAGCAAGAGGTGGACGCGGGCCCTGGCCGCGACCGCCGTCGTCGCCGCCGTCCTGGCGGGCGCACCGGCCGCGCAGGCGGTGCCGACCTACACCGTCACCGGTACGGTGACCGACCGGGCCACGGGAGCACCACTGCCCGGCGCCTGCCTCGACCTGTACCAGACGCCCGACCGGCTGCTCGCCACCCGCTGCGCGGACGAGAGCGGCCGGTACGCCTTCGCCGGCCTGACCAGCGGCGTGAGCCCCAGGCTGCGGGCGCGGGCGACGGGCCACGCGGAGCTGTGGTGGCGGTCCGCACCCGACTACTACAACGCCACCTACATCTTCGCCTCCCAGGCCACGAACGGCGTCTTGACGGCGGACCTCGCGCTGCCCGTCGCGGCGGGCGGCTTCAGTGGCCGGATCACCCAGCCCGACGGCAGCCCGGCGTACGCCACCGAGGTCACCGCCAGCACAGCGGACGGCAGCTGGACGGCCAAGGCCCCGACGGACAGCAACGGCCGGTACCAGCTCGGGAATCTGCCGGTCGGCACCTACCGGCTCGGGATCGCCCCTCGGGGTTACCCCCCGAAGCAGTGGGTGCCCGGCAAGACCGACCCCGCCGCTGCCACGGTCTTCGAGGTGACCGCCGGCTCGACGACCACCGTCGACGAGCGCTACCTGGTGGGGAACAGCACGTTCCAGGGTGGCGTGCTGACCGGGAAGGTGACCGCGGCGGCGACCGGTGCGCCGGTCGCCGGGGCCTGCGTCACCGCCATCTCCGGCCTCAAGGGGCACGAGGCCGGGCAGGCGTGCGCCGACGCCACCGGCCACTACCGACTCACGGTCGCCACCAACGATCCGTACAAGCTGCGGATCCGCGCAGACGGCTTCCCGGAGCAGTGGGCGCCGAACGCGGTGGACAGCCGCAACGCGCAAGCGTATGTCGCGCAGTTCGGCAAGGACGTGGTGGTGGACGTCGCCCTGCGGGTGGGCGGCGGCACGGTACGCGGCCAGCTCACCGACTACCCGGGCGCGACCGGCGCGCTGACCAACTCGGTCCGGGTGTTCGCCGTCGACAACTCCTGGTCCGCCTGGACCGAGGCCGTCGACGGGCGGTACCAGTTCGACCGGGTGCCGCCCGGCGACTACCGGGTGGCGGTCAAGCCGCTCGACCGCAACATCCAGTACCACCCGGGGAAGACGGTCCTGGACGAAGGCGCCATCGTGCACGTCGCCGACGGCGAGGTCACCACGCTCGACGAGCAGCTCCTCCCGCCGGGGGCGATCGAGGTCACCCTGGTGGACGCGGTGACCGGCGCACCGGTGTCCGGCTGCGCCCGGCTCTCGCTGGCTGCGGAGCGGGCGTGCGCCGACAGCTCGGGCCGGATCACCTTCCCGAAGGTGTGGGCCACCGGCACGAGCCTGGAGGGAGTCACCGCCCAGCCCGGCCCCACGCACTGGCAGAAGGGCGTCGGATCGGTGCGGGTGATCAGCGGCGAGACGACGCGGCTCACCATCCCGCTGGAGCCGGCCGCCGTGCTGGAGACCACGGTGGTGGATGCGACCAGCGGCTCGGCGGTGCCGCAGGCCTGCGTCCGGCCGGTCCAGTCGGCCACGCTGGTCACCTCCGCGCTGCGGCAGGAGGTCAGCCAGTCCACCGGCTACTGCTCCGATGCGAGCGGCAAGGTGCGGATCGGACCGCTCCCGGATGGGGCGGTGCAGCTGCTGGTCCTGCCCCCGTCGCCGTACGGGGCGCAGTGGTACACCGAGAGCGGCGGCACCGGCGACCGGCGTCTGGCGAAGGCGTACGCACTGCGGGCCGGGCGGATCCTGACCGCGCCGCCGATCCAGCTCGACCGGGCCGGCTCGATCACCGGCAGCATGCGGGACGAGTCCGGCAACGGGGTGAACACCTGCGTGCAGGTCTTCGGCAACCACTCGGACCTGACCTACGACAATCCGCTGCAGCGCTGCAGCTACGACGACTCCGACCAGACTCCCGGCCGGTACACAATCAACGGCCTGGGGCCATACCGGTGGCCGGTCCACGTCGCCGGCGCGGGCTCGGTTTCCGGCCCGGCCCTCGCTCCGACCTGGTCGGGGAACACCACGGACCGGTTCGCGGCAACCCTCGTCCAGGTGACGGCCGGCGCCACGACGACCGCGCCGGGAATCGTGCTGGTGAAGGGTGCCCGGATCCGGACCCTGTACCTGGGCCCCTCCGGAGGGCAGGGAACGGTGGAGGCGTACCACCCGATGACCGGGGACCGGGTGGCCTCTCTGGGCACGACGGAGCCGTCCCGGAGCGGGCTCCCGGCCGGACCGGTGCTGCTGTTCTACCGGCCCGTCAACGGTACGCCGTGCTGGTACGTGGGGCCGCCCATCGGCGCCCGGATGCATCGCACGCTGGGACCGACGCCGGTCAACCTCACTGCGGGACAGGTGGTCGAAACCGTCAGCCTGGTGCCCGGGGAGACCTGCAAGCCGGTCCGGACCGACATCCGTACGGGTCCGGCCGTGGTGACGGGCACTCGCTGACCGACCCCGGGCGGGGGGGGGGGGGGCCCCCCCCCCCCCCCCCCCCCCCCCCCGGGGGCCCCCCCCCCGCCCCCCCCCCCCCCCCCCGGGGGGGGGGCCGCCCCCCCCCCCGCGGGGGGGGGGGGGGCGGCCCCCCCCCGCGGCCCCCCCCCCCCCCCGGGCGGGGGGGGGGGGGGGGGCCCCCCCCGCGCGCCCCCCCCGGGGGGGGCCCGCCCCCCCCCCCCCGGCCCGCCCCCCCCGACCGTTTCGGGGCCGAGGCACGCTCACACCGGCGGGAGCATCTCGACGCCGAGCTGCTGGAGGACCTGGAACAGCTCGTTGACGCTCCACACGTCCACGATCCGGCCGCTGTCGTCGAAGCGCAGGAAGGTCGCCCCCGAGTAGCTGACCACCCGGCCGGTCGGCGGCACCGGGCCGAACTGCCCGGCCTGGGTGCCGGCGGCGCGCCAGTGCACGGCCACCCGCGCACCGGAGGCCACCACCTCGACGATCTTGTAGCGCAGGTCCGGGAAGGACGCCCGGCGGTCCCGGTGCCAGGCCAGGGCGGCCGCCGGCCCGGTCCCGCCCAGCCCCGGGCAGTCCTCGGCGACCAGCTCGTACGCGGTCTCCTCGCGGGTCGCGTTCCACACGTCGGCGATGAAGCGCCGGGCCACGGCCTCCACATCGGTCACCGCGGCAGCGTAGCCCCCACTCCCCGCGCCGAGCCTGCCGGACCGGCCCGGAACGACCATGATGGGACAGGGCCGACAGCGACAGAAAACGGAGGTAGCGGCGTGAGCGCGAGGAGTGAGCCGGGGTTGCGAGCCCCGCAGTCGCGAGCCGAGGTGGCACAGTGAGCGCGAGGAGTGAGCCGGGGTTGCGCGGGAAGTACGTCGAGCCGGGCGGCGAGTTCACCCGGGACCAGCGTTACATCGCCACCCGGATCACCGCGGACGGGCGGGACGGCTGGCCGGTGGAGTCCGGCCGTTACCGGCTCGCGGTGAGCCGGGCCTGCCCGTGGGCGAACCGGCTGATCATCGTCCGCCGGCTGCTCGGGCTGGAGGACGCGATCTCGATGGCGGTGGCCGGGCCGACCCACGATTCCCGGAGCTGGACCTTCGACCTGGACCCGGGCGGGGTGGACCCGGTGCTCGGCGTTCCGCGGCTGGCCGAGGCGTACTTCAAGCGCTTCCCCGGGTACGAGCGGGGCATCACCGTGCCGGCGATCGTGGACGTGCCGACCGGGCAGGTGGTCACCAACGACTACGCACAGATGAGCCTGGACCTGTCCACCGAGTGGACCGCCTACCACCGCGAGGGCGCACCGGAGCTGTACCCGGAGCGGCTGCGGGACGAGATCGACGAGGTCAACGCGGTGGTGTTCAAGGACGTGAACAACGGCGTCTACCGGTGCGGCTTCGCCGGCAGCCAGGAGGCGTACGAGAGCGCGTACCGCCGGCTCTTCGACCGGCTCGACTGGCTGAGCGAGCGGCTGAGCGGGCAGCGCTACCTCGTCGGCGACACCATCACCGAGGCGGACGTGCGGCTGTTCACCACCCTGGTCCGCTTCGACCCGGTCTACCACGGCCACTTCAAGTGCAACCGGCAGAAGCTGACCGAGATGCCGGTGCTCTGGGCGTACACCCGGGACCTGTTCCAGACCCCCGGCTTCGGCGACACCGTCGACTTCGACCACATCAAGCGGCACTACTACGAGGTGCACCGGGACATCAACCCGACCGGGATCGTGCCGCTCGGCCCGGACCTGTCGGGCTGGCTCACCCCGCACGGCCGGGAGGCCCTGGACGGTCGCCCCTTCGGCGACGGCACCCCGCCCCCGCCGCCGGCCGAGCCGGTCGACCCCACCCACACCCCGTTGTCGGTCGGCTGACCATCGGACGGGCCCCCGCGACACGCGGGGGCCCGTCTCACATCACCAGCCGGACGGCCGCGGTCAGGACGAGCTGGGCGAGGGCCAGCGGGACGAGCACCAGCCAGCAGAGCCGCTGGAGCTGGTCCTCGCGCAGCCGCGGGTACGACACCCGGAGCCAGATGATCACGAACGCCACGGCGAAGACCTTGAGCAGGGTCCACAGCCAGCCCAACTGGGCGTCCGCGAACGGGCCCTGCCAGCCGCCGAGGAAGAGCACGGTGGTCAGCGCGGCGATCACCACGATGCCGACGTACTCGGCGAGCAGGAAGAACGCGAAGCGCAGGCCGGTGTACTCGGTCATGTAGCCGAAGACCAGCTCGGAGTCGGCCACCGGCATGTCGAACGGCGGACGCCGGATCTCCGCCAGCCCGGCGACGAAGAAGATCACCATGGCTGGCGCCTGCCAGAGCAGCCACCACGGCCGCCACGCCTCGACGATCCCGGGCAGGCTGAGCGTCCCCGCAGCCATCGCCACCGACGCGGCGGCCAGCACCAGCGGCAGCTCGTAGCCGAGCAGTTGGGCGGCGCCGCGCAGCCCGCCGAGCAGGCTGTACTTGTTGGCCGAGGCCCAGGCCGACATCAGCACCGCGAGCACCCCGATGCCGACCACGGCCAGCACGAAGAACAGGCCGATGTCCAGCGGCTGCCCGACCAGGTCGCCCGGGCCGAGCGGGATCACCAGCAGGGCGAGCAGGTACGGCACCAGGGCCACCGCCGGGGCCAGCCGGAACACCGGCCGGTCCGCGTCGCGCGGGGTGACGTCCTCCTTCTGCACGAACTTGATGCCGTCGGCGACGAGCTGCGCCCAGCCGTGGAAGCCGCCCGCGTACATCGGGCCGAGCCGGCCCTGCATGTGCGCCATGACCTTGTGCTCGGCCTGCCCGACGATCAGCGGCAGGGTGAGGAACGCGACCAGCACGCCGGCCACCCGGATGACCAGCTCCAACCAGGCGGGCATCAGGCGTCCCCCTCCTCGGGCGCGGGCTCGGCGGCGGGCTCCTGCCGGGCCGGGCCGGTCGGCCGCTCGCCTGGTGTCGGCCGGGCCGGACCCGCCGGTCGCTCCGTGGTGGTCGGTCGGGCCGGGCGCTCGCCCGGGGCGGGGCGCGGCGGGCGTTCCCGGGCCGGGCGGGCGGGCGTACCCCCGCGCGGGCCCTCGCCCACCCCGGCCGCGCCGGCGGGCGTGGGCGTCGTCCCCCACTCGCCCGGCGCCGGTACGCCCGGCGGGCGAATCGGCCGGCGACCGCCGCCCGCCTCCGACTCCCCCGGTTCCTTGGCGCCCGGCCAGGGCTTGGCGACCCGGGAGGCGAGCACGAACTCCTTGCGCAGCGGATGTCCCTCGAACTCCGGCGGCAGCAGCAGCGGCTTGAGGTCCGGATGCCCGTCGAACCGGATGCCGAACATCTCGTGCGTCTCCCGCTCGTGCCAGGAGGCGCCGGGGAAGATGCCCACGACCGAGGCGACCCGCGGCTCCGCTCGCGGCACCCGCGTCCGCAGCAGCACACCGTGCCGGCGGCTCGTCGACCACAGGTGGGCGACGACGTCGAAGCCGTCGGCCAGCTCGTCCACAGCCGAGAGCCAGTCGAAGTAGTCACAGGCCAACTCGGCGTCGTCGCGGACGGCCCGCACCGCGTCCCGCCAGGCGTCCGGCGGTACGTCGACCGTCGCACGGGCGTGCGCCTCGCCACCCGAGCGCCCCACGGTCACCGCGTCCTCGGCCAATCCGGCCGCCCGCACGAGCACGCTGCGCGCCCGGTCACCGACCTCTTCCGGCGTCATGCCCGCGATCCTACGGGCCACCGGCGTGGACGGACCGCCTCAGGCCGGGCAGCTGACCGTTGCACTGCCGCTCCCCTCCGCCCGATCACGGCGTGGCCGGGTCCCCGCCCCGCCACCAACCACGCACCCGAGCACCCGCCGGCTCGTCCGGCCGCACCGGGCCGGCTTGGCGGTTTCGACACCGGGACCACGCCCGCAGGAAAGAATTGAGCGGTGCGTGCTGTGACTGTGACTCCCGGCGTCCCGAACTCGCTGCAGCTGACCGAGGACTGGCCCGAACCCGCCCCCGAGGAGGGCGCGATCCTGGTCGAGGCGCTGGCCGTGGGCATCTGCGGCACCGACCACGAGATCATCTCCGGTGCATACGGGGAGGCGCCGCCCGGACAGGAGCGGCTGGTGCTCGGTCACGAGTCACTGGGCCGGGTGGTGGAGGACCCGACCGGCACCCTCCAGCCCGGCGACCTGGTGGCCGGCATCGTCCGGCGCCCCGACCCGGTGCCCTGCCCGAACTGTGCGGTGGACGAGTGGGACATGTGCCGCAACGGGCAGTACACCGAGCACGGCATCAAGGGACTCTCCGGGTACGCCCGGGACCGGTGGCGGGTACAGCCGAAGTTCGCCGTCGGCCTGGATCCCTGCCTCGCCTCAGTGGGGATGCTGCTGGAACCGACCAGCGTGGTGGCGAAGGCCTGGGACCACATCGAACGGATCGGCCGCCGCGCCGAGTGGAAGCCGCAGACCGTGCTGGTGACCGGGGCCGGGCCGATCGGTCTGCTGGCCGCGCTGCTCGCCACCCAGCGCGAGCTGTCGGTGCACGTGCTGGACCGGGCCACCACCGGGCCGAAGCCGGACCTGGTCCGCTCGCTCGGCGCGACCTACCACACCTCCAAGGTGACCGAGCTGGACTTCGAGCCGGACGTGGTGGTGGAGTGCACCGGCGCGCCGGTGGTGGTGCTGGACGCGATGTTCCAGGCCGGGCCGACCGGCATCGTCTGCCTGACCGGGGTCTCCAGCGGCGGCCGGACCATCGACCTCGACGCGGGAGCCCTCAACCGGGACCTGGTGCTGGAGAACAACGTGGTCTTTGGCTCGGTGAACGCCAACCGGCGGCACTGGGAACTGGCCGCCGAGGCCCTCTCCCGGGCCGACCAGGGCTGGCTGAACTCGCTGATCAGTCGCCGGGTGCCGGTGGAGGGATACGCCGACGCGTACACCTCCGGACCGGACGACATCAAGGTGGTGCTGGACTTCACGGCCTGAGCCGGCGGCCGGCGCGCGGGTCAGCTGCCGGGCAGCCGGCCGTTGCGGAACAGGTCCACGAAGAGCTGGTGGTCCTCGCGGGCTCGGATCCCGTACGCGTGCGCGAAGTCGACCAGGTATTGGACGAAGCCCGGCGCGTCGGCGTCGACCGCGGCGACGATCGCCTCCTCGGTGGAGTAGTCGACCAGATCGTGGCTGGACTCGTCGTCGGCGACCGAGTGCATCCGGGCCACCGCCCGGCCGAGGTCGGTGAGCACCCCGGCGAGTTCCTCGGGCTCGTTGACGTCGGCCCAGTCCAGGTCGGCCGCGTACGGGGAGACCTCGGCGACGAGCTGGCCGACCCCGTCCAGCTCGGTGAACCCCACCCAGGGGTCGGCGTACGCCTGGAGCGCCCGCTGCGACTCGGCGGTCCGGTGCCCCTG
This sequence comes from Micromonospora sp. NPDC006431, assembly GCF_042870725.1. Lineage (NCBI taxonomy): Bacteria > Bacillati > Actinomycetota > Actinomycetes > Micromonosporales > Micromonosporaceae > Micromonospora > Micromonospora sp. NPDC006431. The sequence continues at coordinate 236,355 of NZ_JBIAHQ010000005.1, forward strand.
GTGCCGGAAGTAGGACCGGACCCGCTCGTCGTCGATGTGCCGCGCCACCGCCGGCACCTGGGCCTGCTTCAGATAGATGACGACGTCGTTCTCCAGCGCCTGGGTGTGCCCCTCCAGCAGCAGGTTGTAGGAGGGCAGCCCGGCCGAGCCGATGCCGACGCCCTTGCGCAGCACCACGTCCTTGATGTTGGCGGCGACCGGGCGGAGCCGGGCGGTCGCCGCCGGCAGGGTGGCCAGGTAGTCGTGGAACGCGGCGCAGACCTTCTCCCGGGTCGCGCCGTCGACCTCGAAGACGCCGTCGCCGAGGGAGAACCGGCGGTCGTAGTTGTCGATGGTGGTCTGCTCGGCGAGCAGGTCCACCCGGGTGTTCAGTCGGGCCTGCTGGAGCACCCGGCGCAGCACACCGTCGGCGTTCTCCAGGGTGATCGAGCCGATCGCGTCGTCCCCGCCGGCCGCGATGGCCCGCAGCTCGGTCAGGTACGACCGGGCGAAGCCGGTGACCAGGTCGCCGATCACCCGGTCGGAGAGCGCCTTCGCGTAGCCGAGCAGGGCCACACTGGCCGCGAAGCGCTTCAGGTCCCAGGAGAACGGCCCGACGTACGCCTCGTCGAAGTCGTTGACGTTGAACACGAGCTGCCCGGAGGCGTTCATGTAGGTGCCGAAGTTCTCGGCGTGCAGGTCGCCGTGGATCCACACCCGGCTGGTTCGGTCGTCGAGGTAGCGGTCGCTGGCGAAGTCGCCGCGCTGGTCGGCGTAGAAGAGTGACGCACTGCCCCGGTAGAAGGCGAACGGGGAGGCGGCCATCTTGCGGAACTTCCGGCGGAACGCCGCCGGGTCGAGCGCTATCGACGCGCCGAACTCCTCGGTCAGCACGTCGGCGATGAAGGCGGAGCGCTGGTCCGCGGACTGGGTCATGGCCCGCAGGCTAGACCGGCCCCGCCACCTCAGCCGGCCGGCGGGCGGACCGGCGGCGCGGTGAGGGATTCCACCGGGCGCGGCGTGCTCTCCGCGGGCCGCGGGTCGACCGGCGGGGCGAGCCGGTCCGGTCGGGCCACCCCGCCGACGCCGGACTCCTCGGCGGCGATCTTCTCCTGCAGCCGGAGGATGCCGTGCAGCAGCGCCTCCGGGCGCGGCGGGCAGCCGGGCACGTAGACGTCGACCGGGATGAGCTGGTCGACCCCCTTGGTCACCGAGTAGGAGTCCCAGTACGGCCCGCCGCAGTTGGAGCAGGCACCGAACGAGATGACGTACTTCGGCTCGGGCATCTGGTCGTAGAGCCGCTTCACCGCCGGGGCCATCTTGTCGGTGACTGTGCCGGAGACCACCATGAGGTCGGCCTGCCGGGGGCCGTGGGCGAACGGGATGACGCCGAGCCGCATGAAGTCGTGCCGGCCCATGCTGGTGGCGATGAACTCGATGGCGCAGCAGGCCAGCCCGAAGTTGAACACCCAGAGCGAGTAGCGGCGGCCCCAGTTCAGCACGAACCGGATCGGCTCGCCGAGCACCGCCGGAACCTGCACCTCGGGCCTCCCTCACCTGTCCCCGATGTGACAGTCAACCACAGCGCCGGAGGTGGCAACCCGCGCAACCGTTCCCGGCGTCGATGCGTGTGACGGACGTCGATCGCGCCGGCGGCGGCGCGCACGGGGAGGACCAGATGACGGTGACCAGGGAACCACGGCTCGGTGAGCCGCCACCCGAGCGGACCGCGGAGCGCCCGGAGCGGGCCGAGGGGGTCGACTTCGACGGGCTCTACCATGCGCACTTCCGGTCGTTGACGCTCCAGCTCGCCGCGTACTGCGGGGACCTGTCGCAGGCCCAGGACCTGGTCCAGGAGGCCTTCTGCCGGGCGCTCGCCCGGTGGTCCCGGGTGTCCCGGTACGACGACCCGGTGGCCTGGGTACGCCGGGTCGCCTGGAACCTCGCCGCCAGCCGCTGGCGACGGCTGCGGACCGCCCAGTCCTGGCTGCGCCGGCAGCGGGAGGAGCACGTGCCCGGGCCGGGCCCGGATCGGGTCGCGCTGACCGCCGCGCTGGCCCAACTGCCGCCCGCCCAGCGGCGCGCGGTGGTGCTGCACTATCTGGCCGACCTCTCCGTCACCCAGATCGCCCAGCAGGAGGGGGTGCCGGAGGGCACGGTCAAGTCCTGGCTGCACCGGGGCCGGGCGGCGCTGGCCGCGCAACTGGCCGGCACGAACGAGGTGGACGACGATGAGTGAGTTCGAAGACATCCTGGTCAGCAGCGAGTTCGCCGCGTTCCGCGCGGCGTACGCCCCCGCGGTGCAGCCGGCTGGACCGGACACCGTGCGCCGGACCGTACGCCGGCGGCGGCGCCGTACCGCCGTGGCCACCGCGGCGGCCGTGGTGCTCGCCGTGGCGATCCCGGTCGCGGCGAACGCGGGCCTGGACCGGCGCTCCGGTCCGCCGCCCGTACCGGCCGAGACCCGGTCACCGACCCCGTCGGCGACCACCCCGTCACCGGCCCCGTCGCCGAGCGCGTCGCCGACGCCGAGCACGGTCGGCCCCACCCCGGCGGCGCCGGACGGCCGGATCAGCAGAGCACAGCTCCTCGCCGCCCGGGTCGACCTGCCCGCCTGGCTGCCCGGTCCGGTGTGCAAGGCGGGGCCGACCCGGATCGCGGCCAGGTACCGGACCGAGGGCGACGTCCTGCTGGAGGACCTCGCCTACGGCGACGTGGACGGCGACGGTGCGGTCGAGACCGTCGCACTGCTCCGGTGCTCCGTCTTCCAGCGGGGCCCGTCGCAGGTGGTGGCGTTCGACCGAGACACCGCCGGGCGGATCGTGACCCTCGGCCAGGTCACCCGTTCCGACCGACCGACGCCGGAGTGGCTGCTGGCGACGCAGGTCACCAGCCGCGGGACGGTCCGGGTGGAGATGGCGGACATCAGCCCCGGAGGCGGCTGGTCGCTGGACTGGTCACAGCGCCAGTGGCGCGGATACCGGTGGACGGGCAAACGGTTCACCCAGGTCGAGGGGCCCACCTCGTTCGGCCCGAACCAGCATCTGGCGGACCTGTCGGTGACCGCGAGCGACCTGGCCTGGGGGCCGAAGGAAGCCGACGGCACCCGCACCGGCACGATCACGGTCACCGTCCGGAACCTCAGCCGGGTCCCGGCCGGCCTGGTCGAGGTGCACCTGCGGATGCAGCCGGGCGCGACGGCCGACGGCGGCGACTGGTCCGCCTGCCAGAACCCGCCACCACCCGACGATGCTCTCAGCTGCCGATTCGGGCCGCTCGGCCCGGGCGCGACGCGCACCTTCCGGTTCGGTCTCCGGGATTCGAGCGTCATGTCCGGCACCGGCATCGCCGAGGTGGCCCCGATCGGCACCGACGCTGACCCACTGATGGACTCGTCCTGGGAGAACAACGAGGACCGCTACCGCTACCGCTGACCCGACCTGCTCGTACGGCCCGCTCGGTGACCACCCGGCGGGCCGTACGCGGTTCTCCGGCGTTGTCGACGGCGGGGCACCGGTGCTCCTCGATCGTCGCGTTGCTGACAAATGTGATCGCAACCCAGGCCGGGTCCGGAACGTGCTACCAGCGACACCGCGGCGGACGACCCGCCGCGGCAACGGGGATCACGGGAGGACTTTGACATGACCACACGTACCGGGCGCCGGCTCGCCGCCGTCCTGATCGGCCCGACCGCGGCGCTGCTGGCGTTCGCCGCACCGGCCACCGCCGCACCGGCTGGCGGCCGGCTCGACGCCGACGTCTCGGTGGGCCGGCTGGTGCTCGACCCGACCGAGCGCGGCTACCGGGGCAGCCTGCCGGTCACGGTGACCAACCGCGGGTCAGCCGAGACGTACTTCAACGTCACGATCGTCGAGCCGGTCGCCGGTTCCATCGGCAACCTGTCCCCGGACAGCCCGTGCGGCTACGGGAGTCCGCAGGACAACCGGCGGGTGATCAGCTGCTCGGTTCCCGGTGCCAACCTGAAGCCGGGCGAGCGGCGGTCGTTCTCGGTCGCCTTCGAGGCCCTCACCACGCCGCGGAACGTGGCGATGATCGCGGACGGGGGCCGGATCTCGGTCAACGTCGGCGACGGCAACCCGGCGATCGCCGACCGGGAGAGCTTCGCGGCACTCTTCCGCTCCACCTCGGGCTCCCTGCGCAACCCGGTGCCCTACGTCCAGGACAGCCAGGCGCGGGGGTCGATCAGCGCGGCGGGTGCCGCGACGTTGGTGCGGCAGCCGGACGGCAGCTACCGCGGCCGACTGCCGGTGACCGTCAGGTGGGCCGGTGACGCCGCGCATGAATTCCTCTTCGTCGCTGCGACCACCCTGCCGGCGGACGTGCAGATCTGGGGCACCGACCCGCAGGACCTGCCGAGCTTCCCCACCAGCTTCATCGTGCCGGGCGGACCCTTCATGGCCGGCGAGGAGCGGAGCTTCGACGTGCTGCTCCGCGCCGACCCGGGCACCGTCCCGGGTGACCTCGGCGAGGTCACCTTCCAGCTCGACACGCGGTGGGGCATGGATCTGGTGCCGGACGCCGACCCGGCGGACAACCTCGCCTCGTTCACCCTGACGGCCGCCGACGCGAGTTGACCATCCGCGAGGGCCCGGGACCGCACCGCACGGGTTCCGGGCCCTCGTCATGGATGCGGGTCGCCGGGCCCGTTTCGTCCACCGGGAACACCCGCCGGCGGTCGGCTCGCTGACGACCACCGACCCGCTCGCCGGCTGTGTCTACCTCGAGAAGGTGAACGGCCTGCGCCAGATCCACTGCGGGGGCGGCGCGGTCATCGAGCCCGGCGCGAGCCAGCTGGTCCGCATCGGCTTCCAGGTGCTCACCAGGACGCGGGACTACCCGATGATCATCGGCGGCGGCCAGATCGTGGTGCTGCCGGAGACGGGCGGCATCCCCGCCGACACCACCACCTACGCCACGCTCTTCCGGTCCACCAAGGGCAAGCTCCGCAACCCGGTGCCCTACGTCCAGGACACGCTCAGCAACGCCAGCATCACCACCCATGACGTGACGCTGACCCGAACCTTCCCCGGTGCGGAATACCACGGCGAGATGCGGGTCACCGTCACCTGGAACGGCGACGCGGGCCACGATTTCCTGCAGGTCGAGGCGAACCTTCCCGCCGGGGCCCTGGTCACCGGGACGGACCCGTGGCTCGAGCCGAACGGCTTCCCCGGCACCTGGTTCGAGGTCCCCGGCCGCAAGTTCATGGCGGGCGAGTCGCGGACCCTGACCGTGTACTTCAGCGCTCCGGCGGACACCCGGGCCGGGGCCGGCACCACGTCGGTTCCCGGCCCCGGACGGGCTCACCAGGTCGGGCGTTGCAGCAGCCCGACGAACTCCACGAGCAGCCGCTCGCGCAGCCGCACCGGGGCGGCGTCGAGCAGGGTGTGCACCGCCGCCATCCGGTCCGGCGCCGGCCCGGCTCCGAGCCCCAGGCCGGCCGCCAGTCCGGCGATCAGCTCCGGGGTGAGCGCCTCCGGGGCCAGCGACGCCGCGAGCGCGCGCAGCTCCGGCGGCAGCGCGACCGGACCGGCCGCCCGCGCGGCCGCCGCCGCGCCGGCCAGCGCCGGGCCGAACTCGGCCACCCGCGGGGCCACCGCCGCGGTCACCGTCAGGTGCACGCTGGCCGGCAGGCCGGCGTACCCGAGCTGGGGCTGGGTGTGCCAGCCGCGGGCGGTCAGCTCGTCGACCAGCACGAACAGGTCGAGTCCCGGGTCGTCGCTGGTGAAGCAGACCACGGTGGACTCCGGCTCGGCCAGCAGCCGGAGCCCGTCGACCGCGCGTACCGCGTCGGCCAGCCCGGACACCGCCGCCCGGGTCAGCGCCGCCAGCCGCAGGTAGCCGGCCTCGCCCAGGTGGCGCAGGGTGGCGTAGGCGGCGGCGATCGGGCCGCCCGACCGGGTCGAGGCGATCACCGGGTTGACCATCGTGTACCCGGGCCAATCCGCGTACCCGAAGTACTGCGGCGCCCGCAGCGCGGCATCCCGGTGCAGCAGCACCGACACCCCCTTCGGGGCGTACGCGTACTTGTGCAGGTCGACGGAGATCGAGGTGACCCCGTCGACCGCGAAGTCGAACGCCGGCACCGGCTCGCCGAGCCGCCGCAGCCAGGGCAGCGTCCAGCCGCCGAAGCAGGCGTCCACGTGGCAGCGCACCCCGACGGCCGCCGCCACCGCCGCGATCTCCGCGACCGGATCGACCACGCCGTGCGCGTACGCGGGGGCGGAGCAGGCGACCAGCACGGTCTCCGGCCGGATCGCGGCGGCCACGTCGGCCACCGCCGGCCGCAGCGTGACCGGGTCCACGGGCACGGTGTCGAGGGCCACCCGCAGGTAGTGGGCCGCCTTGGCGAACGCGGCGTGCCCGCTGGCCGGCACCACGAGCCGCGGCTCGGCGAGATCCGGCCGGGCGTCCCGGGCCGCCTTGACGGCCAGGATCAGTGACTCGGTGCCGCCGCCGGTGACGCTGCCGACCACGTCCGGGGCGCTCGTGCCCGGCCCGCCGCCGAGCAGCCGGGCGGCCGCCCCGACCAGGGCGTTCTCCATCGCCAGCAGGGACGGGAAGGCGGTCGGGTCGAGCCCGTTGACGTGGGCGCTCTCCGCGTACGCGGCCCGGGCCAGCTCGTCCAGCCCGGCCACCCCGGGGTCGTAGACGTACGCGAACAGCCGCCCGCCGTGGGTCGGCCGGTCGGCCGCGCGCAGGGCCCGGATCTCCGCCAGCACCCGCTCCGCGGGCACCCCCTCGACGGGCAGCGCGCCCGTCCCTCCCTCGGTCATCGATGGCGCCCTTCCTCGTGAACGGTTCGGCGGCTCATGCGCCCGCGGTCGCGGCAGGCTGCTGCGGCGGGCCGGCGGCGAGCTGGGCGGGGGTCAGCGTGTAGGCGCGCAGCAGCAGCACCGGGGCGGCGACCAGCAGGGCCGGGAGGATGGTGAAACCGAGCAGCACGCCGAGGCGGGCGCCGGCGGGCTGGTCGGCGGCGACCCCGGTCGACGACGACACGTACCCGGAGAGCTGGAGGACCAGGCCGTAGATACCGGGGCCGAGGGCCAGACCGAACGTCTCCCCGGCCGTCCACAGCCCGGTGAACACCCCGGCCTGCCGCCGCCCGGTGCGCACGGTGTCGTACGCGATGCAGTCCGGCAGCATGGCGAGGGCGAAGACCTGCTGGCCCGCGTACCCGACGCCGATCAGCGCGACCACGGCGTAGACCCCGGCGGCCGGCAGCGCGGGCGCGGCGACGAGGGCCAGCGCGCCGGCCGCGAAGAGCAGCGACGCCACAACCAGCGCGGCCCGCTTGCCGACCCGCGCGCCCACCCGGGTCCAGAGCGGCATGACCAGCAGCGCCGGCCCGACGAAGCAGGCGAAGAGCAGGGTCGGCCCGGCCTCCGGGGCGCGGAGCACCTGGCCGGCGAAGTAGCTCACCCCGGCCAGCACGGTCGCCACCCCGGCGGACTGCACCACGAAGCAGACCAGCAGGGCCCGGAACGGCCGGTTCCGGCCGGCGACCGCGAGCTGGGCACGCAGGCTCGGCTCGCTCTCCCCCACCGTCCCGGTGGGCGTGGACCGGGTGCCGAGGAACACGCCGACCGCGCCGGCCACGATCAGCGCGGCGACGAACAGGCCCATCCAGCGGTGTCCCGGCACCCCGTCGCCGCCGGCGGTCACCACGGCCGGGGCCACCGCGCCGGAGACCAGGATGGCCAGCGCCAGCACGGCGATCCGCCAGCTCATCAGCCGGGTACGCTCCGCCGGGTCACCGGTCAGCTCGGCCGGCATCGCCACGTACGGCACCTGGAAGAAGGCGAACGCGGTCGCGGTGGCCAGGAACGCCACCGCCACGTACGCCCCGGCGGCCGGGCCGGCCCCGAACGGCGCGGCGAAGATCGCGGCGAAGAGGACGGCCAGCGCCAGCCCGCCGCCGAGCAGGTATGGCCGGCGGGCACCCCAGCGGGACCGGGTCCGGTCGGAGATCCGCCCGGCCACCGGGTTGACCAGCACGTCCCACGCCTTGGGCAGGAGCACCAGCAGGGCGGCCGCCCCGGCCGCGACGCCCAGCGTGTCGGTGAGGTACGGCAGCAGGAGCAGCCCGGGCACGGTCCCGAACGCCCCGGTGACGAGCGAGCCCAGCGCGTACCCGAGGTGCACCCGGCGGGGCAGCCGCCCGCTCGGCTGCGACCCCGTCCCGTCCATGGGCCCGAACGCTACTCACGTTATGGCGTGGATCACATCCCCTCCTCCGGCGACCAGGCCGCCGCCATGTCCACCCCCGACGGGCGCAGCGGACAGCCCTCGGCCCGCAGCCGGGCCCGCGCCTCCACCTCGTGCCCGGGTGGCAGCCGCCCGGCCGAGTTCACCACCCGGTGCCACGGCACTCCGCCCCCGTGCCGGGCCATGATCGAGCCGACCAGCCGGGCCGAGGCCCGCCCCGAGTGCTCGGCGAGCGCGTCGGCCACCGCCCCGTACGACATCACCCGGCCCGGCGGGATCCGCTCGACCAGGTCGAGCACCGCCTCGACGTACTCCTCAGGCGTCATGACCGGCCACGATATGGGAACGCGTCCGGGCCCGGGGGACCCGGACGCGCAGAATGGTCGGGTGCGCGAAGCAGTCACCTCGGCCCGCCGGATCGTCGTCAAGATCGGATCGTCCTCGCTGACCACGGCGGCGGGCGGCCTGGACGACACCCGGGTCGACGCCCTGGTCGACACCCTCGGCGCACTGGCCGGCGCCGGCCGCGAGGTGGTGCTGGTCTCCTCCGGCGCGATCGCCGCCGGTCTCGCCCCGCTCGGCCTGCCCCGACGCCCGCGCGACCTGGCCACCCAGCAGGCCGCCGCCAGCGTCGGGCAGGGCCTGCTCATCGGCCGGTACGCGGCCAGCTTCGCGCGGCACGGGCGCACCGTCGGCCAGGTGCTGCTCACCGTGGACGACGTGACCCGGCGGGCGCACTACCGCAACGCGTACCGGACCCTGCGCAAGCTGCTCGACCTGCGGGCGGTGCCGATCGTCAACGAGAACGACACGGTGGCCACCGAGGAGATCCGGTTCGGCGACAACGACCGGCTGGCCGCCCTGGTCGCCGCGCTGGTCGACGCCGACCTGCTGGTGCTGCTCTCGGACGTGGACGCGCTCTGGACCGGCGACCCGACCCGACCCGGCAGCACCCGGATCACCGAGGTGCACGGCGAGGGCGACCTGGCCGGCGTCGACGTCGGGGGCGCCGGCCGGGCCGGGGTGGGCACCGGGGGCATGGTGACCAAGGTCGAGGCGGCCCGGATCGCCACCGGCTTCGGCATCCCGGTGGTGCTCACCGCCGCGCCGCTGGCCACCGCGGCGCTCGCCGGCGGGCCGGTCGGCACGTTCTTCCACCCGAGCAGCCGCCGCCCGGCCGCCCGGCTGTTCTGGCTGGCGCACGCCACCGCGCCCCGGGGGCGGCTGCACCTCGACCCGGGCGCGGTGCAGGCGGTGGTCGGCCGGCGCAAGTCCCTCCTGCCGGCCGGGATCACCGCCGTGGACGGTGCGTTCACCGCCGGCGACCCGGTCGACCTGGTGGACGCCGCGGGCGCGCCGGTGGCCCGGGGGCTGGTCAACTACGACGCGGTGGAGCTGCCCGGGCTGCTGGGCCGCTCGACCTCGGAACTCGCCGCGGCCCTCGGCCCGGCGTACGAACGGGAGGTCGTCCACCGCGACGACCTGGTGCTGCTGTGAATCCGGGACGGGTGGCCGTCCCACTGACGCCTGAGGAGTGCAGGATGAGCGTCGTCGAGCAGGCTCGGCGGGCCCGGGACGCGGCGGAGGCCCTCGCGGTCGCCACGCGTACGGTCAAGGACGCCGCGCTTCACGCGATGGCCGACGCGCTGGTGGCGCGTACCCCGGAGCTCCTGGCCGCGAACGCGACGGACCTGGCGGCCGGGCGCGAGGCCGGGCTGACCGGGGCGGTGCTGGACCGGCTGGCGCTCGACGCCGACCGGGTGGCCGGCATCGCCGACGCGCTGCGCCAGATGGCCGCGCTGCCCGACCCGGTCGGCGAGGTGGTCCGCGGCTCGACCCTGCCGAACGGGCTGGAGCTGCGACAGGTCCGGGTGCCGTTCGGGGTGGTCGGCATCATCTACGAGGCCCGGCCGAACGTGACCGTGGACGCGGCCGGGATCTGCCTGAAGTCCGGCAACGCGGCGCTGCTGCGCGGCTCCTCCTCGGCGGCCCACTCCAACGCCGCGCTGGTCGCCGTGCTCCGGGACGCGATCGCGGCGGCCGGCCTGCCGGCGGACGCGGTTCAGCTCCTCGACGCCAGCTCGCGGGACTCGGTGAAGGAGCTGATGCGCGCGCGGGGCCTGGTCGACGTGCTGATCCCGCGCGGCGGGGCCTCGCTGATCCGGACCGTGGTCGAGGAGTCGACCGTGCCGGTGATCGAGACCGGGGTGGGCAACTGCCACGTCTACGTGGACGCCGCCGCCGACGTCGCCAAGGCCGTGGCGGTCACCCTCAACGCCAAGACCCAGCGCCTCTCCACCTGCAACACCGCCGAGTCGCTGCTGGTCCACGCGAACGTCGCGGACGCCTTCCTGCCGGCGATGCTGGCCGCCTTCGCCGACGCCGGGGTCACCGTGCACGGCGACGCCCGGGTCGCCGCCCACTCCGCCGCAGTGGTCCCGGCCACCGAGGAGGACTTCGCCACCGAGTACCTCTCCGCCGACATCTCGGTCGCCGTCGTCGACTCGCTCGACGCGGCGGTCCGGCACATCCGGCGGTACGGCACCGGCCACACCGAGGCGATCGTCACCGACTCCCAGTCCGCGGCCCGGGAGTTCGTGGCCCGGGTGGACGCGGCGGCGGTGATGGTGAACGCGTCCACCCGGTTCACCGACGGCGGCGAGTTCGGTTTCGGCGCCGAGATCGGCATCTCCACGCAGAAGCTGCACGCCCGGGGCCCGATGGGGCTGCCCGAGCTGACCAGCACCAAGTACGTGGTCACCGGGGACGGCCACCTGCGCTGACCCGCCTGGGCGCCGACCCGCTCAGACAGTCGGTGTGGCCGGCTCGGGCGACGCGGGCGGCCCCGCCGGCTCCGGCCCGGACAGCGGCACGACGGGCGGCGGCACGGCGCCCGCCGGGGGCGCCGGACGCGGTGCCGGCACCGCGGGCGGGCTCGGCAGCGCGGCCGGCTGCGGCGACACGAACGGACTGCCGGACAACCGGGCCTCGGGGGCGCTCGGCCGGCAGGCCCGGATCGCGCGCAGCGTGGTGTGCACGTCGAACTGGTGGCCGTCGTCGCTGTCCCAGCCGCCGTCACTGCGCTGGGTCTCGGCGAGCCGCTGGCGCGCTGCCACCATCAGCCACTGCTCCTCGCCCACCTCGACCCGCCGCAGCGTGGCGGCCAGCCAGGCCACGTCGGCCGGGGACAGCTGCGGGATCCGCTCGGCCAGCACCGCCTGGATCCGCGCCGACTCGTAGTACATCTGCTGGCGGTGCAGCACGGCCGCGGCCAGCCAGCCGGCGGAAAGGAAGGACGGCCAGCTCCCGTCGGGGGCGAGCTGCGCGGCGAGCGCCTGCGCCGCCGCCTGCACCACCCCGGCGTACGCCCCACCGACCCGGTGGTCGAGCGGGCCGGCGGCGCGGGCGTCCAGCCCGGCGACGGTCAGCCAGAACCCGGCGTTGGCGGTCAGGTACAGCTGCGCCTCCGGGTCACCCGGGGTGGCCCACTCGGGGGCGAACCCGGCCAGTGACTGGTCCTCGTCCCAGCCGCCGTCGGGCAGCTGCCGGGCGGCCAGCCAGTCCAGGGCGTGCCGGGCGGCGGGGCGGCTCAGCCCCCCGAGGTCGTCCAGCTCGGACAGCCGGAAGCAGGTCGCGTCGACCGAGGCGACCTTGCCGTCGAGCAGGGCGGGCCAACCACCGCCGGGTGCCTGCCCGGCCTCGGCCGCGTCGAGCAGCTCGGCCGGCACCGGAGCACCGGTGCGCAGCCGGGAGAGGCGGGCGCGGTCCACCGCGTCCCCATGCGCCACGACGAAGCCGATGGCGGCGTCCAGATCGACCACGACGGAGACGCTACCTGCGGGAACGTGCTCCCGCCTCGGTATCTCGGCTGAGGAGGGCCCGGCTCACCGGCGGGTACGAGCGGGCCCTACCGGCATCGCGGAAGGCCCGCTCGGTCCGACTCAGTAGGTGGGCAGCGACGGGTCGATCTGCTTGATCCAGGAGAGCACGCCACCCTGGACGTGCACCGCGTCCTTGAAGCCGGCGGCCTTCAGCGCGGCGAGCGCCTCGGCGGAGCGGACGCCGGACTTGCAGTGCAGCACGATCTGCCGGTCCTGCGGGAGCTTGGCGAGCGCCTCGCCGGAGATGATCTCGCCCTTGGGGATGAGGGTCGCGCCGGGGATCCGGACGATCTCATACTCGGCGGGCTCCCGGACGTCGACCAGGAAGACGTCCTTGCCGGCGTCCTGCCACTCCTTCAGCTCCAGCGCGGTGATGGTCGAGTCGACCACCGCCTCCTGCGCCTCGACGGAGACCGCGCCGCAGAAGTCCTCGTAGTCCTCCAGCAGGTCGGTGACCGTGGGGTTCTCGCCGCAGAGCACGCAGTTGGGGTCCTTGCGGACCTTGATCTTGCGGTAGCTCATCTCCAGGGCGTCGTAGACCATCAGCCGGCCGACCAGCGGCTCGCCGATGCCGGTGAGCAGCTTGATCGCCTCGTTGACCTGGATCGACCCGATGGACGCGCAGAGCACGCCCAGCACGCCACCCTCGGCGCAGGACGGGACCATGCCGGGCGGCGGCGGCTCCGGGTAGAGGCAGCGGTAGCAGGGGCCGTGCTCGGCCCAGAACACCGACGCCTGGCCGTCAAACCGGTAGATCGAACCCCAGACGTACGGCTTGCCGAGCAGCACCGCTGCGTCGTTGACCATGTAGCGGGTGGCGAAGTTGTCGGTGCCGTCGACGATCAGGTCGTACTGGGAGAAGATCTCCTTGACGTTGTCCCGGTCCAGCGCGGTGTTGTGGATCTCCACGGTGACCAACGGGTTGATCTCGCGGATCGACGCGGCGGCGGACTCGGCCTTCGACCGGCCGACGTCGGAGACGCCGTGGATGACCTGCCGCTGGAGGTTCGACTCGTCGACGGTGTCGAAGTCGATGATGCCGAGGGTGCCGACGCCGGCGGCGGCGAGGTACAGCAGGGCCGGCGAGCCGAGACCGCCGGCACCGACGCAGAGCACCCGGGCGTTCTTCAGTCGCTTCTGCCCCTCGACCCCGACGTCCGGGATGATCAGGTGGCGCGAGTAGCGACGGATCTCGTCTACGGTCAGCTCGGCGGCGGGTTCGACGAGCGGGGGCAGCGACACGGTGGACTCCCCGGGATCGGCGGCGGGACCGGGTAATTGTCACTCGCCGCGTTAGGGATCGGCCATGATGAGCGACACGTAGCCCGACATGCGGGAGCGGGAATAGTTCAGACCCCCTCGGTCAACTCCCCCTCGTAGCGGACCCCGTCAACGTACGGCCAGGCGTTGGGCAGGCAGCCGTCCAGTCCGTACGTCTGCTGCTGCATCACCGGGGCCGGCTCGCCCGGCCTCGGGCAGGCCTGGTGCAGCTCGCCGAACTCGTGCCCGACCTCATGGTTGATCACGTATGTCCGGTAGACCTCGAGCGGCGCACCGTAGTCCGGCACCGCCTCCATCCAGCGCGCCAGGTTGATGACGACCCGGCCGGGCAGCCGGCAGGAGGTGTATCGCTGGGTGCTCAGGCCTCCGTCGGCGCACATCCGCTCCGAGGTGGCCGGGGTGGCCAGGTAGATGGTGAAGTCGGCGGCGGACGCCTCGGCCACCCGCTGCACCCGCAGTTCCCGGGAGGCGATCCAGCTCCGGGGGTCGCCGAGCACCGCGTCCACCGTGGCGGCGAACTCGTCCGCGTCCTGCCCGGTGTCCTGCTCCACCTCGACCCGGTAGCGGCGCAGCGGCCCCTCGTACCCCCGGACCGGTGATCGGCCGTCGGCCGCGGCGAAGCTGCCGGGGCCGACGGTCGGGTAGCCGGTCGGCGCCACCCGGGGTTCGTCGCGCCCGCCGTTCGCCGACCGCTGGTTCGAGGTGGCCATCGGGGGCCGGTCGGCGGACCGGTGGACCAGGACCGGCAGACCGGCCACGCTGCCACCCGCCGCCAACACGGCGATCAGGAGCAGGGCGGTCCGACGGCGCCGCCACGGCAGCCGGCGCGGCCCGGGCGGGACCGGGGCGACGGTCCCCGGACGGGCCGGCGAGCGGTCGAAGTCGAGCCGGGCCGGACCGCCGGGCGGCGGTTGACCGGGCTCCGCATTCGGGCCGGAAGGGGACGGCGAGGTCATACGGCCAGCGTGTCATGCGATTCGGGTGACCGGCCGCCTTTGCCGCAAGATAACGCGAATGGTTCTCATCATGCTGTCGGGGCGCATCAGAGCGCCGGGCCGGTGTACCGCTTGCCGTTGAGGTATGGCCACGGGTTCGGCCGGCAGCCGTTGAGGAAGAGGGTCTGCTGCTGCATCACCGGTGCCGCCTTCCCCGCCCCCGGGCACCCCTCGTGATGGTGCCCCAACTGGTGGCCGACCTCGTGGTTGATCACGTAGAGCCGGTACGTGTCCAGCGGCACCTTCGCCGCGACCAGATGCGGCGCCGAGGTACGCCAGCGGTCCAGGTTGATGACCACCTTGCCGGGCACCCGGCAGGACGTGTACGGCCGCCCGCCCACCCGGATGTCGATTCCGCCGGCGAGACACAGCCGGCCGGCGGTGTCCCGGGTGGCCAGGTAGACGGTGAAGTCATACCGCTCGCCGGGGGCCACCCGCTGCAACCGGAGCCGGCCACTGTCCACCCAACTCCCGGGCCCGGCCAGGGCCCGCTGCACGGCGTCGCCGAAGGCGGGCACCTCCTCGCCGGAGCCGTCCTCCACCGCCACCCGGAAGCGCCGCAGCACTCCTGCCCGGCCCAGCACCTCGCCCGGCCGGTCGTCGTACGCGAAGCTACCCCGCCCGTGCGCGGGCACCGGACCGGGCAGGCTCAGCACCGCCTCCGGGTTGACCGGGCCCGGCGTCGGCGACGGGCTCACCGGGGCGGACGGCGTCGGCGCCGGACTCGTCGGGGCGGACGGCGTCGACCCGGTGCTCGACGGCGCCGGCGGCTGGATCAGCCCCTCGTCGCCGACCAGCACCTCGGCCCAGGCCAACGGCCGTTGCACCGCGGCGGCCACGGCGATCCCGGCGGCGCTCAGGAACGCGAGCAGTACGATCGCGGACCGCCAGCGGGCTGCCGGGCGACGGGCGGCAACCGGCGCGGCGGCGCGGCGCGGACGGGGGGCGGAGGACATCGCGCTCAGCCTGCCATGTCCCGGCGGAGGGCGCTGTCCTCCGTTCCGGCGAGCAGGCAGTCCCGGGGGTCGGCGGGCGCCGCGCCGCCCCGGGCCTCGGCGGACACTCCGCTGCCCCGCGGCTCGGCGGGCACCGCTCCGGCCCGCGACCCGGCCGCCGCCGCGTCGGCCCGGGTCTCGGCGAGCAGTGCCAGGACGGCCCGCGCCACCGTCCGGGGCACCTCCAACTGGGCCACGTGCCCGACCCCGTCGAGCATCAGCAGGCGGCTGTCCGGGATCACCCGGGCGGCCTGCGGCGCCACCCGGACGTCCACCAGCCGGTCCTGCCGTCCCCCGACCACCAGGGTGGGCGCGCGCACCGCCGCCGCCAGCCGCCACAGCGAACCGGTGCCCGGCAGGTACGACCGCAGGAAGCTGGCGACCAGGCCCCGGAACGTCCGGACGTACACGGCGGCGTAGTGGTCCGCCTCGTAGCGGATCCGGATCTCCTCGATCGCCTCCTGCCGGCGCTGGTCACAGATCCGGGTCAGGTCGGCGATGCACGCCTCCATCACCTCCTGGGCCAGCATCTCGGGGGCGAGCTGGGTCAGCCGCCAGGCGGCCACCCGCTCCCCTCCGGGGAATGCCAGCAGCGGCAGCATCCGCCCCTGCACCGAGCGGCGGAAGTCCAGGAACGGCAGCGCCGGGGAGACCAGGGTCAGCGTCCGGACCAGGTCCGGCCGCAGCGCCGCCACCCGTACCGAGACGGCCCCGCCGAGCGAGTTGCCGAACAGGTGCACCGGGCCCCGGCCGCTGTGCTCGATCCAGCGGATCACCCGGTCCGCGAAGGCCGGCACGGTGTATCGCCGGCCGGGCTCGCTGCGGCCGAAGCCGGGCAGGTCGATCGCCTGCCCGTCGAGCCGGTCGGCGAGCAGGCCGGCCAGGTCCGTCCAGTTCTGCGACGAGCCGCCCAGGCCGTGCACGTAGAGCGCCGGCTCGGCGCCGGGGCCGGTGGCCGGGGTCTCCCGGACGTACGTCACCGTGCCGTCGAGGCGTACTTCCCGGCCCGGCCAGGGCGGCGGGACATGGTGCGCGGGCAGGAGATGATCCGGCCAGAGGGCGGCGCGTTTCATGGCTCCAGTGTTCCCGCGCCCCGGCCGCCCGACACCGGTCTTCGGCTCAGGCGAGCAGCGCTTCCAGCCGGCGGTTCACCGCGGCCAGGGTCGCCCGGACCGCCGCCTGCCGGGGATCGCCGGCCACCAGCGCCGAACCGGCCAACTGCTCCACCCAGCCGGCGCAGACCAGCAGCACCACCACGGTCGCCACCTCGCAGTTGCCGAACGGCACCACCGCGGCGTGCTCGACGAAGCAGCGTCCCCGCTCCCCGGTCGAGGCCGCGCGGCCGAGCAGCTCGTCCACCGCCGCCGCGGCGGCCACCGCGCAGAGCCGCAGCACGTAGCCGTCGACGGCCGGCCCGGTGGCGTGCCCCTCCGCCGTCCGGTCCCCGGCGATCAGGCGTACCTCCACGGTGGCGTCGAGGCCGAAGGTGCTCATCTGGACGTGGTCGATCAGCACCCGGGGCCCCGGCGCGCCGCCGGTGTCCAGCGGTCGGGAGGGTGCGGTCTCCGTCGTGGTCATCTGCCCGCCCGAGTACGACGTACCGAGCGTGACCGGGCTTCCGGTGGCCGCGCCGGCCGGGGCGGCGGCGAGCGACGACTCCTCCACCGCGGCCCGGCCCCGGTGGGTCGCGGCCTGCCGGCGCCGGCGGGGCGGCTCGGCAGCCGGCTCGGCGCCCTCGGCCGGCAGCTCCGCGGGCCGGCCGGCTCGCGCCTCAGGCGCGCCGAACGGGCCCTCCGCCGACCGGCTCGGGACCGGTCGGGGCGCACCCGGTCGGTCCGCGGCCACCCGCGGCTCGCCGGTGGCCCGCTCCGGGCGCGGCTGGGCCGACCGGCGACGGACCGGGGGCGGTGCGGCGGCAGGAGCACCGGGCAGGTTCTGCGGGGCCGCGGCCAGCCCCATCCGCTCCTGGAGCAGGCGGGCCACCATCCGGCTCACCTCCGCCGGGTCGGCGCCGTCGGCGAGGTCGAGCCGGAGGCTGTGCGCCCCGGCCGGGGTACGGCGCAGCGCCGCGTCCCGGACGCCGGCCACCTCCCGGACGGCGTCGAGGATGGCGTTGACGTCGAAGCCCTCGGGCCGCTCGCGCAGCGGCGCGGGCTCGTCGTCACGGCGCAGGTGGGTGGCGATGCGGGCGAGTTCCGGGGTTTCGGCGGGCGGTTCCACAGCTGGCGGCTCCGGCACGACGGGCACGTCCGGTTCGGCGGGGACGCGCTGCGGCAGCACCGCCGCGGCGGGGTCCGTCGGCCGGGTCTCGGCGGCCGGCTCGGCCGTCGGCACCGGTTCGGGGGCGGACCGGCGGGCCGCGTAGGGGGGCGCGCTCGTCGGGGCGGACGCGGGAGTGCGGTCGACGCGGGACCCACCGCTGGCGACGGGGCCCGGTGTCTCGTCGGTGCGTGGCCGGTACGACGCGCCCTCGCGCTCCTCCGCCCGGGCGCCGGCCGGCGGGCCGTACCCGGCGGGCGGGGCGCTGGCCGGGGCCTCCCGCGGCACCGGCGGGGCGCTGGTCGGAGCGGCGTGCGGCGGCGCGCTGAACGGGGCCACCGGCACCGGCGGCCCGGCCCAGGAGGGCCGTTCGCGGCTCTCCCGCGCCACCGGCTCGTACGCCGGGCGGGACTCGGCGTCGCTCCGGGACACCTCGTACGGCCGGGCCGGCTCGGGGCGCGGTGGCCCGTACCCGGACGACGGCTCGGCCCGGACCGGCTCGTGCGGGCGGGTCGGCTCGCCGCGCGGCGGCTCGTAGGGCGTGGGCTGCTCGGCCGGCTCGGGTGTCCACTCGGCGGCGCGCTCGTCGCGGGCCCGGCGGCCGACCGGCTCCTCCTCGCGGGCGCGGCGGCCCGTTGTCTCGTCATCCCGGGCCCGGCGGCCCGCCGGTTCCGCCTCGCGCGACCACGCCGGCGCCCAGCCGCCGCCCCAGCCGGGCTCGGACCACTCCGGCTCCTCGGCCGGCGACGGCCGGCGTTCGTCCGCCGGCGCGCGCCGGTCGTCGGCCGCCGGGGTGCGGGGCTCCTCGGGCGGGCCCGCAGCCGGCCCGGCCGGCGGCGCCGACGAGGGGCGCTCGGCCCAGCCCCGGGAGAGCGACGGCGGCTCGGCCGGCGAGTCGGCCGGGGCCCAGCGCGACAGCGCCGGCGGCTCGCCCGGCCCCCGGTCGGCCCAGCCCCGGGACCCGGACGGCGGCTCGGCCGGTGACTCCGGCGAGCGCTGGTCGGCCCAGCCCCCGGACGCGGTCGGCGGCCCGGCCGGTGGCTCGGGCGGGCGCGGGTCGGCCCAGCCCCGGGAGAGTGACGGGGGCGGCTCGGCGGCGGCCCGCTCGGCGGCCGGGGCGTGGAAGCCGGGCGGGACCTCGAAGCCGGAGGCGGCCGCGCCGACCGGCGGCACCTGGAGGGCCGGCGGCGCGGAGGTGGGGCCCCTGCCCTCCGCCCGGCGCGACACGCGGCCGGGCAGCGCTTCGTCCGATGAATGCCGGGCCGGCGGCGGCTCCGCCTCGGCGGACGGCTGCTCCACCGCGGGGGCGGGCCGCTGGGCCGGGACGACCAGGCGGTCGGCGTCGGTCTCCCGGCGTGGCTCGTCGACGGGCGGGGCACTCACCGGCGCCTGGCGGGTCACCGGCGACTCCTCCCCGGCGTGGTCCACGCCGTTGACGTGGCGGCCGTTGACCCGACCCGACGGTTCCTCGGCGGGCAGCCCGGGCAGCGGGGCCGGGAGGTCGCCGTGGCGGGGCGACGAGGCGCCCCAACCGGTGAGATCGGCGCGGGGCCAGGCGGCCGGCGGCTCCGCGCCCCGGGCCCAGCCGGACGCCGGGGGCGCCCACCCGCCGCCGGTGCGGGCCAGGTCGTCGTGCTGACCCGTCCCGTCGCCGTGCTCTCCCGGGGTGGCGGCTCCGGGTTGCCCTGAATCACTCACCGCGCGCTCCTTGGTCGCCCCCGCTGAGGCTACCGTGTGGCGACAGTGGCGATAAGTTACAGCGGCGGGCCAATTCCGCGACGGGTTCACGAGCCCCGACCGGTTCGGGTGATAAGTGCCGGCTCGTACGATGAAACTCGGAGGTTCCCATGACCGCTGTGGGGAACGGTGCACAGACCGCCGGCCGGCCCACCCGCCTGCCCCGCTCGGCGCGCCGCAAGCAACTGCTCGCCGCCGCCCAGGAGGTGTTCGTCGCGCAGGGCTACCACGCTGCCGCGATGGACGACATCGCCGAGCGGGCGGGAGTCTCCAAGCCCGTGCTCTACCAGCACTTCCCGGGCAAGATGGAGCTCTACCTCGCGCTGCTGGACACGCACTGCGACGCCATCGTGGCGAAGGTGCGCGACGCGATGCGCGGCACCAACGACAACAAGGAGCGGGTCAGCGCGTCGGTGCGCGCCTACTTCGACTTCGTCGATCACGAGAGCGAGGCGTTCCGCCTGGTCTTCGAGTCGGACCTGCGCAACGACCCGGCCGTCCGGCAGCGGGTGGAACGGGTCGAGCAGGGCTGCATCGCCGCGATAACCGACACCATCATCTCGGACACCGGCGTGAGCCGGGCACACGCCGAACTGCTCGCCTCCGGCCTGGTCGGCGCCGCCGAGACGGCCGCCCAGTTCTGGCTGGCCAGCGGCCGGCAGGTGCCCAAGGCGGAGGCCGAGGCGCTGGTGGCCGCCCTCTCCTGGCGGGGCATCGCCAGCTTCCCGCTGCAAGGCGAGTCAGCCTGAACATCGGTACACCAGATCGGATAGCCTTCTCACGGCGGCTTTTTCGCCCCAGTTGAGGAGGCACCGTGGAGGTCAAGATCGGCGTGCAGTACGCGCCGCGTGAGCTGGTCCTGGAGAGCGGGCAGTCGCCGGCCGAGGTCGAGCAAATCGTGACCGACGCGATCGCCAAGGGGGAGGGCACGCTCTCCCTGACCGACGAGAAGGGCCGGCGGGTCATCGTGCCGGTCGGCAAGGTCGCCTACGTCGAGATCGCCGAGGCCGCACCCCGCGCGGTCGGGTTCACCGTCCGCTGATTTCCTGCCGGAGGCGCCGCGGCGGGCACCCCGCCACGGCGGCTCCGGGCGTCAGTTGTTCAACCCCGCGGCGGTCATCCGCGCGGTGTGCGCGTCGGTCAGCCGGCGGAACAGCGCCGGCACGTCCACCCCCTCCCGGCGCGCGATCAACGCGGTGAGCGCCCCCCGGTCCGCGGCGGCGACCCGGCCGGCCTGGGACAACGCCTCCCCGACCAGCCGCCGCGCCCACATGGAGAGCCGGTTGGCCACCCGGGGGTCGGCCTCGATGGCGGCCCGGATCTCGGTGGCGGCGAACTCGGCGTAGCGCGAGTCGTGCAGCACGTCGAGGATGAGCTGCCGGTCCGGCCCGTCGAGCCCGTCGGCGATCTCCCGCAGGAAGTCGTCGCTGACGGCGTCCCCGACGTACGCCTTGGTCGCCGCCTCCAGCCAGTCCTTCGGCTCGGTCGAGTCGTGGTACGCCTGCAACGCCTCGACGTACGGGCCCATCGCCTCGTCGGGCCGTACGCCCAGCGCCGTGATCCGGTCGGCGATCCACCGGTAGTGCGCGATCTCGGCGGCGGCCATCTCGCTGAGCGCGGCCCGCCGGGGCAGGTCGGGGGCGAGGCGGGCGTCGGCGGCCAGCCGGTCGAAGGCGAGCAGTTCGCCGTAGGCCACGAGGCCGAGCAGGTCGACCAGGGCGGGATCGGGGGCGGACACGAGCGCAGGCTACCGCCCGGCCGCCACCCCCGCTGACCCCGTCGATCTGTGGCCCAGGTCACGCCCGCTGCCCCCGGAACAGCAGCCCAGCAGCGGAATCAGGACGACCCAGGGGCTGTTCAGGTAGTATGGAACAGTTGCCGTGGGCACCGATCCGATCAGCAGCGGACATCAACCGAGCTGATCACTGTCCGGCCCCCGGCGCGCGTGCGGCCCGGTCCGGCTCGGCGTACCGCCCCCGACCGTGTGGCCCGCGCCAAACCGACCGCGCCCTGAGGACATGAGGGGCGCACCACGAGAGGGCACCCCCAAATCCATATGAGCGAGCAGATTCAAGGCCAGGAACTGGCCCCCACCGCTCCGGTTCGTCCGGAAGCTCCCACTTTCGCCGAGCTCGGCGCCCGCCAGGAGACCGTCGAGGCCCTCGCGGCCGCCGGCATCACCCGCGCGTTCGCCATCCAGGAGTACGCGCTGCCGATCGCGCTGCGCGGCGTCGACCTGATCGGCCAGGCGCCGACCGGCACCGGCAAGACCCTCGGCTTCGGCATCCCGCTGCTGGAGCGGGTGTTCGCCCCGTCCGAGGGCAGCGACGGCGTGCCGCAGGCGCTGGTCGTCGTACCCACCCGCGAGCTGGGCATCCAGGTCGCCAGGGACCTCGACGCCGCCGGCCGCACCCGGGGCGTCCGGGTGCTGGCGATCTACGGCGGCGTGGCCTACGAGCCCCAGATCGAGGCGCTGCGCAAGGGCGTCGAGATCCTGGTCGGCACCCCGGGCCGGCTGCTGGACCTGGCCAAGCAGAAGCACCTGCGGCTCGACCGGGTGCACGCGCTGGTGCTCGACGAGGCCGACCGGATGCTCGACCTGGGCTTCCTCGACGACGTCGAGAAGATCCTCGCGATGCTGCCGGAGGACCGGCAGACCATGCTCTTCTCGGCCACCATGCCGGACCCGATCGTCGCCCTGTCCCGGCGCTTCCTGCGCCGGCCGGTGACGATCCACGCCGGGCACACCGCCGAGACCGGTCCGTCGCCGCAGACCCAGCAGCTGGCCTACCGCACCCACTCGATGAACAAGGTCGAGATCGTCGCCCGCATCCTCCAGGCCGAGGGCCGAGGCCTGACCATGATCTTCACCCGCACCAAGCGGGCCGCCGACCGGGTCGCCGAGGACCTGGACTTCCGCGGCTTCGCGGTGGCCGCCGTGCACGGCGACCTGGGCCAGGGCGCCCGGGAGCGGGCGCTGCGGGCGTTCCGCGCCGGCAAGATCGACACGCTGGTCGCCACCGACGTGGCCGCCCGGGGCATCGACGTCACCGGCGTCACCCACGTGATCAACTACGACTGCCCCGAGGACCAGGACACCTACACCCACCGGATCGGCCGTACCGGCCGGGCCGGGGCGACCGGCGTCGCGGTGACCTTCGTCGACTGGGACGACATGCCGCGCTGGCGGATCATCGACAAGACCCTCGGGCTCGACATGCCCGAGCCGCCGGAGACATACCACACCTCCGCGCACCTCTACACCGACCTGGACATCTCCCGCGAGATCACCGGCACGCTGCCGACCGCCGAGCGCACCCGCGCCGGGCTGTCGGCGGAGGTCGAGGAGGACCTGGGCGGTGGCCGGTCGCGGCGCGGCGAGCGCGGTACGCGGCGCGGCGAGGGCCGGGGCCGGGAACGCGGGCGGGGTCGGGGCGGCGACGCCGCCGCGACACCCGCCGACGGCGACAGCGGTGCCGAGCCGTCCGAGGCGCCCGAGGGCAGCCGCACGCCGCGCCGCCGCCTGCGCCGCCGGGCCGGTGAGACGCTCGCCGGCGAGCCCACCGCGGCGGTCACCGCCGAGGTCGGGGCCGAGCCGGCCGCGTCGGCCGCCGCCGAGGGCGAGGGCCCGACCAAGCCGCGCCGCCGCCGGCGCCGCCGCAGTAGTGGTTCGGGCAGCGGTACGCCGGCCGAGGCGACCGCCGACTGACAGCGATGGGCGACGGCCCTCGGACCGGTCCCGGTCCGAGGGCCGTCCCCGCTTCAGATCGACTCCACGTCCCGCACGTCGCGGTGTCCGGGCTCCCTGACACCGCAACATCCCGCACCCCGAGTGGACCAACAGACCGCTGCGTCCATGGCTGCAGAGCGCTCTGCAGCCACGGGCGCAGTGCGGCAGGGATGGCGACGCGGGACACCCGCGAGACGGGGCGCGGCGGTGGCCCGCCCGGCGACGAGGAAGATGAGGCCATGCCGGAACCGTTGGACGCCGCCCTGACCGAGGTACGGGCGCTGCTGCTCGACCCCGCCCTGACCCGGGCGGTCGCCGCCGGGCGGCGCCGCGGCGAGCGTCCCTCAGTGGTCCGCGCCGAGCTGCGCCCGGTCACCCTGAAGGCCGGCCTGCGGCTACAGATCGCCACCTCGGACGGCGTCCGGCCGTACACCCGCAACGTGGCGCCGGGCGCGGAGGCCGGCGCGGCGGTCGACGCGCTGCTCGCCGAGCCCTTCGGCAACTGGCATGTGGAGACGGCCGACACCACGCTCCAGCTCCGGGTGACCAAGTCGGGCGAGGCGCAGGTGCACCGGGCGGCGGCGAGCCGACCGGCGCCGGAGCCGGGCGGCCACGACCGGGCCAAGGACTACCTGCTCGACCCGGGCGACCCGATCTTCGCCGAGATCGGCGGCTCGGCGGCCAAGCGCCGCCAGGTGGACGCGTTCCTGCGCGCGCTGGCGGCCACCCTGCCCGACGACCTGGCCGGGCCGTTGCGCGTGGTCGACCTCGGCTGCGGCAACGCGTACCTGACGTTCGCGGCGTACCGCTATCTGATCCGGCGCGGGCTGGACGTGACGCTGGTCGGGGTGGACGTCCGCGAGGACCAGCGCCGCCGCAACACCGAGCTGGCCGAGCGGCTGGGCTGGGCCGACCGGGTGAGCTTCGTGGCCGGCACCATCGCCAAGGCGGTGGTCGAGCCGGCACCCGACCTGGTGCTGGCGCTGCACGCCTGCGACACCGCCACCGACGAGGCGCTGGCCCGCGCCGTCCGGTGGAATGCCCGGTGGGTGCTCGCCGCCCCCTGCTGCCACCACGACGTGGCGGCCCAGCTCCGCGCCCGGACGACCCCGGGGCCGTACGAGCTGCTCACCCGGCAGGGCATCCTGCGCGAGCGGTTCGCGGACGTGCTGACCGACGCGCTGCGGGCCGGCCTGCTCCGGCTGCACGGCTACCGGGCCGACGTGGTGGAGTTCGTCGACTCCCGGCACACCCCGCGCAACCTGCTGATCCGGGCCCGGCACACCGGGCACACGCCGACCGCCGACCAGCGGGCGGAGTATCGGGAGCTGGTCGACCAGTGGGCCGTGACGCCCCGGCTGGAGACCCTGCTGTCCGGATCGCCGACCTGACGGCGGCCGGTCGCGGTAGTTGATTCGGGACAACCGATCTGCCGTCCCGGCCGTCCCGCCACCCGACCGATCAGTCAATTACTTCGGCCCTCGTTCGTACTACCCTGTCGGAGGCCGCACCGTCCGGTGCTTGCGCCGGAGAGGGAAGACCCGGAGGGATGGGTTCCGCAGAGGTTTCGCCGCAGATGGCGTTCGCCCGCTTCGTGCGGCGCGCCATCGACGACGCCCGCGAGGAGCGCGGCTGGACGGTGACCGAGCTGGCCACGCACACGGGCGTGGGGCGGTCCACGGTGTTCCGCTGGCTGGCCGGTGACTGGCAGGACTACCCGGAGCTGGCCAAGGTGCGCGGCTTCTGTGCCGCACTCGATCTGCCGGTGGCGGCCGCCTTCCGCGCTCTCGGCCTGCCCGACGCCGGCCAGGTCCCCCGCCGCCGCGCCGAGGACGCCCCGGTGGAGGCGGACGTCCGGGTGATCCTGGCGCGGCTGGCCGATCCCACCGTCCCGGCCGAGGAGAAGCACCACATCCGGGACCTGCTCCGCTACCTGGCACGCCGCCCGGTCCGCCGGGCCGGCTGACGCCTCAACCGACCGTCACGGTGAACGCGGCGGTACGCACCACGCCGCCGACCTGGAAGTCGAAGAACATCCGGTAGCGGCCCGGCCCGGGCGCGCTGAGCGAGAACGTGACCGGGTCGCCGTCCCGCCGGGTCTCCGGGTGCACGTGCACGTAGCCGAGGTCGCCCTCGCGGAGCGCGACCAGGTGGCCGTACGCGCCGAGGTAGGGCTCCAGCGCCGCGGCCGTGCCGCCGGGGGTGAGCACCTGGAACCGCAGCGGGGTCGCCGCCCCCGCCGTCGGGGTGCCCTCGTATCCGACGGTGAACCCGTCGACCGTGGTCGAGGTGGCCGGGGCCGGCAGCGGCCGGGGCGCGTACCCGCCGGGCGCGGCCAGGTCGGTGCCGAGGGTGACGGCGGTCTGCCGGCCGTCGTCGGCGACCGCGGTGAAGTCGGCGTACGCCCGCCAGACTCCCGCCTCGGGCAGGGTCAGCGGCACCGACCAGGTGCCGTCCGCCGCCATCGTCGGGTGCAGGTGCTGATAGCCGGTGAGGTCGCGGCGCACCACGATGAGGTGCATCGGCTTGTCGTGCACGACGGCGAACCGGGTGACCGGTCGCCGCCGCTCGTCCCGGATCTGGAACCGCAGCTCACCGGCCCGGCCGGGGGTGAACTCCACCGTCAGGGCGGTGAGCGTGTAGCCGGCCGAGCTGAGCGAGAGCCCGACCGCGTCCGCGCCGTCGCCCTGGGTGACCGTGGCCCCGCCGTGCGAGTGCGCGCCGGTGCCCGGCGCGTGGCTGTGCGTCGCGGTCGTCGGGGCGGCGCCGGACGCGGTGGTCGGCGGCGGGTTCAGCCGTCCGAGGCCGAAGCCGAGCAGCACGGCGAGCACCAGCCCGCCCACCGTCAGGGCGAGCCGCAACGTGGCCCCGTCCACCATGCCGGGGCCCGCCCCGGGTGGCGGGTCGCGGTCGAGCACGGCCGGCGACGCGTCGGGACCGGCCGGGGTGGTTGACGCGTCGGGACCGGCCGGGGCCGGTGCCTCGGGACGGGTGACGGACGGCGACTCAGGCAACGCCGCCGGCCAGTTCGTAGCCCGCCTCGTCGACGGCGGCCCGGACGGTCTCGACCGGCAACGCATCGCTGCTGGTGACGGTGGCCGTACCCGCGGCGAGATCGACCCGGACCTCCTCGACGCCGGGCAGGGCGGACAGCTCCTCGGTCACCGCCCGCACGCAGTGCTCGCAGGTCATCCCGCTGACGGCGTACGTCTGGGTGACGGGTCGCTGCTCGGTCATGCGCCCACGGTACCGCCAACCGGGGTGCCGCCCGGGGCACCGTCGGAGACGGTGGCGACGCTCGCAATCCGGCCGGCCCGGGAACTTACCCCGGCCGGTGGACGACTACCCCAGATCGAGGGCGCGACCGGAAGCCGTCGACGGATCAGCCGGCGATCGCGAGGGCCAGCGGGAGCACCTCCGGGGCGCCGGCCCGGCGCAGCAGCCGAGCCACCATGGTCATGGTCCAGCCGGAGTCCACCAGGTCGTCGACGAGCAGCACCGGCCCGTCCAGCCCGACCAGGGCGTCGGCCAGCTCGTCGGGCAGCGCGAAGGCGTCGTGCAGGGCGCGTACCCGCTGGGCGCTGTTGCCGCGCGGCCCGCCGGCCCCGGACGGGCCGGTCCGGGCGACCCGGCCGAGCAGCGGCAGCCGGCCCACGGTGGCGATCCGCTCGGCGAGCGAGCCGACCAGCGCCGGACGGGTGCGGGAGCCGACCGCCACCACGCCGACCGGCCGGCGCGGCCACGGGTCGTCGCCGTGCGCCCACGCCTTCAGCACCTCGACCACGGCCGCCGCAACGTCGTCGGGGACCGCGCCGTCCGCCGCGTCCGGCCCGACCAGGCCGCGCAGCCGACCACCCCAGCCCAGGTCGGAGAGGCGACCCACGGCCCGGCCGGGCAGCGCCTGCTCCGCCGGGGGGATGCGTCCCTTCAGGGGTACGCCCACCGCGTCGAGGCCGGTCGGCCAGAGCTTCTTCGGCGCGATCGCCACGCCGGGGCGGCCGAGGAAGGTCTGCGCGGCGGTGAGCGCGGTGTCGCTTACCTCGGCGCCGACCACCGGGCCCGCGCAGTTGTCGCAGCGGGCGCAGTCGTCCGCCCCGCCGTCGTCCAGGCATTCCCGCAGGTAGCGCATCCGGCAGCCGGTCGTGCTCGCGTACCGGAGCATGGCCTGCTGCTCGGCGGCGCGCGCCTGGGCGACGCGCCGCAACCGGGGCTCGTCATAGACCCAGGGCTCGCCGGTGGCGAGCCAGCCGCCGCGCACCCGGCGCACCGCGCCGTCCACGTCGAGCACCTTGAGCATCAGCTCCAGCCGGGCCCGGCGCAGGTCGACGATCGGTTCGAGGGCCTGGGTGGAGCTGGGCCGGTCCGGGTGCAGCGCGGCGAGCACCGCCCGCACCTGCTGCTCGGGCGGGAAGGCGAGGGAGGCGAAGTACCGCCAGATCGCCGCGTCCTCGGCGCCGGGGAGGAGCAGCACCTCCGCGTGCTCCACGGCCCGGCCGGCGCGGCCCACCTGCTGGTAGTAGGCGATGGGCGAGGGCGGCGCGCCGAGGTGCACCACGAAGCCGAGGTCCGGCTTGTCGAAGCCCATGCCGAGCGCGCTGGTGGCCACCAACGCCTTGATCTTGTTGTCCAGCAGGTCCTGCTCGGCGGCGCGGCGGTCGGCGTCGTCGGCCTGGCCGGTGTACGCGGCCACCTGCCAGCCCCGGGCGCGAAGGAACTCCGCCGTCTCGCCGGCCGCCGCGACGGTGAGCGTGTAGATGATTCCCGAACCGGGGAGCCCGTCGAGGTGGTCGGCGAGCCAGGCCAGCCGGTGGGCCGGGCTCGGCAGGTCGACCACGCCCAGCCGCAGCGACTCCCGGTCGAGGGTGCCGCGCAGCACCAGGGCGTCACCGAGCTGCTCGGCGACGTCCTCGGTGACCCGGGCGTTGGCGGTGGCGGTGGTGGCGAGCACCGGGGTCCGGCCGGGCAGGTTGCCGAGGAAGGTCCGCAGCCGGCGGTAGTCCGGCCGGAAGTCGTGCCCCCAGTCGGAGACGCAGTGCGCCTCGTCCACCACCAGCAGCCCGGTGGTGGCGGCCAGCTTCGGCAGCACCCCGTCCCGGAAGTCCGGGTTGTTGAGGCGCTCCGGGCTGATCAGCAGCACGTCCACCGTTCCGGCGTGGATCTCGGCGGTGATCTCGTCCCACTCGTCGAGGTTGGCCGAGTTGATGGTGCGGGCCCGGATGCCGGCTCGGGCCGCCGAATCGACCTGGTTGCGCATCAGCGCCAGCAGCGGCGAGACGATCACTGTCGGGCCGGCTGCCTCGCCTCCCACGCCGGCGGCGGGCCCGGCGGCGCCGGCCTGGCGGAGCAGCGCGGTGGCCACGAAGTAGACCGCCGACTTGCCCCAGCCGGTGCGCTGCACGCAGAGCACCCGCCGGCGGTCCACCACCAGCGCCTCGATGGCCCGCCACTGGTCCTCACGGAGCCGGGCGTGCTCACCCGCCAGCCGCCGCAGCACCGCCTCGGCCCGCTCCCGTACGGCCACCCGATCCTGGCTCATCCGGCATTTCTACCAGGCACCCGGGCGGCGTCCGGGATCACGAGGGCAAGTTGCCCGGCGGGGGCGGCAGGAAGAGCAGCACCTCACGGAGCGGATCGCTCACGGCGGGCGGCAGGAGGCACCGCGCGGCCAACTCCTCCATCGAGGCGTACGCGCCGCGCACACGCCGGTCCAGCACCAGGTGCTGCGCCTGCGCCGGGCTCAGCCCGGGCAGCCCGATGATCACCTGGTCCGCCACCGCGTTGATGTCGACGAGACCACCGTCGTCGTACGCCCGGGGCAGGTCGGGGCGGCCGATGCGCAGTTCCCCGCGCGCCGTCGGGTAGTGGTAGAGCAGGTAGCGGGCATGCTCTCGGCGCAGCCGACGGTCGTCCGCCGGCGGCCGGCGGCCCCAGTGGGCGCGGAACCAGTGGAGCAGCCGGCCGTTGAGCAGCACGACGTGCACCGCGCCCGCCAGCCCGGTGATCAGCCAGATGGTGATCAGGAAGCCCTCGAAGTCGGTGACCTCGTCGGTCTCGCTGCCGCCGACGCCGGCCAGGAAGGACACGGCCACCGCCAGGTAGTAGGCCGCGGCGAGCCCATTGCGCCAGCTCCGTCGCCAGATCGCGTACAGGAGCACCACCAGCCAGGTGAGGAGGCCGAAGGAGGCCAGGGCGGTGAGCGCGGACACGACGGTGGTGCCGATGCTCAGCCAGCGTGGCACGCCGCGGCGCGCGACCGCGGGCATCGGCACCGGCGGCGGGCCGCCGGCGGGCCAGCCGGCGGTGTCGGGCGGTAGCCAGCCGACGGACGGCGGAGGGACCGGTCCGGCAGCCGGGACCGACGGCGGCGCCGATATGGGCGGTGCGGCCGGGTGCTCAGGTGCGACCGGTGCGGCAGGCGCGGCCAGGTGCCCGGGTGCGGCGGGCGCGGCCGGGTGCTCGGATGCGACCGGCGCGGCGGGCGCGGCGGGCGCGGCCGGCGCGGCGGGCGCGGCGGGCGCGGCGGGCGCGGCCGGCGCGGCGGGCGCGGCGGGCGCGGCCGGCGCGGCGGGCGCGGCGGGTGCGGCGGCGGTGAGCCTCTCGGTCGGGCGCGCCGACTGGACCGGCACGGCCCGGGTCGGGTCCGGTGCGGTGAGCGCGCGCTGCGGAGGCGGGAGCAGCAGCGTGGCGTCCGAGCGCAGCATCCGTCCGTGCAGCTCCCGTAGCACCTCGCCGGGCTCAATGCCGTACTCCTCGCGGAGCAGGACGGCGAACTCCCGGTACGCGGCGAGCGCCTCCGCCTGCCGGCCGCTGCGGTACAGCGCCAGCATGAGCTGGTACCGCAGCCGTTCCCGGACCGGGAACTCGGCCACCAGCTCCACCAGTTCGCCGACCAGCTCGCGGTGCCGCCCGCTGTCCAGTTCCAGCTCGGCGCGGGTCTCCAGGGCGACGGCCCGCAGCTCCACGAGGCGGTGCCGCGCGGTGTCGAAGTACAGCCCCGAGAACCCGGTGAACGGGTCACCCTGCCACAGGTCCAGGGCGGCGGTCAGCTCCGCCAGCGCCTCGGCGGTACGCCCGGCCGCGTGCTGCTGCCGGGCCCGGTGCACACCGCGCTCGAAACGGACCGCGTCGACCGACTCCGGCGGGACCCGCAGCAAGTAGCCGGCGTCGGTGAGGGTCAGCACCCGCCCCGGCGTACGCGGGGACCGGTCCGGTTCCAGCACCCGGCGCAGCCCGGCGACGTACTTCTGCACGACGTTGGGGCCGTTCGCGGGCGGGTCCTCCGGCCAGACCGCCTCGACGACCTGTCCGGTGGAGACCGGGCGGCCGGCGGAGAGCAGCAGCACGGCGAGTACCGCCCGCTGCTTGCCGGCGCCGAGATCGAGTGGGCGGTCCGCGTACCAGGCTCGCTGCGGCCCGAGGATCTCGAAGCGCAAGACCTGTGACATGCGAGTTTCCGCTCCTACACCCCGCCCCGTACGCCGACGGCGGCCCGCGGCAGTCGAACCGCAGCATATCGGCAGCGGGACGGCCGTGGTGACCTGCCAAGATCTCCCCGCAACAGCCCCTTCGGAAAGTGAGTCAACGAAATGACGCAGCGTATCGGCACCGCCGCGACGATCCGGCGGGTCGCGGGCATCGCGACGGCCGTGCTGGCCGCCACCACCCTGTCCGCCGGGTGCGGCACGATCAAGGACGGCGCCTCCACCGGCACCGGATCCACCCCGGCGGCGTCCCCGTCCGTCGACCCGAAGCAGGCGCTCCTCGCAACAGTCCCGGACGAGGCCACGAGCGCGTTCCGGTTCACCGGCAAGGACGCCTCCAGCAATCTGAGCGGGCGGATCGATCCGGCCTCGAAGGCGCTGGAGATGAACATGGCGATGCCACCCGAGGACGGGATCACCGTGAAGATGTCCTTCCTGGTCATCGAGGACAAGGTCTGGATGAAGGCGAAGTTCAGCGGTAAGCCGGGCCTGCCGAAGCTCCCGGAGAAGTGGATGGCGCTGGACAAGGCCAAGCTGACCGACGCCAGCGGCGTGCCGAGCTACGACGGCGCGGACCAGGGCAACGCGGGCCCGCTGCTCGACGCGGCGACCTCCGTCGAGCAGCAGGGCCCCGGGAAGTACGCCGGGTTCATCGACGTGACCGGCGGCGAGGCGGCCAAGGCGCTGGACGACGGCGAGGCGGCGGCGCTCGGCGAGGCCGGCAAGCACGTGCCGTTCACCGCGCAGGTGGGGCCGGACGGGCACCTCACCTCGCTGGTGCTGGAGATGCCCGCGGCCGGTAAGCAGAAGGCGTACCAGTACGTCGTCGCCTACACCGACTTCGGCAGCACGGAGAAGATCACCGCGCCGACCGGGAGCGCGGTGACGAAGGCACCTTCGCTGGCGTACGAGCTGTTGAACGGCTGACCCACGACGGGAGGGGGCGGCGGCCACACGGGGGGCCGCCGCCCCCGCGTCGTTTCTCGGGTCAGCGGCCGAGGACCGAGCCGCCGTTGACCCGAGGACCTGGCCGGGCCGAGCTCCGTCGATCATGAGGTTAGCCCGCTCGGCGCCGGCGTGTCGTGCCGCCAATCTCATGATCAACGAGACGGGAGAGCCCGGGAGGTAGGGGTCAGTGGCGGCGGAGGGCGGACAGCACTGGGGCTAGGCGGGATCGGAGGCTGGCCAGGCCGCCGGGGAAGAAGTAGACGGCCAGGATGAAGACGGTGCCGAGGACGAAGAGCGGCTGGGACAGCGGGTGGCTGAGGAACGCCGGGAGGCTGTTCACCGCGTCGCTGGTGCCGAAGGCGGTCAGCCGGTGGTCCAGGTACATGTAGAGGATGCCGCCCAGCACCGGACCCCACCGGGTGCCCGGACCGCCGAGCACCACCATGACCAGCAGCGACAGGGTCAGCTCGGACGACGTGACGTGCGGGCTCGCACCGCCCACGATCAGGCAGTAGACCACCCCGCCCGCCGTCGCCAGCCCGCCGGCCAGGGTGAACGCGACCAGCTTGAAGCGGTACGGGTCGAGCCCCAGCACCCCGATCCGGCGCTCGTCGTCGCGCAGCCCGGCCAGCACCCGGCCGGTGGGCGAGCCGCTCACCCGGTGCACCACGAAGACCACGAGGGTCAGGTATGCCAGCGCCAGCCAGTAGAGGTTCACCGTGTTGGCGACCCCGACAAGCGCGGACGGCAGCCCGGACACGTCCAGCGGCAGCCCCTCCTCGCCGCCGGTGAGGCCGCCGAAGTCGCGAGCCACCAGGATCGCCCCGACCTGGGCGAAGGCCAGCGTCACCATGGCGAACGCGATCCCCACGGTGCGCAGCGCGACCGCGCCGAGCAGCGTGGCGAGGATCGCCCCGCCGACGACGGTGAACAGGGCGGCCTGCCACAGCGGCAGCCCGAACCGGGTGATCAGGATGTCGGTGCCGTACACGCCGGCGGCGAAGTAGAGAGCGTGCCCGAAGGAGAGCATCCCGGTCCGCCCGAAGAGCAGGTCGTAGCCGGCCGCGAGGCCGCCGAACACCAGGCAGATGGCGAGCAGTTGCAGGGTGCCCGGCGAGTTCAGCGGCCCCTCGAAGACGCCCGGCAGGTTCAGCGTCGAGTACGGCAGGATCGCCGCCACCACCAGGGCGGCCAGCGGCGCGTACGGGCGCAGCCCGAGCCAGCGGGAGTGCCCGGGGGTCAGCTCGTCGGGCACCGCTGCGGGCGGCGCCGCGACCTCGGGACTCTTCACCTCGGTCATGCGTGAGCCACCTTTCCGGCCAGGCCCTGCGGACGCAGCAGCAGCACCACGGCGAGCAGCCCGACGACGCAGAGGTCGCCCAGCCCGGACGTGCCGTAGTAGTTGACGAACTGTTGCAGCAGCCCGACCGCGACCGCCGCGTACGCGGACCCGACCACCGAGCCCATCCCACCGATGACCACCACGATGAACGCGAAGATCAGCAGCGAGCCGCCCTGCCCGGGCGAGACGGTGCCGAAGTAGACCCCGCCGAGCGCGCCGGCCAGCGCGGCGGCCGCCCCGCCGATCGCGAAGACCAGGGTGAACGCCTTGCGTACGTCGATGCCGAGCGCGGTCACCATCTCCCGGTTCTCCACGCCGGCCCGGATGATCAGGCCGTACCTGGTGAACCGGAGGAAGGCGAGCAGACCGCCGAGCACCAGCACCGCGGCGATGATCAGCAGCAGCCCGGCGTTCGGCACGTTCGCGCCGAGGATCGAGGTCACCTCGCGGGTCCACGCGGGGCGCGGGAACGGCCGCGGGTCGGCGCCCCAGGTGGCCTGGAGCAGTGCCACCCCGGCCAGCGACAGGCCGACGGTGACCAGCACCTGCTCGATGGTGCGGGAGTAGAGCGGTCGGATCAGCACCAGCTCGACCAGCACCGCCATCAGCGCCCCGGCGAGCACGCCGAAGGCGACCGCCACCACGAACCCGAAGCCGCCCGACCCGGCGCCGGGCAGGTTGGCCGCCGCCCACCAGGTCGCGTACGCGCCGACGCCGAGGAACAGGCCGTGCGCGAAGTTGAGCACGTCGGCCAGGCCGAAGACCAGGGAGAGGCCGGAGGCCACCAGGAAGTAGAGCGCCGCCAGGCCGAGCCCGGTCAGCGCCAGCAGGATCACCGTGCTCACGCGATGCCATCCTTCGTTCGCGACTGCGCGGCTCGCGGACCCGGCTCGCTCCTCGCGCTCACCGTCACCTCCGAGCCGACGCCCAGCAGCGACTTGGTCAGCGTGGTCTCCAGCAGCAGTTCCTGCGCGTCGCCGGTCCAGGCCACCTTGCCGGTGGAGAGCACCACCGCGTCCCTGGCCAGCCGCCGGACCACCGCCAGGTTCTGCTCGACCAGCAGCACCGGCACGGATTCCGCCACCCGTTCCAGCACCTCGGCCACCTCGGTCACCACCTTCGGCGCCAACCCCTTGGTCGGCTCGTCGATCAGCAGCAGCCGGTTGTCGTTGAGCAGCACCCGACCGATGGCGAGCATCTGCTGCTGCCCGCCGGAGAGCGAGCCGGCCCGTTGCCGTCCGCGCCGGTCCAGCTCGGGGAAGAGGGCGAAGACCTTGTCGTACGCCGGGGTGGTGCCCCGCCGTTCGGCGAGCCGCAGGTTCTCCGTGACGGTGAGGCCGGCGAAGACGCAGCGGTCCTCCGGCACGTAGCCGAGGCCGTCGCGGACCAGCCGGTGGGTGGGGCGGGCGAGCAGGCTGCGCGCGCCCATCCGGATCGTGCCGCGCACCTCGCCGTTGCGGGGCGTCAGCCCGACGATCGCGCGCAACGTGGTCGTCTTGCCGACGCCGTTGCGGCCGAGCAGCACGGTCACCCCGGTCGGCGCGACCTCGAACGACACCCCCTGGAGGATGTGCAGCCCGGCGATCCGCACCGACAGGTTCTCGACGCTGAGGACAGGCTCACTCATAGCGATTCCCCCAGGTACGCCTCCTGCACGGTGGCGTTGGCCATCACCGTGTCCGGGGTGTCGCAGGCCAGCAGCGCCCCGTGGTGCATCACGGCGATCCGGTCGGCCAGTTCCAGGATCACGTCCATGTGGTGCTCCACCATGAGCACCGACCGCCCGCTGTCGCCGGTCAACGACTTGATGACGGCGACCAGTTCGGGCACGTCCTCGGCGCTGACCCCGGCCATCGGCTCGTCGAGGAGCATCACCCGGGGCTCCCCGGCGAGCAGCAGGGCGATCTCCAGCTTGCGCTTCTCGCCGTGGGCCAGCGCGCCGGCGAGCGCCGTACCCCGGTGGGCCAGGCCGACCCGGTCGAGCGCCGCGTCGGCGGCGGCGGCCACCTCCCGGTCGGCCGCCGCCCGCCGCCACAGCTTCATCGAGCCACCCCGATGCGCCTGTACGGCGAGCCGGACGTTCTCCCGCACCGTCAGCGAGCCGAACACCGAGGACGCCTGGAAGGTGCGCCCCAGCCCGAGGCGCGCCCGCCGGTGCGGCGGGAGGGCGGTGACGTCCTCCCCGTCCAGCAGGATCCGCCCCTCGGTGGGCCGGCGCAGGCCGGTGATCAGGTTGAACAGGGAGGTCTTGCCGGCGCCGTTCGGCCCGATCACGCCGAGGAACTCGCCGGGCGCGAGGTCGAGATAGACGCTGTCGACGATGGCGACCTCACCGATCCGCCAGGTCAGACCGCGGGTGGCGAGCACGGATCAGCCCTTCATCTGGGTGACCGGCGGCGCGGTCTCGTCACCGGTGAGGGTCTTCTGCGCGGTCGCCGTGTACGCGGTGCCGCTGCCCGACAGCTTGGCCTGGTACATCGGCTGGAGCAGCGCGTGGTCCTCGGGCCGGATGGTCATCTGGCCCTTGATGCTGTCGAACTGCCAGCCCTCCAGCGCCTTGATCATCTTGTCGACGTCGTCGCCACCCTCCTG
This sequence comes from Micromonospora sp. NPDC006431, assembly GCF_042870725.1. Lineage (NCBI taxonomy): Bacteria > Bacillati > Actinomycetota > Actinomycetes > Micromonosporales > Micromonosporaceae > Micromonospora > Micromonospora sp. NPDC006431. The sequence continues at coordinate 271,804 of NZ_JBIAHQ010000005.1, forward strand.
CGCGGCGCGGACCACCATCTGGGCGGCGGCGAAGCCGTCCGGGTGGAACAGGTCGAGGGTGCCGCCCGGGATCTTGGCCTTGGCCGCCTTGGCCGCCTCGGTGTCGCTGGCCCCGTCGAAGTAGTGCGACAGGAAGGAGATCTTGCTGCCGGCCGCGCCGAAGGTCGGCCAGGAGGCGCGGATGTCCAGGCCGGTGACGACCGTGGTGGAGGCGAGTACGCCCTGCTGGTCGAGCGTCTGCCACATGGCGGGGGCGGTCGTGCCGGCCCACGCGACGAAAAGCAGGTCCGGCTTGGCGGCCTTGATCTGGCTGGCGAACGGGGTGAACTCGGTGGCGCTCGCCGGGGCCCGGACGCTGCTCACGGTCGCGCCGGCACCGCCGATCACCGCCTTGACGGCGGCCTCGTTCGCGTCACCGAAGGCGCCGTCCTGGGCGAACACGACCACCTTCTTGCCGGTGGCGTCGCCGATGAAGGACTTGGCGGTCACCACGTCCTGATAGGACTGCCGGCCCGACCGGAACGTGTACTTGTTCGCCCCGGTCACCGCGTCGGTGGCGGCCGGCCCGGAGATGAAGAGCACCTTGTTCTGCGCGGCGATCGGGGCGACCTGGAGGGCCACGCCGGAGGAGGTGGAGCCGGCGATGATCTTCGCACCCTTGCCGATCAGGTCCTTGGCCGCGGAGACCGCCTTCGCCGGGTCACCCGCGTCGTCGACCTCGGTGAGTTCGATCTTCCGGTCACCGACCTTGCCGGTGCCCTTGGTGGCGAAGTCGAGGCCGGCCTTGAACCCCTCGATGTACTGCTTGCCGTAGCTGGCGAGCGGCCCGGACTGGGAATACACCAGCCCGACCTTGACCGGGGCGGTTTCGCCGCCGCCGGAGGCGGTGTCCTGCGGGCTGCCACACGCCGTGACGGCCACCGCGGCCGCCATCATCGTGGCGGCGGAAAGGAACACCCGTCGCGTGTGCCGGATCGTCATTGCGACTCCAGGTGAGGACAGGGGGGAACGTCAGTTGTCGGCTCACGCTAGAAGTGACGTCACCCACGAGCTATGTGGTCGAAACACACAAGTGATCGGGGTGGGATGGCCCCGTGTAACAACCCCCGACATCCTCGCGTAACCCCGTCGACTCCGGATGGCCGCCGCCGCCATCGATGCGCCGGCCGGTGTGTCGCACCCCGCCATCGCGGAGCCGTACCCGAGAGGGGCCGCCCGCCCCCTATCCGGGCACGCCCGACCCGCACTCGCCGTCGTGGTCCGCCGGGCGCGGGCAGCGCCGGCCGCCGTCGAGCAACCGGTCGCAGTAGACCCAGTGGCGTACGGACTGCGCGTCCTCCGTCGACACGGTCGCCCCGGCCCGGTCCACGTCGGCGAGGAAGCCCAAGGCCCGGCAGATGGACCGGGCGAACCGCCGCGCGCCGTCGAGGTCGGTCGCCAGCACCGGCAGGTGCACCACGAAGCGCTCCCGGTTCACCGGAGCACTCCCGGGCTGAAGCGGGACTGCCAGCTCCGGAGCGCCCGCTTGATCCGGACGTTCTCCTCCTGGATCAGGGCCAGTTCCCGCCGGGCGGCGGCCAGGTCGCCGGCGACCCGGTGCAGAAACGCGTGCACCTCGGCCGGGTCGAGCCCACGCCGGACGTTGCGGAACTGCCGCGCGCGGATCTGCCCCACGGTCAGCGGCCGGCACGTTTCGGAGCGGTACCAGCCGCCGTTCGGCGGCCGGTTCGCACGCTTCCTCGCCGGCCGAAACAGGTTCAGCACGTTTCGCATGACCACCCTCCTCGCCTGGTCGCGCCGTGGAAGGCGGGCCGGCCCACGGACAGGGGACGGGGCCGACCCGCCGGCCCCGCGACCGCAGCCCAGTCGGCGGTACGACCCCGGAGCCCACTTCTGGTCCGAACCCCAGGGTTTGCCGAACCAACCGGAGCCGGACCCCGATGAGATTACACAAAATGCTTGTGTAGGCCGACCCCTCACGGTGACGACCCGACAGCTTGTTGCAGTTACTGGTGTAGGCCGGGCATGATCGAGGACGCCGAACCAACCGGAGTCCTCACCATGCCCACAGCCGAACCGCCATATCGCACAATCGCGAACGACCTCACCGCAAAGATCAAGAGCGGCGAGCTGAAGCCGGGCGACAAGCTGCCGTCCACCCGGGAGCTGGCTGAGGCTTACGGCGTCCACATGAACACCGCCTCGCGGGCCCTCTCGCTGCTGCACGATCGGGAGCTGATCACCGGCCACCCCGGTCGTGGCACCTACGTCGCCGAGCGCCCCGGGCAGTAGGGTCCGCACTCCCTACAGACCTGATGTCGTAAACGATTCAGGCACGCTAAGCCGCGCCTGAATCGTTCGCGCCATCAGCTCCAAAGGAACCGATGAGCGCAACCTCCGCCCGGCTCGCCGATCCATTCACGTCATCAAGTTCGTAGCGTCGAACGGGAGCACTCTCGCCCCGCCCAGCCGGCCAGGCCAAGCCGGGCCACGGCAGCGCCACCGCCGCACCCAAAGGGGAAAAAAGCACGTGGGTGCCCGGACACCGCCGAGCACGTCGCGGAAGCGCCGCGCCGGGGCCCCGAGCGCCCCGGCGCGGACACCGTCTACAGGCCGGCGCGGGCCGCCACGGCGGTGTCCGGCTGGTCGGCGAAGGCGCCGTCCAGGCCGAGGCCGAAGAACAGCTCGTACTCGGACGTGATGTCACCGCGGGCGTTCGGGTCGGCGCCGATCCGGTAGTCGACCGGGAGGAACTGGTTCTCCGCGCGGAACGTCCAGGCGTGCACCAGCAGCTTCACCCGGTGCGCGTCCCGGATCACCGTGGTCGGGGCGAGTAGCTTGCCGGCCGCGTCCCGGGGCACGATCAGGTTCTTGTGCAGGCCGACGCCGTCGGCATACCGGGCCACCCAGGCCAGGCCGGAAGCTGAGGCCAGGTCGGCGTAGCTGCGCGGGTCGCCGGCGGCGGTGAAGTCGTACGGGCGGCCGGCCGCGTCCATCAGTTGGACCAGCCGTACGTCGATCATGCGGTCCAGCTTGCGCAGGTTGGCCGTCTCGAAGCTCTGGATGAAGACCGGGTCGTTGCGGTGGGTCAGCTTGTTGGCTTCGAGCACCGCGACCAGCGGCTCCTCCAGCGGGAGCCCGATCGAGGTGAAGTAGCTGGGGTGCTTGGTCTCCGGGTAGACGCCGATGGTCCGGCCCCGAGCCTTCGACTCGGCTCGGGCCAGGTCGACGATCTCCTGGAAGGTCGGCACCTCGAACTTGCCGTCGAACGCCGTGTTGGCCACCCGCACCTGGGGCAGCCGCTCCTTGGCCCGCAGCGTCTTCAGCTCGGCCAGGGTGAAGTCCTCGGTGAACCAGCCGGTTACCTGCACCCCGTCGATGGTCTTCGTCGCCTTGCGGGCGGCGTACTCGGGGTGGGCGGCCACGTCGGTCGTACCGGAGATCTCGTTCTCGTGCCGGGCGACCAGCACGCCGTCCTTCGTCGAGACCAGATCGGGCTCGATGTAGTCGGCGCCCATCCGGATGGCCAGCCGGTAGGCCTCCAGGGTGTGCTCAGGCCGGTAGCCGCTCGCGCCGCGGTGGGCGATCACGATGGGGCGGTGGGCCGCGCGGGACTGGTCGGCGGCGGCCTCGGGCCGGGCCTGGGCGGCCACGGCCGGCACCGCCACGGCCGCCGCGAGCAGCGTGCCGGCCACGCCGAGGGCGGAAAGCGTACGTCGCAACACCTTCTCCTGTCGTCGATGGGTACGCACAGCAGACCGGTCGCGGTTGGCCGGCAGTTGGTCGTTTCCTGACCTGCCGGTGAATGTCCGGACGGAAGATGACCTGGTGCGCCGTCTGCTCCGTAACCCCGTGCGGCTGGTGCCGCTCGGGTTCCTGGCGGCGATCCTGTTCGGCACCGGCCTGCTGATGCTGCCCTGGGCCACCAGCCAGCAGCGGTACACCCCGTTCGTCACGGCGCTGTTCACCGCCACCTCGGCGGTCTCGGTCACCGGCATGGCGATCAACGACACCCCGAACTACTGGAACGGCTTCGGGCTGGCGATGATCACCGTGCTCACCCAGCTCGGCGGCCTGGGCATCCTGACCATGGCGGCACTGGTGATCCTGGCGGTCTCCCGGCGGCTCGGCCTGCGCAACCGGCTGCTGGTGCAGGCCGAGACCCTCGAGTTCGGCATCGGCGACGTCCGCTGGCTGCTGGTGCGGATCGTGGCGGCGGTCTTCGTCACCGAGGCGGTGATGACGGCGGTGATCACCAGCCGGCTCTGGCTGACCTACGGCTACCCCCCGTGGCGGGCCCTCTGGTTCGCCGCCTTCGACTCGATCCAGGCGTTCAACAACGGCGGCTTCACCCTCTACTCCGATGGCCTGGTCGCCTTCTCCCGCGACCCCTGGGTGGCGCTGCCACTGGGCCTGGGCGCGATCATCGGCGGGCTGGGCTTCCCGGCGCTCTTCGAAGCGGTACGGGAGTGGCGGCGGCCGAGGGGCTGGGCGATCGCCACCAAGCTGACGATCTGGGGCAGCCTGACGCTGATCGCGCTCGGCTTCGGCGCCCTGCTTTTCGCCGAGTGGCGCAATCCCGCCACCATCGGCACCTACGATGCCCGGGGAAAGGTCCTGGCCGCGTTCACCCAGATCGCGCTGAGCCGCACCGGCGGCTTCGACGTGATCCACATCGATCGGCTGAGCGAGGAGAGCTACCCGCTGCTGATCGTCCTGATGTTCATCGGCGGCGGCAGCGCCAGCACCGCCGGTGGGATCAAGGTGTCCACCTTCTTCCTGCTCGCCTTTGTCATCTGGGCCGAGCTGCGCGGCGAACCGGACGTGACGGTGGGCGGCCGACGGGTCGCCACGGCCAGCCAGCGGCAGGCGATGACCGTGGCGCTGATCAGCGTAGCGCTGGTCGTCGCCGGCACGGTCGTGGTGATCGCGGCGACCAAGCACGTCCGCTACTACACCGCGCTCTTCGAGGTCACGTCCGCGTTCAGCACCACCGGCCTGACCACCGGGCTCGCCGCGCAGCTGAAGGAACCCGGGCAGTACCTGCTGACCGCGCTCATGTACATCGGCCGGATCGGCCCGCTCGCCCTCGGGTCGGCGATCGCGTTGAACACCCGACGACGCCAGTACCGCTACCCGGAGGAGCAACCCATTGTCGGCTAGGAAGACGGACGACAGCGGCATCGCGGTGATCGGCCTGGGCCGGTTCGGCTCACGGCTGGCCGGCTCGCTGGCACACCTCGGTCACGACGTGCTGGCCGTCGACCGCAGCCCGGAGCGGGTCCAGCGCTGGTCGGCGCGGCTGGACCGGGTGGTGCAGGCGGACTCCACCGAGGAGAACGTGCTGCGCCAGATCGGCGTAGCGGACTTCCGGCGGGTGGTGGTCGCCATCGGCGCCTCGGTGGAGGCGAGCGTGCTGACCGTGCTGGCCCTGACCGAGCTGGACATCCCGCAGATCTGGGCCCGGGCCACCTCGGAGAAGCACGCGAAGATCCTCAGCTCGGTGGGGGCGCATCACGTGATCTTTCCGGAGGCGGAGACCGGCGAGCGGGTCGCGCACCTGATCGTCAGCAGGATGCTGGACTTCGTCGAGTTCGGCGACGACTTCGCGATCGCCAAGGTACGCGTACCGCGGACGATGGTCGGGCGGCCGTTGCGGGAGCTGACCCCGGCGGACCGGTACGGGGTGATGGTGGTCGGCGCGAAACTGCCCGGCGAGCCGTTCCGCTACGCCGGCCCGGACACGGTGCTGCAAGCGGACAGCGTGCTCGTCGTGGAGGGCAGCATCAGCCAGGTGCAGCGCTTCGCCGCGCTCGACTGAGCATCACTTCTGCTTGGCCTTGACCTTGCCCCGGTCCTTGTCCTTGCCGCCGTGGTCCCCCTTTCCCTCGGTCAGTCGCCTTTTCCCTTGCCGTCCCCCTTGCCCTTGCCATGCTTCTCGGGGTTGGCGCGGCTGCCGCTACTCTTCGCCGTGCTCGCTTTCGGGGGCGGTTTCGGGGCCGCCGTGCGGGCCGGGGCGGTGGTCGGCACCGAGCCTGCCACCCCGGAGACCTGCACCCCACAGGTGCTGTCGCCGACCTTGAACTCCACCGGCAGCAGGTTGCCGCCCGTGTAGCGACCGGTCAGCGAGATCTTCCGGGACGCGCCCGGCGCCAGCGCCGGGTCGGTGGCCGGTGCCTGGAGCTGCACGGTCCGCCCCTGCTGGTGGACCGCCGGCTGGGCGCTCGTCACGGTCTGCCGGCCCGGGAAGGTGAAGCTCATCGTCCAGCCGCGCAGCTCCCGGTTACCGGTGTTGGTCAGGGTCAGCTCCGCGGTGAAATCCTTTCCGGAGTCCCGCCGCAGCGTGTAGTCGACCGCGCAGGGGATCGGCTGCGGCAGGTCCATCCGGGCCTGGGCCGGCTCGGCGCCGCCGCTGGCCGAGCTCTTCGAGGTCATCCCCCACATGATGGCGGTGACCGCGACCAGGCCGGCGGCGGCCACCCCGACCTCCACCCTGCGCCTTTGCGTGGCGGCCCGGGTACGGGTGCGGACGGCGGAGAAGGGCAGCGCGTCGGTCTCCGCCGACCAGGGCAGGATGGTGGTCCCGGCGTTCTCGACCAGCGTCGGATCGACCTGGCCGACCGCCGGGGAGACCGGCACGATCGCCGAGATGCCGGCCGCCTCGGCGAGCGTACGGGCCACCTCGGCGGTCGCCGGCCGATCCGCGCAGCGCTTGGCGAGGCACTGCCGGACCAGCTGCGCCACCTCGTCGGGGAGCCCCAGCACCGGCGGCATCGGCTCCGGATCGTGGTACATGTGCGCCCGGAGCATCTGGGTAGTGGTGCTGGCCTGCCAGGGCAGCCGGCCGGTGAGCATCCGGTACAGCAGCAGGCCGACCGCGTACACATCGGTGGCCGGGGAGACCTGGCCGTTGTTCAGCCGTTCCGGAGCCAGGTACGCGGGCGTGCCGAGCAGGGCGCCGTCCGGGCCCTGCTCGCTCTCCCCGGCCAGCGCCGAGATGCCGAAGTCGACGACCTTCACCCCGGTCGAGGTGAGCATGACATTGCCGGGGGTCACGTCCCGGTGGACCACGCCCCGGGCATGCGCGGTGGCCAGCGCCGACGCCACCTCCGCGCCGATGGTCACCGCCTCCCGCCAGGGCAGCTGCCCGCCGCGGCCGAGCCGGGCGCTGAGCGGGCCGCCGTCGACCAGTTCCATCACCACGTACGGCACGGTCAGCCCGGCCTGATCCGACTCGCCGTAGTCGTACACGTTGGTGATGTTGGGGTGGCAGAGCCGGGCGGCGGCCTGCGCCTCGATCCGGATCCGGTGCCGGAACGCCTTGTCGCTGGCGAGCCGGGAGGCCAGCACCTTGACCGCGACCTGCCGACCGAGCACCTCGTCGTAGCCGCGCCAGACCACCGACATGCCACCCGCACCGAGCTGCTCGACCAGCCGGTACCGCTCACCCAGGAGCTGCGCGCCGCCCCTCACCGCTGCACCCATGGTCGGTCCTGTTGCCCGGAGCGGACCGCCGTACACCTGAAGGGTCGGAATCGGTCAGGAAAGTCACTCGTTCAGGCGGTCGCCAGCAACTGGTCCACCGGGGCGTAGTCGTCGGTCAGCACCAGCGCGTCGCCGACGTACCCGGTCAGCTCGTCCCCGGACAGCAGGCTGGCCGGCTCGGGCAGCATGCCCAGCCGGGACAGGGCGCCGGCCAGCGGCAGCGGCGCGTCCGAGGCGACGATGAGGAAGTTCGCACCGGACCGCCCCTCGATGCCCCAGGGCGGGGCGATCAGCGCGACGTGCCGGAACTCGGCCCGGACGGTGGCCAGCTCGGCCCGGATGAACCGGCCCGGCGGCACGTCGATGACGTTCTGCACGTAGATCCCGCCGGGCCGGAGCACCCGGCGGACCTCCGCGGCCATCTCCCGGGTGGCCAGGTGCCAGGGCACGACCAGGTGCCCGAAGGCATCGCCGACGATGAAGTCGCGGCTGTCGGTGCGCTCGGCGCCGAGCAGCACCCGGGCATCCCCGACCCGGGCCTGCAACTGCGGTCCGGTGCGCACGCCCAGCTCCCGCCGGTCCAGGTCGACCAGCCCGCCGTCGATCTCGAAGACCAGGTTGTCGGTGCCCGGCCGGGTCGCGGCGAGGTAACGGGGCATGGTGAAGCCGCCGCCGCCGAGGTGCAGGGCGTCGAGCCGCCGCCCGGCCGGCGCGGCCAGGTCGGCGACCAGGCCGATCCACTGGGTGTACGCGTACTTCAGGTGGGTCGGGTCGGCCAGGTCCACATAAGAGTGCTCGGCCGAGTTGAGGTAGAGGACGCGCCCCTGCGTCCACTGCGAGTCCGTCTCCACCTTCGCGCAGTGGTACGCCGTCTCCACGTCGCACGGGTTCGGGGCGACCGCGGAGAGGCCCGCCGCGGCCAGGCCGAGCACCGCCAGGGTGGCCTTGACCCGGGTCGGGGCGGGCAGCCCGGTCCCGGCCCGCCGGCGCAGGTACGCCCCGAGCGCCAGCCCGGTCACCCCCAGCACCGCCGCCAGCCCGAGCACGATCACCGTGCTGGACAGCGCCGCCACCAGCACGAAGCCGGTGACCAGGGTGGCCGTGATCCCGCCCAGCGTGCCGATGCCGGAGAGCCGGCCGACCACCTGCCCGGTCCGTCGCAGGTCGGCGAGCTGGAGCTTGACCACCAGCGGGGTCACCCCGGCCAGCAACGCGGCCGGCACCAGCACCGCCAGCGCGGTCAGCAGGAGCACCCCGCTCGCCGCGCCACCGCGCAGCGCCTCGCCGGCGTACCGGACGACGGGGAGGGTGACCGCGGTGGCGATGCCCGCCAGCACCAGCGCCGGGGCGAGCAGGGTGCGCGGGTCCCGCCGGTCGGCCAGCCACCCACCCATCCACGCTCCGTACGCGATGGCGCCCAGCGCCATGCCGATGACCGAGCTGGTCACCTGGAGGGTCACCCCGACGTAGGGGCCGACCAGGCGCAGCGAGACGGTCTCCAGGACCAGCACGGCCCCGCTGGAGAGGAAGACGAGGAACGCGGCGAGCCCGTTCGGCAGGGCCCGGGGCGGGGCCGGCGCGCTCGGGGCCGGCTCCGCCTCGACGTCGGACGATGTGCTGCTCACCGTGGCGATGCTACGCAGCGTTCCGGGCAACCAGGGTCAGTACATCGAGACATGAACATGGTTTGTGTGGTCGGCGGCCGGACTGCCCCCGCCGCTGTACGACCGCCAGCCGGTGTTCGGCATCCAGATCTGCCGGTACCAGATCACGTACATGACGCCGAGCTTGCTCGCGTTGTTCTTGAGGTAGCTGGCGAGGCTGTCCCCGTACGCCTTGTCGCCGCCGGTGGCCGAGACGTTCTCGAAGCCGCCGCTGGCGGCGGAGAAGTCGCACGCCCGCCCCTTCGGGTGCTCGCCCCCGCCACCACTGCGGTGGCAGGAGACGTACCGCTTGTAGCCGGCCGCCTTGGCCTGCTGGAGCATGTGCAGCGTGCGTGGGGTGATGCAGCCGTCGGCCGGCGTCGGGTCGTTCACCGAGCAGGACTCCGCCGGCCACGAGCCGTCGGGGTTGCGCGGGGCGGGCTTGGCCGACCCGGAGCCGCCGCTGAACCCGCGGCTGCCGCCGGAGCTGACCTTGGCCAGCGCGATCTCGGCGTCCCGCTTCTTCTTCGCCAGGATCGCCAGCTGCTTCTGCTGCTCGCGGACCTCGGCGTCGAGGGCCAGCTTGGCCCGGGTGGCCTCGGCCTGCGCCTCGTGCAGGTCCCGCAGCCGCCGGCCGTCCCGCTGGGCCATCACGTCCAGCTCGGCGGCGCGCTGCAGGAACGAGTCCGGATCGGTGCTGGCCAGCAGCGCCGACACCGGGGTCAGCCGGCCCACCCGGTACGAATGCGCGGCCACCTCACCCACCTGCGCCTTCAACTCGACCAGGCGTAGCTCGATCTGCTTGAGCTGCCCGTTCAGCGCGACCTGCCGGCGCTTGGAGTTGTCGAGGCGGGCCTGGGCCTCGATGTGCCCCTTCGCCGCCGCCTCCAGGGCCGCCCGGAGCTGCTTGCTGCCGCCCTCGTCGGGCGCGCTCGGGCTGGGCGCGGCGGCGGCGGGCCCAGCCGGGAGGAGGCCGGCGCCGAGCAGCAGGGCCGCCGCGGCGAGCAGGGCGAGCAACGGCCGGCCGGCGCGCCGCCGGATGAGTCTGGTCCTGGGCACGAGAGCGTCCTTCCGTCGACCGCCGACCCCCGGTTGACCGCTGCGCGGCGGCGGCTCCGCCGGCCACGACGGCGGCCTGCTGGCGGAGGCCGCCGGTCACGATACCGGACCACGCGCGCCACGCCAGGCCCCCGACCTCGGGCGACACGGATCGTCGACGCATGGTGCCGATCCTGTCGCGGACCGCGACAGAATGGGGGCTCAGCCACCCAGCAGCGCCGCCCGGACCTCGTCCCAGATCTCCTCGCTGGCCGCGACCAGCAGGCCCCGGCCGCCGTCCGCCGGGTGGTAGTCGGTCCCGTCGAAGCGGCGGGCCACCCCGCCGGCCTCGCGTACCAGCAGGGTGCCGGGCGCGTGGTCCCAGGGCAGGGTGCGCCAGAAGAGGACGAACTGCTGCGCGCCGGTGAGCATGTCGAGGTATTCCCGCCCGGCGCAGTGCTGCCCGGGCAGCAGCTCACCCAACCGCTCGCCGCCCGCCTCCACGGTCCGCCGGGTGTCCGGCGGCAGGAACCGGGTCATCGCGGTGCCCCGCAGGGCACCGACCTCCGGTGCCGACCGGCTGATCCGGACCGGCGTGCCGTCCAGCCGGGTGCCCGCGCCGCCCCGACCGGCCGCCATCGTGCCGGCCAGCGGGTCGTACACCCAGGACGCCGCCGGCAGGCGCTCGGTCAGCAGCGCCACCATCAGGGCGAACGGGCGCCGGCCGGCGGCGAAGTTGGCGGTGCCGTCGATCGGGTCGACCAGCCAGACGTCGCCGGCGCCGCGCAGGTGCCGCAGCAGGTCCGGGTCCTCGGCGACCGCCTCCTCGCCGACCACCACCGAGCCGGGGCGCAGCCGCCGCAGCCCGGCGGAGATCAGCTCCTCCGCCTGGCGGTCGGCGACGGTGACCACCTCGCCCGGCGCCTTCTCGGAGATGTCGGCGTCGTCGAGCCGGCGGAACATCGGCACCACGACCTCGGCCGCGGCCTTCCGCAGCAGGTCGCCGACGTCCTCCAGCAGCGGCTCAGCCACGCGGCGGCAGCTTGACCACGCTGACGAAGAACTCGTCGATCTGGCGGACCACCGAGATGAAGCGCTCGAAGTCCACCGGCTTGGTCACGTAGGCGTTGGCGTGCAGCTGGTAGCTGCGCAGGATGTCCTCGTCGGCCTGGGAGGTGGTGAGCACCACGACCGGGATCCGGCAGAGCTGCTCGTCCTTCTTGATCTCCGCCAGCACCTCCCGGCCGTCCCGGCGGGGCAGGTTGAGGTCGAGCAGGATCAGGTCGGGGGTCACCGCGTCCGCGTACCGGCCCTCGCGGCGCAGGTAGGCGAGCGCCTCGGCGCCGTCCGAGACCACGGTGAGGCGGTTGCGGAGCTTGTGCTCCTCGAACGCCTCCTGGGTCATCAGCACGTCACCCGGGTCGTCCTCGACCAGCAGGACCTCGATCGGGCTCCTGCCGTCTGCCGGCGCCGTCATCCCACCGTCTCCTTCATGCCACCCGTTGTACCCTCCCGGACCGCGCCCTGGGTCGTCTCCCCCGGTCCAGCGTCCGGCTGCCGGCCGACGGACGCCTCCGCACCGTCCCCGGTCGCCGCCAGGTCCCCGGTCGACTCCTCACCGGCCGCCGGCTCGTCCCCCTCCGTCGCCGGCGCCGCCTCGACGTCGGCCGGCGGCGCGGGCAGGGTGAACCGGATCGCGGTGCCCTCCTCGGTGCCGGTGTCCACCCAGACCCGGCCGCCGTGGTACTCCGCGATCTTCTTGACGATGGCCAGGCCGATGCCGGTGCCCGGGTACGCGTCCTTGGAGTGCAACCGCTGGAAGATGACGAAGATCTTGTCGGCGAACTCCGGCTCGATCCCGATGCCGTTGTCCTGGCAGTTGATCTCCCACTCGTCGCCGACCAGCCGGGCCGACACGTGCACCTTCGGTGGCGCATCCGGGCGGCGGAACTTGATCGAGTTGCTGACCAGGTTGGCCAGCAGGTTGGTCAGCAACGGCTCCTCGCCGCGGATCACCGGCAGCTCGTCCCAGGTCAGCTCGGCGTCGGCGAACTGGCGGGCGGCCTCGGTCTGGGCGGCCACGTCGCCCATCACCTTGTTCAGGTCGACCTCGGTGAAGCCGGTGGTGAGGCGGCCGATCCGGGAGAACGCGAGCAGGTCGTTGATCAGCCGCTGCATCCGCTGCGCGCCGTCGACGGCGAACGCGATGTACTGGTCGGCGCGCTCGTCGAGCTGGCCCGCGTAGCGCCGCTGAAGGAGCTGGCAGAAGCTGGCCACCTTGCGCAGCGGCTCCTGCAGGTCGTGCGAGGCGACGTACGCGAACTGCTCCAGGTCGCGGTTGGACCGGGTCAGCTCCTCGGCCTGCTTCTGGAGCTGGCTGTTGACCCACTCGATGCGCTCCCGGGCCTCGCGTACCTCGTCCAGCTCCCGGGCGATCTTCTGCCGCATGCCGTCGACGTCCTCGGCGAGGCGGCGGAACTCCGGCGGCCCGGACCCCTCGATGTGGTGCCGGTAGTCGCCGCCGGCGACCTCGCGTACCTGGCCCGCCAGGGCGGCCAGTGGCCGGATCAGGATCCGGTCGAGCGAGAGCAGCAGCAACGCGCCGGCCACCGCCACCACCAGGGCCGCGGCGATCAGCAGCACGACCAGCACGTTGCTGGTGCTGCTGACCCGGTCGGCGGTCTGCTGCCGGACCAGGCCGATCTCGTCCTGGAGCTGGTCGACCGCGGCCCGGACGCCGTCGAACTGCTGCCGGGTCTGGTCGGTGACCAGCGCCTGCCCGGCCCCCGGGCCGCTGCGCTCAATCGTGCTGATCACCGGCTCGGCGACGTCCGCCCGCCACCGCGCCGCCCGCTGCTCGACCACCGCCAGCTCGCGCCGCACGTCCGGGTAGTCGGTGGCCAACCGCTCCATCGAGGCGACCGTGTCGCGTTCCCGCTTCCGGCCCGAGTCGTACGGGGCGAGGTCCTTGCGGTCGCCGTTCACCGCGTACCCGCGGACAGCTGCCTCCTGGTCGAGCAGGGCGCTCATCAGCTCCTGACTCTGCAACTGGAGCGGAGCGGTCTTGACCAGGACGGCGTCGATGTTCTGCCGGTTCTTCTCCGCGACCAGCGCCTCCGCCGCGGCCAGTCCGAGCAGCAACAGCAGGGCCACGCCGAGCAGCGCGACCACCCGGCGCCGCAGGGTCCAGCCCTCCCGGTACGCCGTCACCGGCCATCGCCCCGGGTGACCAGCAGCATGGCGACGTCGTCGGCGAGCGGGCCCCCGTTGAGCTGCTCGGCCCGGCCGACCAGCCACCCGGGCAACTCGGGCAGGGACACCGCCTGGTTGGCGGGGTCGGCGAGCAGGTCGGTGAGGCCGGGCACGTCGAGCCGATCGTCGCCGGCGCCCACCCGACCCTCGATGAGGCCGTCGGTGTACATCAGCAGAGACCAGTCATCGGTGTCGAACTCCAGATCGAAGGCCACGGGCGGGCGCGGTCGTACCCCGAGCAGCAGGCCGCCCCGGGCCGGCACGGGGGCGACCTTGCCCCCGCTGAGCAGCAGCGGCGGCGGATGCCCGGCGAGCCGCACGGTGGCCCGGTCGGCCGCCAGGTCGAGCCGGGTGGTCGCCACCGTGGCGAAGATCTCCTGGAGCCGGCGCTCGCTCATCAACACCTGCTCCAGGGCGGGCAGCACCTCGTCGTCCGGCACCCCGGCCAGCACGAGGGCCCGCCAGGCCACCCGGAGCTCGACGCCGAGGGCGGCCTCGTCCACGCCGTGGCCGCAGACGTCGCCGACGATCAGGTCGATCCGGTCCGGCCGGGTCTGCACCACGTCGTAGAAGTCGCCGCCGATCAGTGCGGCGTGCCGGCCGGGACGGTAGAAGGTGTGCACCGACACCTGGTCGGTGGTCATCAGCGGCTGCGGCAGCAGACCCCGCTCCAGGCGAGCGGACTCGGCCTGGCGCAGCTCCACCTCGCGGAGCCGGCGGGCGTTCTCGTCGGCCCGCTTGCGTTCCACCGCGTAGCGCAGGGCGCGGGCCAGCAGGACCCCGTCCACCTGGCCCTTGACCAGATAGTCCTGGGCGCCCTCGGCGACCGCCACGATGCCCAGGTGCTCGTCGGAGCGGCCGGTGAGCACGCAGACCGCCGCCCCGCTGGCCATCTCCACCACCCGGCGCAGCCCGTCCAGGCCCTGCGCGTCGGGGAGACCGAGGTCGAGCAGCACGCAGTCCACCCCGGTCACCCGCTGCCGGGCCTCGCTGAGGCTGGCGGCGACCAGCAGGTCGATGTTGGCGTTGGTCTCGGCGAGCAGCTCGCCGACCAGGAACGCGTCGCCCTCGTCGTCCTCGACCAGCAACACCCGCAGCCGCTCACCGGGCGGCACGTTCGCGTGATGCCCGAAACCACCCTGCGGAACGGCCCGGGGCGCGACGGAGGCCCCGGGCAGGCCGGGCCCCCGGTGCGGCCGGGTCACCGCCGCGAGACGCGGGAGTTCGCTGGTGATGTCGGACTCCTTCCGAGTGCCCTGCTGATCCTGTATCAGACCACGGTCGCACACAACACGACCGGAGCGCCCACCGGCGGCGGCCCAGGTGGGGAGTGTCGCCACGGTCCGCCGGGGGGCAGGATGATCCCACCCCGACCACCCCGAGGAGTTCCCGTGGGCGTACCCCCCACCCGAGCGGCCGACCGGGCGCTGGCCCGGCCGCGCCGCCGGCTGCTCGCCGCCGCCGCGGCGCTCGCGGCACTGCTGGCCGTCGGCGCGGGCGTCCTCGTCGACCTGGCCACCCCGGCACCCCGCCCCGCCACCGCCCCGGCGGACCAGTTCAGCGCCGACCGGGCGTACGAGCACGTCAAGGTCGTCGCGGCCCGGCCGCACGTGGCCGGGAGCCCGGCCAACGACCAGGTCCGAGAGCATCTGGTGGGGGTGCTGCGCGGCCTCGGCCTGGAGACCACGGTGCAGGACACCGTCGCCCCGGAGGCCGGGCAGCTCAGCGGGGCCGCCGGCGGGGCGACCGTGGCCCGGGTGCGCAACGTGGTGGCCCGGCTGCCGGGCACCGCCTCCACCGGGCGGGTGTTCCTGGTGGCGCACTACGACTCGGTGCAGTCCGGCCCTGGCGGCAACGACGACGCCGCCGGCACCGCCAGCATCCTGGAGGTGGCCCGGGCGCTGGCCGCCGGCCCGCGCCCGCGCAACGACATCGTGTTCGTGCTCACCGACGCGGAGGAGGCGTGCCTCTGCGGCGCCTCCGCGTTCGCCGGCAGCCACCCGCTGGCCGCCGACGGCGGGGTGGTGCTCAACCTGGAGGCGCGCGGCTCCACCGGTCCGGTGATCATGTTCGAGACGTCCCGGGACAACGCGAAGCTGGTGGACGTCTTCGGCCGGGCCGCCCCGCACCCGGTGGGCACCTCGTTCGCCGTGGAGATCTACCGGGCGCTGCCGAACGACACCGACTTCACCGCCTTCCTCGACCACGACTTCGTCGGGCTGAACTCGGCGTACATCGACGGCGGCGCGATCTACCACACACCGCTGGACGTCCCGGCGGTGCTGGACCGGGGCAGCCTCCAGCAGCACGGCGACAACGCGCTCGGGCTGGCCCGCGAGTTCGGCCGGACCGACCTGACCACGCTGCACGCCGACCACGACGCCACCTACTTCCCGGTGCCGGGCGGACTGGTCCGCTACCCCGGCTGGCTCACCCTGCCGCTGGCGCTGCTCGCCCTGGCCGCGGTCGGCCTGCTCGGCTGGCTGCTGCGCCGACGCGGCCGGGCCGCCACCGGCCGGCTCGCCGCCGGCGTCGGACTGGCCCTCGTGCCCGTCGTCGTGGCCCCGCTGGGCGCGTGGCTGCTCTGGGCCGCGATCACCAAGCTCCGCCCCGGTTACGTTGAACTGCTCGACCCGTACCGGCCGGTCTGGTACCGGCTCGCCGTGGTGGCGCTCGCCGCGGCGGTCCTGTTCACCTGGTACGCGCTGACCCGCCGGTGGGCGGGTCCGGCCGCCCTCGCGTTCGGCGGGCTGACCTGGCTGGCCCTGTTCGGGGTGCTGCTCGCTCTGCTGGTTCCGGGTGGCGCGTACCTGACCACCCTGCCCGCGCTGGCCGGCGCGCTCGCCGGGCTGGCGGCGCTGGCCACCCGGCTGGACGGTCCCGGGCCGGTGGTCGCGGTGACCCTGGCCGGCGCGGTGGCCGTGGTGATCCTGCTCCCCACCGTGGTGCTGCTCTTCCCGGCGCTCGGCATGGCGATGGGCGGGGTGGCGGCGCTGTTCGCGGTGCTGCTCGGCCTGGCCGCGCTGCCGGTGGTCGACCTGCTGCACCCGCAGGCCGGCGGCCAGCGCGGCCTGCTGGCGCTGCGGGCCCGCCGGCTCGCCCCGCTGCCGGCGGCCGCCGCCGGGCTCGCCGCCGTGGTGCTCGCCGGGGTCGGCCTGGCCGTGGACCGCTTCGACGCCGCCCATCCCGTGCCCACCCACCTGATGTACGCCTTGGACGCCGGCACCGGCGAGGCCCGGTGGCTCAGCCGCGAGGACGAGCCGCAACCCTGGACCGCCGGGTACCTCGACGAGACAGTCTCCGCCGCCGACGACTTCCCCGCGCTGGGCGACGCCAGGCTGCGCAGCGGCCCGGCGCGGACGGCCGACCTGCCCGCCCCGAAGTTGCAGGTGCTCTCCGACACCACCGTCGGGGAGCGACGCACCCTGCGGGTCCGGGTGACCCCGCAACGGCCGGTCCGCCTGCTCTCGCTGCACGTGGACTCGACGACCGTGGTGGAGTCGTCGACCGTCGACGGGGTAGCGCTGGACGTCGGCCGGTACACCAGGGATCACCCGTGGGGCTTCGGCGTCGTGTTCCATGCGCCGCCACCGGAGGGCGTCGAGATCACCCTGGTGATGGCGCCCGGACACCGGCCGCTGCTGCGGGTCATGGACGCCAGCGACGGCCTGACCGGCGTACCCGGGTTCCGGCCCCGCCCACCCGATGTCGGCGTGGTCGGCTCGCACAGCTCCGAGATGCTGGCGGTGGCCCGCACATATCCCCTGTGACCCGGACCGGGCGGCCGGAACCCGCAAGCGCGCCGCCCGGGCTCCGGCCGTCCGCCGGCGAACGGCAGGTACGGGCCGCCTCGGCTGGCCCCGATCCGATCAGGAATCAAGAAGCGCCAGGCTGTCGCGGTGCCTAGCCTTCCTTATGGCCGGCATCGCGCCGAGCCTTGAGCGTCGAAAGGCAGCCCGAAATGCCCACGAAGAACTCCCAGACCGAGTCCGCCGGCTTCAGCGCCGAGGAGCGCGCCGCGATGAAGGAGCGCGCCGCCGAGCTGCGCGCCGAGGGCAAGAAAGGCGCCAAGAAGGCCGACGATCTCCAGGCCGCCCTCGACAGCATCGCGAAGATGGCGCCGGAGGATCGTGAGCTCGCCGAGCGCGTGCACATGGCGGTGACCACCACCGCCCCGGAGCTGTCGCCAAAGACCTGGTACGGGATGCCCGCCTACGCGAACGCGGACGGCAAGGTCGTCGTCGCCTTCAAGAACTCGGGCAAGTTCAACTCCCGGTACTCGACACTGGAATTCCAGGACGCGGCCAACCTTGACGACGGGGACATGTGGCCGGTGTCGTACGCGCTCCAGAAGTGGAGCCCCGTGGTGGAGCAGAAGATCGTCGAGCTGATGAAGGCCGCGGTCTCCTGACCGTGACAGCCCGACCTGACCCGCTCGCCAGCGGCACTACTTCCAGCGGTATGGATCCAGTTCGTGGAAGTCCTCGAGTCCCGAATCCGGACCCGAGGGGCGTGGCAACTAGCGCCGGACGGAGACACCTGACAATGTGAACCGATGCTGAATCAGGTGGCCGACGGCGTCTGGGTCCGGCAGAGCGAGTGGGTCTGGAGCAATGCCATCGTGGTGCGCGCGGAAGATGGGTTGATCCTGGTCGATCCCGGCATCGACGGTTCCGATCTGAACCAGCTCGCCGATGACGTGGACCGGCTCGGCATTCCGGTGGTCGCCGGGTTCTCCACCCATCCCCACTGGGACCACCTGCTCTGGCATCCCCGGTTCGGCGACGTGCCGCGCTACGCCACCCCCGCCGGCGCCCAGGCTGCCAGTGAAGCCCGAGAGCGGGCGCAGAAGATGGCGGCGGAAAGCGCATCGGGCATCCCTCTCGAGGTGATCGGGCTCCTCACCCCGCTGCCTGCGGACGGGGGACCCGTGCCGGGCGAGATCGTCGAGCATCAGGCGCACGCCATCGGCCACGCCGCGATCGTCCTCGCGGACCGTGGCGTCATGATCGCCGGCGACATGCTCTCCGACGTCCTGATCCCGCTCCTCGACCCGCGCCGCCCCGATCAGGTGGGCGCCTACGAGACGGCACTCGACCGGCTGGGTGAGGCTGCCAGCCACATCGAAGTCCTGATCCCCGGCCACGGGGCCGTTGCCGAGGGTCCCGAGGTCGCGGCCCGCCTCGCCGCCGATCATGCCTACATCGACGCGCTGCGGCGAGGAAAGGAACCAGTCGACGCGCGTCTGGGTCAAGACTGGCTCTCCGGCCCCCACCAGTCGAACCTGGAGCAGGCCCGCCGCTCATCCGGATGAACTTCGGCGTCATCGCGCTCATGGTCGCCACCCGGTGAGCCTCCGATCGGCGGCCACGAAGGCAGAGAGCGCATGTCGTCGCTACTTCCAGCGGAAATGCACGAAGAGGCGGCCGAAGTTCTTCGAGTCCTTCTCGACCCGGTGGTAGAGCTGCTTGACGTCCTTCTGGTCGAGGAAGCGCAGCACCCGCTTCTTGAGCTGGCCGGAGCCCTTGCCGGGGATGATCTCCACCAGGGTGGCCTTCTTCGCCACCGCCTCGTCCATGATCCCGCGCAGCGCGCGGTCGATGTCGTGCCCCTTGTTGAAGATGTCGTGGAGATCGAGCTTGAGCTTCACCAGCCCATCGTAGGCACGCCGGGCCGCCGGGCCCGGCGACGGCGAAGGGCAGCCCGCCCGGGCTGCCCTTCGCCGTCTCGTACTGGTGGCGGTCAGCGACCGCCGCTGACCCGGCTCTCCACCCGGCGCAGCGCCTCGGCGTAGTCGGCGTTGGTCGAGTGCATGGCCGCCGCGATGCGCAGGTGCCGCAGGGCGTCGACGGGCCGGTTCAGCCGTTCCAGGGTCCGGCCCAGCACGTGGTGGGCGTAGTGGTCGCTCGGGTCCCGGTCGACCAGCTCCCGGAGCTGCTCCTCGGCCCGGTTGAGCTGGGCCGACTGGAAGTACGCCCGGGCCAGCAGCTGCCGCACCGAGGAGTTGCCGGGCTCCGCCTCGACGATCGGCTCGAGCAGCCGGGCCGCTCCGGTCGGGTCACCCGCTTCGAAGAACATGGTCGCCCGCCGGTACTCCGCCAGAAGATCCACTCGACCCACCTCCTCGTGTCGCACCGCCCTTTGTCCGACGCTGGCACAACATCAGCCGGACCGCGAGTGTTCCCCCGGTCGAAGTTGCGCCTCAGGCCGTCTGGTCGTACCGGTCGCCGACCAACTCCCAGGCCCGGACACCACCGACGATCCCGGCCGTGTTCGGGACGACCACCACGTCGTCGCCCATCCGGGTGAGTTGTTCCGGCCGGATCAGTCGCGAGTTGCCCCCGCCGAGATAGAGCCGGTCCCAGCGGAAGACCGGCCGCAGCCCCTCCACCACCTGCCGGATCCGCCGCGACCAGAACGCGTCGCCCAGGCGCCGGCGTTCCGGCTCCCCGATGTACGTGTCGTAGGTGGTGTTCCAGCGCACCGGGGCGTGCGACAGCTCCAGGTGCGGGGCGAGCACCCCGCCGTCGAAGAGCGCGCTGCCCAGCCCGGTGCCGAGGGTCAGCACCAGCTCACAGCCGGTCCCGGCGACCACGCCCGCGCCGTGCACCTCGGCGTCGTTGAGCACCAGCGCCGGGATGCCGAACGCCTCGGCCAGGGCGCTGCGTGCGTCGTATCCGGACCAGTCGGCCACCAGCGCCGGGTCGATCTTGCTGCGCGGCCCGGACCGGGTGACGTAGTGCGGGGTGGCCACCACCACGCCGTGCCGGATCATTCCGGGCATCCCGACCGTGAGCCGGTCCGCCGCCGGCAGGCTGCCGGCCAGGTCCAGCAGCGTCTTGACGAAGAGCGACGGCGGCAGCGGGTACGGCGTCGGCACCCGTACCGGGCGGGCCCGCATGGTCCCGGCGCCGTCCAGCACGGACGCCTTGATGCCGCCACCGCCACAGTCGATCGCCAGAGTGGTCACCACGGCAGTGAGTCTCCCTCAGCCCGGTCACGTTCCGAGCCCCGGTTCTCCTGATCGGCTGCGGAGTGCCGCGCCGGTAGGCTCGATCTCCTCATGAGCGCCACGTTGATCGCCAAGAACCTCACCGCCGGGCACGGTGACCGCCTGCTCTTCGCCGACCTAGACCTGGTCGTCGCCCCCGGCGACGTGGTCGGGCTGGTCGGGGTGAACGGCGCCGGCAAGTCCACGCTGTTGCGTACCCTCGCCGGGCTCCAGCCACGGGAACACGGCTCGGTGGCGTTGAACCCGCCCACCGCCACGGTCGGCTATCTGCCCCAGGAGCCGGAGCGCCGGCCGGGCGAGACGGTCCGGCACTTCCTGGCCCGGCGTACCGGGGTGGCGGCGGCGCAGGCCGCGCTGGACGCGGCCACCGAGGCGCTCACCGCCGGGGCCGAGGGCGCCGACAACGCGTACGCCGAGGGTCTGGAGCGCTGGCTCGACCTCGGCGGCGCGGACCTGGACGAGCGGGCCGAGCAGGTGGCCGCCGAGCTGGGCCTGGCGGTCGACCTGGACCATCCGATGACCGCCCTCTCCGGCGGCCAGGCGGCCCGGGCCGGGCTGGCCTCCCTGCTACTCAGCCGGTACGACGTCTTCCTGCTCGACGAGCCCACCAACGACCTGGACCTGGCCGGGCTGGAGCGGCTGGAGCGGTTCGTCACCGGGCTGCGGGCCGGGACCGTGCTGGTCAGCCACGATCGGGAGTTCCTCACCCGGACCGTGACCCGGGTGGTGGAGCTGGACCTGCACCAGCGGCAGGTCCGGCACTACGGGGGCGGCTACGCGGCGTACCTGGAGGAGCGGGAGGTGGCCCGCCGGCACGCCCGGGAGGAGCACGAGGAGTACGCCGAGACCCGAGCCGAGCTGGAGGCACGGGCCCGGATGCAACGGGCCTGGATGGAGAAGGGCGTGAAGAACGCCCGACGCAAGGCCACCGACAACGACAAGATCGGCCGCAAGTTCCGCACCGAGTCCACCGAGAAGCAGGCGGCGAAGGCCAAGCAGACGGCGCGGCTGATCGAGCGGCTGGAGGTGGTCGAGGAGCCGCGCAAGGAGTGGGAGCTGCGGATGGAGATCGCCGCCGCACCCCGCGCGGGTGCCGTGGTGGCCTCGCTCCGGGGTGCCGTCGTACGCCGGGGCGGCTTCGCGCTGGGCCCGGTGAACCTCCAGATCGACTGGGCCGACCGGGTGGCGATCACCGGGGCGAACGGCTCCGGCAAGAGCACGCTGCTCGCCGCGCTGCTGGGCCGGCTGCCGCTGGACGAGGGCCACGCCGCGCTCGGCCCCGGGGTGGTGGTGGGCGAGGTCGACCAGGCCCGGGGGCTGTTCCTCGGCGACCAGCCCCTGGTGGACGCCTTCGGCGCCGCCGTACCCGAGTTGAACCCGGCGGATGTGCGGACCCTGCTGGCGAAGTTCGGCCTGCGCGCGGACCATGTGCTGCGGTCGGCGGCGACTCTCTCCCCCGGCGAGCGGACCCGGGCCGCGCTGGCCCTGCTCCAGGGGCGCGGGGTGAACCTGCTGGTGCTGGACGAGCCGACCAACCATCTCGACCTGCCGGCGATCGAGCAGCTCGAGTCGGCCCTGGCCACGTACCCGGGGACGCTGCTGCTGGTGACCCACGACCGGCGGATGCTGGACGCGGTGAGCGTCAACCGGCGGCTGCGGGTCGACGCCGGACGGATCGCCGAGGACTGATCCGTGCCGACCCGGTCGCGCCGGGTGACAATGACCCCATGCTCAAGTGGGAGTACGCGCTACTGGTCCGCCGGCGCCAGGCGGCCACCGGCGACGCCGGCTGGGAGATCGTGTTCGTCTGGTACGGCCCGGACGGTTCGATGGTCGACGTCACCCCGTACGGTGACACCGCGCTGGCCCACCTCAACCGGGCCGGTGACCAGGGCTGGGAACTGGTCGCGATGAGCGAGGACCCCTCGCTGCCGGGCAACAACGAGCTGCACCGGTACCACCTCAAGCGGCCCAAGCCGGCCGTGGCGCCGCCCCGCCAGCGGATCCGGGGTGCCAACCGGGGCCGCCGCAGCCTCTCCGGCTGACCCGGCGCCCGACCGTCGCCGGCTCGCTCGGCGGTTGCCGGCCGGCGGTCGCCGCTGTCTGGGCTGCTCCCGCGGGTGTCGTCTGGCGGTCCGAGGCATACCGGGCGGCGATGCGGGTATCGCGCGCCCGGAGGTGGCGCATGGTCACGATGGCGCAGTCCCCACCCTCGGCCCAGCGGCTGCGGATGATCGACGGGTTCCTCGTCGAGGCGTGGGCCGATCTCGCCCGCCACGATGAGCGGCTGCGCCCGCTCACCGTGGAGGTGCGCTTCGACCGGGGCATCGCGCACCTGAGCGGAGAGGTGGCCGACCCGGCCGAGCTGCGCCTGGTCCGGGACATAGTGGGCCGCCTCGCCGGGGTGCTCGGCGTCTGGTGCCGGGTGGCCGTCGCCGGCCGGGCGCCGGTGGTGGTGGACCTGGGCTGCGGCGCGACCAAGCAGTGGCCGGGCAACCTGGGGCTGGACATCTACCCGGCGCCGGGGGTGGACGCGGTGGCCAACCTCGCCGGCTCGCTGCCGCTCGCCGACGACTCGGTGGACGTGTTCTTCGCGGTGCACATCATGGAGCACCTGATCGACTTCCTGCCGCTGTTCGACGAGTGCCACCGGGCGCTGCGGCCGGGAGGCGTGCTGCACGTGATGAGCCCCTGGTGGCGACACGTGAACGCGGTCGCCGACCCGACCCACGTACGACTGCTGGACGTGCAGACCTTCAAGGGCATCTGCGGTCAGCGCCCGCCCGGCACCCCGCGCTGGTACCCGCTGCACGTCGGCTGCGACGGCGCCTCCATCTTCGCCGACCTCACTCCCCTCGCCCCCGACGACCCACCCCCACCCCCGTACCACCTGGCCCGCTTCTTCGACTGACCAACCCGCTCCCACCCCACCCGCCCCACCCGTCTCACGGGTTGGTCATGAGGTTGACGGCGGACGCAGTGATCAAGAACGCCGCCACCTCATGATCAACTCAGGAAGTGCGGGCGGCGGGACCGCCGGCGCAGGCGTCAGGGGGCGCTTTCGCGGAGGGCCAGGCGGTGGGGAGCCACCAGTTCCCGGGGCGGCGCGCCGCGGTCGGCGGCGAGGCGGTCGGCGAGCAGGTCGACGGCGAGGCGGGCGATCCGCTCCTTGTCCGGGGCGACGGTGCTGAGGGTGGGGATGGAGAAGCGGCCGTCCTCGATGTCGTCGAACCCGGCCACCGCCACGTCCTCGGGCACCCGCAGCCCGGCCTCGTGCAGCGCGCGCAGGGCGCCGAGGGCGAGGGTGTCGTTGAAGCAGAAGACCGCGTCGGGGCGTACGCCGGAATCCAGCAGGGCGCGCATGGCGGCCGCGCCGTCGGCGCGGTGCCAGGCGGCCGCAGGGGCCACCAGGCGCTCGTCGTACCCGAGGCCGGCGTCGGCCAGCGCGGCGGCGTAGCCGGCCAGGCGGAGCCGGGCGCTGGCACCCTCGGGGGTGCGTTGGGCGCCGATCGCGGCGATCCGGCGGCGGCCGAGGCCGACCAGATGCGCGGTGATCTGCCGGGCGGCGGTCACGTTGTCGATCATCACGTGGTCGGCCGGGCCGTGGTCCACCCGCTCGCCGAGCAGCACCATGGGCAGGCCGTCGAGGCCGGCGAGGTCGGCGGCGGTGAGCGCGAGCGGGCTGAAGATCAGCCCGTCGATCAGATGGTCGCCGATCCCGCGGGCCGCCTTCCGTTCCTGCTCGGGGCCGCCGCCGGTCTGGTCGATCAGCACCGTCCAGCCGTGCTCGGCGGCGGCGGTGACCACGTGCCGGGCCAGCTCGGCGAAGTAGGGGATGTCCAGCTCCGGCACGGCCAGGGCGATCACCCCGGTCCGCCCCTTTCGCAGGCTGCGGGCCGACAGGTTGGGGCGGTAGTTGAGATCGGCGATGGCCTGCTCGACCCGGGCCCGGGTGTCCGGCCGTACGTGCTGGTAGCCGTTTACCACGTTGGACACCGTCTTCACCGACACGCCGGCCCGTTCGGCGACGTCCTTGAGCCTGTGTCGCACTGGCCCGTCCTCCCCTGTCGGCTCTGCCGGCACTGTATCGCGCCGAGACCTCTTTACAACGTTGATTACAACGTTGTAGAAACCTGGGGTACGGGGTGACCGAGGTCACCCCGATCGGTACGAGGAAAGGTGGCACCCGTGCGGAGCGCGCAGCTGACGATCGACCCGTCGTTCACCATCGGAGCGGCCGACCGCCGTCTCTTCGGTTCCTTCGTCGAGCACATGGGGCGCTGCGTCTACGGCGGTGTCTACGAGCCGGGCCACGCTACCGCCGACGCCGGCGGCTTCCGCCGGGACGTCCTGGACCTGACCCGGGAACTGGGCGTCTCCGTGGTGCGCTACCCCGGCGGCAACTTCGTCTCCGGCTACCGCTGGGAGGACGGCGTCGGCCCGGTCGGCGACCGGCCGCGCCGGCTCGACCTGGCCTGGAAGACCATCGAGACCAACACGTTCGGGCTGGGCGAGTTCATGGCCTGGGCGGCGGAGGCCCGCGTCGAGCCGATGATGGCGGTCAACCTCGGCACCCGGGGTGTGCAAGAGGCCTGCGACCTACTCGAATACGCCAACCACCCGGGCGGCACCCAGCTGTCGGACCTGCGCCGCAAGCACGGCACCGAGGAGCCGTACGGGGTGCGGCTCTGGTGCCTCGGCAACGAGCTGGACGGGCCCTGGCAGGTGGGCCACAAGACCGCCGACGAGTACGGCCGGCTCGCGGCCGAGACCGCCCGCGCGATGAAGAAGATCGACCCGTCGATCAGTCTGGTCGCCTGCGGCAGCTCCAACCGGCGGATGCCCACCTTCGCCTCCTGGGAGGCGACCGTCCTGGAGCACACCTACGAGCACGTCGACTACATCTCCGCCCACACCTACTACGACCCGTCCGACGGCGACCGGGCCAGCCTCCTGGCCTCCGCCGTGGACATGGACAACTTCATCCGGGAGGTGGTGGCCACCGCCGATCATGTGGCCGCCCGGCTGCGCGAGCGGCGGAAGCTGAAGATCTCCTTCGACGAGTGGAACGTCTGGTACGAGTCCCGCCTGCAGGCCGACCTGGACCGGCGGGGCTGGGTCGAGGCGCCGGCGCTGATCGAGGACGACTTCACCGCGGTCGACGCGGTGGTGGTGGGGGACCTGCTCATCACCCTGCTCCGGCACGCCGACCGCGTCGGGGTGGCCTGCCAGGCACAGCTGGCCAACGTCATCGCCCCGATCCGTACCCGCACCGGCGGGCCGGCCTGGCGGCAGAGCATCTTCCACCCGTTCGCCCTCACCGCCCGCCACGCCCGCGGCACGGTGCTGCGTACCGAGCCGGTCTCGCCCACCTACCCCACCGGGAAGTACGGCGACGTGCCGGTGCTGGACACCGTCGCGGTGCACGACGAGGAGACCGGCGAGCTGGCCGTCTTCGCGGTCAACCGCGACCAGGACGACCTCGTCGTCGACCTGGACCTGCGCGCGCTGCCCGGCCTGCGCGCCCGGGAACACCGCGCCCTCGCCGCCGGGGACGACCCGACGGCCACCAACACCGAGACCGAGCCCGAGCGGGTGACGACCCGCGGGCTCCCCACCCCCACCCTCGACGGCGGCCGGTGCTCCGTGGTGCTGCCCGCCTGCTCCTGGAACCTGCTGCGCTTCGCACCCCAGCCGTGACCAGGGAATATCGCATCCCGTCCCCCAAGGAGTACCCATGATCCAGAACGAGATGAGCCGGCGGCGGCTGCTCAGCCTCGGCGTCGGGCTCGGCGCCGCAGCCACCCTGACCCTGGCCGGCTGCGGCGGTGGCAGCATCTCCGACAAGCCGAGCGCCGCCGGCAACGGCGGCAAGGACTACACCGGCCCCAAGGTCGACCTGAAGCTGTGGAACGGTTTCACCGGCGGCGACGGCGAGATCTTCAAGCAGTTGGTCACCCAGTTCAACGGCGAACACCAGAACATCGCGGTCAGCGTGGTGACCTACGAGTGGCAGGACTACTACAGCAAGCTTCCCGGTGCCGTCTCGAGCGGCAACGGCCCCGACATCGCCGTCATGCACATGGACCAGCTCGCCACCTTCGCCGCCCGCGGGGTGATCATGGAGCTGGACGACGTGGCGAAAACGCTGGAACTCAGCGAGGGGGACTTCGCACCGACGGTCTGGAAGGGCGGTCTCTACCACGACAAGCGGTACGGCATCCCGCTCGACATGCACCCGCTGGGCCTCTACTACAACAAGGCGGCCATGCAGCGAGCCGGCCTCGACCCGAACAAGCCGCCGACCACCAAGGACGAGTACACGGCGGCGCTGACCGAGCTGAAGAAGGCGGGGATCCAGGGTTTCTGGGTCAGCCCGTTCCAGTTCACCGGCGGAATGACCTACTACTCGCTGCTGCACCAGTGGGGCGGCACCCTGTTCGACGGGGAGGTCGCCAAGGCCACCTTCAACTCCGATCCGGCGGTCGAGGCGTGCACCTGGCTGGTGGACATGATCAAGCAAGGGTTCTCGCCGGCCAACGTGGGCCAGGACGCCGACTACCTGGCCCTCAAGAGCGGCAAGAACGCCTTCAACTGGAACGGCATCTGGCAGATCAACGACCTGAAGAAGAGCCCGGACGTGCAGTGGGGCGTCGCGCCGCTGCCGCAGATCGGCAGCCAGCAGGCGGCCTGGGCCAACTCGCACAACTTCACCATCGTCAAGCAGCGCAGCGCCGACAACAACAAGGTCGCCGGCGCGAAGGTCTTCATCAACTGGCTCAGCCAGCACTCGCTGGACTGGGCCAAGGGCGGCCAGGTGCCCGCCCGCAAGGCGGTCCGGGAGAGCGCCGAGTTCAAGGCGCTGCCGGAGATCAGCTCGCTCGCGCCGGAGTTGGCGTACGCCGCGTTCCCGCCGGCCGCTCCCGGCCTGGGTGAGGTGATGACCACCTTCTACAACGCCTTCAACGAGGCGGCGCTGGGCAAGAAGTCTCCGAAGCAGGCGCTGGACGACGGCGTGTCCAAGGCGAACAAGCAGCTCGAGGACAACCGCAAGAAGTACGGGAGCTGATCCGCCGTGGCGGACGTGATCGAGGTCGGGGCGGCGCGCGGAGACGCGCCGCCTCCGGCGGGCGGAACGCGCCGTCCGGGCGGTGTCACCGCGCGGGGGCACCGGGCCACCCCCTACCTCTTCCTCGCGCCGTACCTGGTCCTGTTCCTGGTGTTCGGGCTGCTGCCGATCCTCTTCGGGGTCTGGATCAGCCTGCACCAGTGGGATCTCCAGCTGCCCAACCGGCCCTTCATCGGGCTGGGCAACTACCGGGACCTCTTCTCCAGCGACTCGGCGATCTACGGCGACTGGTGGTCCAGCCTCCGGGCCACCGCGATCTTCACCGTGCTGTCGGTACCGCTGCTGGTGGTCGTACCCCTGGGGCTGGCCCTGCTGCTCAACCGTTCCTTCCCCGGGCGGACCTTCTTCCGGGCCGCCTTCTTCGCCCCGTACGTCCTCGGCGTCGCGGTGATCGGCCTGCTCTGGCGCTTCCTGCTCGACGCCAACCTGGGCCTGGTCAACCGGCTGCTCGGGGTGCTCGGCCTGCCCTCCGACACGCCCTGGGTGACCGACGTGCCGTGGGCCTGGGTGTCGCTGGTCGGGGTGACGGTGTGGTGGACCTGCGGCTTCAACGCGGTGATCTACCTGGCCGGGCTGCAGGACATTCCGGCCGAGCTGTACGAGGCGGCCCGGGTGGACGGGGCAAACGTCTGGGACCGGTTCCGGCACGTCACGCTCCCCGGCCTGCGCCCGGTGCTGCTCTTCGTGCTGACCACCACGATCCTCGCCTCGGCGAACGTCTTCGGGCAGTCCTTCCTGATCACCCAGGGTGCGCCGGGCGAGCAGACCCGGACGGTGGTCTGGCGGATCGTGGACGAGGGGTTGCGCAACTATGACGTTGGCCAGGCGGCCGCGATGAGCGTGCTCTTCGCGCTGATGCTGGCGGTGGTCAGCATGGTCAACTTCCGGCTGTTCCGGTACCGGGAAGACTGAGGGGGCGACGATGTCGAGTCTGCGTCGGGGCCTGCGCTACGCCGTCCTGCTGCTGATCACCGCGGTCTTCGTGGCCCCGCTGGCGTGGATGGCCCTCACGTCGGTGAAGACCTACGCCGACGCGCAGCAGGACCCACCGAGCTGGCTGCCGAACCCGTTCTCCACCTACGGATACGACCAGATCATCAACAACACCGCCAACCCGGTGCTGCGCTGGTTCGTCAACAGCATGCTGGCGGCCAGCCTGCACACCCTGCTGGTGCTGGCCACCGCCGCCATGGCCGCGTACGCCCTGGCCCGGATGCGGTTCCGCGGCCGGGCGCTGAGCTTCGCGCTGATCGTGGGGACGCTCTTCCTCCCGCCGACCTCGCTGATCATCCCGAACTTCGTGATCGCCGATCGGCTGGGCTGGCTCGACACGCTGACCGTGGTGGTGGTTCCGGGCGCGGCCAGCGCGTTCGGGGTCTTCTTCCTCCGGCAGTTCTTCCTCTCGATCCCCCGGGAGCTGGAGGAGGCCGCCGTGCTGGACGGGGCGAACCACTGGCAGGTCTTCACCCGGGTGCTGCTGCCGCTGTCGAAGCCGGCGCTGGCCACCCTGGCGGTGCTGTCGTTCCTCACCAACTGGAACGACTTCCTCTGGCCGGTCTATGTGCTGTTCAGCCCGGAGCGGCTCACCCTCCCCGCGGGCCTCGGCCTGCTCCAGGGCGCCTACGTCACCGACTACCCGGTGATCATGGCGGGGGCGGTGCTGGCCAGCGTGCCGGTGCTGATCCTCTTCGTCGCCGCCCAACGGCACATCATCCAGGGTGTCTCGCGCAGCGGCCTGAAGGGATGATCGGCGGGCGGGCCCGACGGAGCGGCGCGGCCCTGGCCGCCGCGCTGCTCGTCGCCGGTTGTGGCAGCGAACCAATGTCGAGCACGCCGGAGGAGGCGCGTGTGTTCACCAACCCGGTCGTCCGGACCGACGCCCCCGACCCGCAGGCGATCCGGGTCGGCGAGACCTGGTACCTGTTCCACACCAACAGCGGCGGCCGGAACGTCCCGGTGCTCACCTCCCCGGACCTGGTCGACTGGATCCCCGCCGGGGACGCCCTGCCCGAGCTGCCCGACTGGGCCGACGCCGGGAAGACCTGGGCGCCGGAGGCGATCCAGCTCGGCCCCGACCGGTTCGTCCTCTACTTCACCGTCGCCGACCGGGCCTCCGGGCGGCAGTGCGTGGGCCGCGCGGTGGCGGCCACGCCCCTCGGGCCGTACCGGGACGACTCGTCCGGGCCGCTGATCTGCCAGGCCGACCTGGGCGGCTCGATCGACGCCAGCCCCTACCGGGACGCCGACGGCAGTCTATGGCTGCTGTGGAAGAACGACGGCAACGCGATCGGCGTGGACACCTGGCTCTGGTCGCAACGCCTCTCCCCGGACGGGCTGCGGCTGACGGGCAGGCCGACCAGGCTGCTGAAGCAGACCGAGGCGTGGGAGGGCGCGCTGGTGGAAGGGCCGTTCCTGCACCGGCACGACGGCAGGCTCTACCTCTTCTTCGCCGCCAACGCCTACGACCGGGACACGTACGCCGAGGGCTACGCGGTCTGCGAGAGCCCGGCCGGGCCCTGCGTGAAGGCCCCGGAGAACCCGATCCTGAAGTCCAACGCGGTCGCCTCCGGCCCCGGGCACGCCTCGTTGGTGGCGCAGGACGGCCGCACCTGGCTGCTCTATCACGCCTGGCCGCCGGGGCAGGAGGGCAGCGTCGACCCCGGCCGCCAGGTCTGGCTGGACGAACTCGTCTGGCCGGACGGCAGACCCGTTCTCCATGGCCCCACCGCCGAGCCCCAGCCGAGGCCCTGACCGCGCGACCCTGAGCCGCGCGGGGTGCGGGTCGGCGGAGGGTGTGACGTTCCACCCGGCACCGGAAGCGGCATTCCGACACGAAGCGTTCCCAGGAGATCACGATGAGCAGTGGGTGACCGCTCACCCTCGGGCATTCGGTCCGACCTGCGCATCGATCCGTCCTGAGGTCTTGCGCCGCCTGGCGATTGATGAAATTTTCCTACCAGCGGCGAATGCTCTGCGGCGAATCTTTCCGGATGCGCCCCGGCGCCCGTCGCCACCCGACACCTCCCGGAGCCCAACGAAGGGAACCGCACCGCATGAAGGCAACTCGGCTCAGCGCCGCCGGGCTGGCCGTGGCGCTGCTCGGCGCACTCGTCGCCGGCACCCCCGCGCGCGCCGCGGACACCGACGCCACGACCACCTCCTCGACCACCTGCACCACCGACCCGGCCACCCCGAAGCGGCAGTTCCGGGCCATGTGGATCGCCTCGGTGACCAACATCGACTGGCCCAGCAAGGCCTCCTGGACCGCGCCGGACCAGGTCGCCAAGCAGAAGGCCGAGTACCTGGGCTGGCTCGACCTGGCCCAGCAGCTCAACCACAACGCCGTCGTCGTCCAGGTCCGCCCGACGGCGGACGCGTTCTGGCCGTCGCCGGTGGAGCCCTGGTCGGAGTACCTGACCGGGGTACGCGGCCAGGACCCGGGCTGGGACCCGCTGGCCTTCCTCGTCGAGGAGTCGCACAAGCGGAACCTGGAGTTCCACGCCTGGTTCAACCCGTACCGGGTCTCCATGCCGGCCCCGGGCGGCGCCGGCGCCGACCTGTCGAAGCTCGCCCCGAACTCGCCGGCCCGGCAGCACCCCGACTGGGTGTTCGCCTACCCGCCGGCCGGGGTCGCCGGCAGCCGGCTCTACTACAACCCCGGCATCCCGGAGGTCCGCGAGTTCGTCCAGACCGCGATGATGGACGCGGTCAACCGGTACGACCTCGACGGCGTGCACTTCGACGACTACTTCTACCCGTACCCGAGCGGCACCTACCAGTACCCGGACGACGCCACCTTCGCGCAGTACAACCGGGGCTTCACCAACCAGGCCGACTGGCGGCGGGACAACATCAACCTGCTGATCCAGGAGATGAACGCCAAGATCAAGGCGGTCAAGCCGTGGGTGAAGTTCGGCGTCAGCCCGTTCGGCATCTGGCGCAACAAGTCGGCCGACCCGAACGGCTCGGACACCACCGGCTCGCAGTCGTACGACATCATCTCCGCCGACACCCGTAAGTGGATCAAGGAGGAGTGGATCGACTACGTGGTGCCGCAGCTCTACTGGTACATCGGCCAGTACCCGGCCGCCGACTACGCCCGGCTGGTGCCGTGGTGGGCCGAGCAGGTGCGCGGCACCAAGGTCCAGCTCTACATCGGCCAGGCCGACTACAAGAGCGGTGACCCCGCGTACGGGTCGTTCTGGATGAACCCGAACGAGCTGTCGAACCACCTGACGCTCAACCGGTCGTACCCGGAGGTGCTCGGCAACGTGCACTTCTCGGCGGTGCAGGTGAAGGCCAACCGGCTCGGCGCCACCGACAACTACGCGGCCGAGCACTACTCCCGCCCGGCGCTGGTGCCGGCGATGGCGCAGCTGCCGGCCAAGC
Organism: Micromonospora sp. NPDC006431; assembly: GCF_042870725.1. Lineage (NCBI taxonomy): Bacteria > Bacillati > Actinomycetota > Actinomycetes > Micromonosporales > Micromonosporaceae > Micromonospora > Micromonospora sp. NPDC006431. Next base: position 303,752 of record NZ_JBIAHQ010000005.1, read on the forward strand.
CGCTGCTCTTCCCGGTGATCACCGGGGCCGACCGGCAGGCCGACGGGGTGCACCTGACCTGGCGGCAGCCGGCGGACGGCAACGGCCCGTTCGGCACCGCCACCTCGTACGCCGTCTACCGGTTCGACGGCACGAGGAAGGCCGAGGCGTGCGCCTTCGCCGACGCGTCCCACCTGGTGGCGACCGTCCGGGGCACCGCGGGTGACGTGCAGTCCTGGGTGGACGCCGAGGCGGCGGCCGGCCAGAGCTACACGTACTACGTGACCGCGCTCGACCGGGTCTGGAACGAGGGCCCGGCCAGCCCGGCGCGCGTCGTGCGCTGACCCACCTCGGATGCCCCCGGCCGCCCCGGCGACCGGGGGCATTCGTCTGTTTCGACGTATGTCACCAAACCGTAGCCTGGCCGCCGTTGCCCATCCATCGATGGACGTCGACACTTGGTGATCACCCGTGCTCCTTGTCCCGAGCCCCGACCCGCGGAGGATCCCGTGTCCCGACGCCTCGCCACCGTCCTCGCTTCCGGCGCGTTCGCGCTGTTCACCGCCCTCGGTGTCGCCTCGCCCGCGCAGGCCGCCGTGAGCCGCGAGCAGAAGCTCAGCGTGCTGTCGAGCTGGACCCAGACCAGCGCCACCAGCTACAACGCCTGGAACGCCGGCCGGCTGAACAAGGCCGCCTGGTCCGCGTACGCTTTCGACTGGTCGACCGACTACTGCTCGTCCAGCCCGGACAACCCGCTCGGCTTCAACTTCAGCCTCTCCTGCTACCGGCACGACTTCGGCTACCGGAACCACAAGGCGATGGGTGTCTTCCCGGCCAACAAGGCGCGCCTCGACAGCGCCTTCTACGAGGACCTCAAGCGGGTCTGCGCCACGTACAACGCGGTCGTCCGGCCGGCCTGCTACAGCCTGGCCTGGACCTACTACGAGGCGGTCAGCATCTTCGGCTCGGTGGCCGCCGTCCGGCAGGCCGACCTCGACCGCGCCGCCCGCATCAAGGCCGACGCCGAGCGCCGCGCCGCCCTCCGCTCCTGACCTCCTGGCCCACCCCGACCCGGCTGATCAAGAAGTTCGCGTCGCCGCCCGCCAGGCATCCCGACGCGAGCTTCTTGATCAACCCGCGGTGGAGCGGCGCGGCGACGGGGCGGAGGAGCGGGCGGGGGCGATGAAGCGGGGGGAGTCGGGGGCGAGGTCGGGGTGGTCGACGCCGAGGGCCAGGGCGACCGCCTCCTCCAGGGCCAGCTCGCCGCCCGCGCCGTACGCGGTGTCGAACGCCGCGTCGCCGAGCGCCCGGCGCAGCTCCGCCTGCCGGGCCAGCCAGTACGGCCCGTAGATGCCGGGGGTGGCCCGCAGGTTCGCCCGGGTGGCCTGGGCCGCGCCGAAGAGCCGGGCCGCGGTCACCGGGTCCCCGCCCAGCGCGCAGCGCACCGCGATCGCGTTCACCGTGTCGCAGGCCCGGCCCAGGTAGCCGTGGCTCATCCGGGAGCGGAGCGCCACCAGCAGGTGTTCGTGCGCGGCGACCAGGTCGTCCCGGGCCAGCGCCACCACGCCGAGGAGCATGTCCACCGAGCGGCGCCCCCGCTCGACCGGCCGGGCCGCCTCGACCGGGCGGGCCGCGCCGAGCAACTCGGCCGCCTCGTCCAGCGCGCCCCGGCGCCAGAGCAGCTCGGCGAGGTTGTAGATGGCGTGCAGGGCGTCGGAGACCACGTCCTGGGCGTACGCCCAGTCGATCACCTCGCGGCAGACCCGTTCCGCCTCCACGAACTGTCCCATGTCGACCAGCGGCGCGGCCCGGCCCGCCAGCACCCGGGCGAGCAGCCCCAGGTCACCGGCCTGCCGGGCGGCCGCCTCGGCCCGCTGCGAGTAGCGCAGCTCCTCGGCGAACTCACCGTCCGCGCCGGCGTGCAGCGAATGCATGTGGTACGCCGCGGCCAGCTCCGCCTCCGGGATCACCTCGCCGGTCTCGGCGATCCGGCCGTACAGCCGGAACAGCCAGAGCCGCCCCTCCCGGGCCAGCCCCCGCTCCCGCCACCACTGGTCCAGCATGCCGGCCAGCCGCAGCCCGGTGCGGGCGCTGCCGCCGGTGGCGCACCAGCGCAGCGCGGCCCGCAGCTCTGCGGCGAGCGGGTCGAGCGCGTACAGGGAGAGGGTGACCGGGTGGCCGTCCGAACCCAGGTGGGCGCGTTGCAGGGTGTGGCTGCACCAGGCGACGTGCCGGTTCCGGGCGGTCTGCTCCTCGCCGGCCTCCACCAGCCGCCGGGCCGCGTACGCCCGGATCGGGTCGAGCATCCGGTAGGTGCTGCCCGAGGCGTGCGGCTCGGCCAGCACCATGGACTTGTCCACCAGCACCGAGAGCGGGTCGAGCGGATCCTCGTCGAGCAGCCACTGCACGGTCGGCAGATCCACCCGACCGGCGAAGACCGCCAGCCAGCGCAGCAACCGGGCCGAGCGCGCCCCGAGCGTCCGGTACGACCAGGTGACCGTGGCCTGCATGGTCAGGTGCCGTTCGGCCGCCGAGCGGTGCACCGCGCGGGTCGCCGGGTCGGGCGGACCGCCCCCGGCCGCCACCGGGTCGACCGGGTCCTGCTGGTTGCCGCTCCACCCGGGCTCCCCCACCGGGGGCGGCTCCGGCTTCTCCCGCCCGGCGTCCAACGTGGCCAGCATGTCGTCGAGACGCTCGGCGAGCTGCCCGGCGGAGAGCACCCGCAGCCGCGCCGCCGCCAACTCGATGGCGAGCGGCAGTCCGTCCAGCCGGCGTACCACCCGGCGCAGGTCGACCTGCTCGGTGGGATCGGGCGCCCGGCCGCCCCGGGCGGCCGCCGTCCGGTCCAGCAGCAGGGCCACCCCGTCGCTCTCCCCGCCGTCCGGGCGGGGCTCCACCGAGAGCGGCGGGATCCGCCACACCGCCTCACCGGGGAGGCCGAACGACTCCCGGCTGGTGGCGAGCACCCGGACGTCCCGGGCGCCGGCCAGCAGTCGGGAGATCACCGCGGCCGAGGCCGCCGGCTGGGCGTCGCAGGTGTCCAGCACGACCAGCATCCGGCGGGCGGCCGCGTACTCCACCAGGGTGTCCACCATCGGACGGCCGGGCTCCGGGCGGAGCCCGAGCACCGCGGCGATCTCGAACGCGACGAGGCCCGGGTCGGTCACCGCGGCGATGTCGACGAACCACACCCCGTCCGGGTACGCCTCGACCACCCCGCCGGCCAGCTCCACCGCCAGCCGCGTCTTGCCGGCACCGCCCGCGCCCAGCACGGTCACCAGGCGGTACGTCTCGACCAGCCGCTTCAGCTCGCCCCGTTCCACCTCCCGCCCGACGAACGAGGTGACCTGGGTGGGCAGGTTGTGCGCCACCGCGTCGGCGGTACGCGGCCGGGGGAAACTCCGTTCCAGGCCGGGCGCCACCAGCTGGAACAGCCGCTCCCGGTCGTCGAAGCCGCGCAGCCGGTGCAGCCCGAGGTCCAACAGGGACGCTCCGTCCGGCAGCGGATCGGCGTGCCGGGCGGTCACCCCCGAGCAGAGGACCTGTCCACCGTGGGCGGCGGCGGCCACCCGGGCGGCCCGGTGCACCTCCGGGCTGGCGTACTCGCCGTCGCGGGGTTCCACGTATCCGGTGTGCAGGCCCATCCGGACCCGCGGCGCGGCCTCGGGAGTGGGCCAGTCGTGGCTGGCCAGGGCCAGTTGCGCGGTCAGGCAGGCGGTGACCGCCGCGGCCGCGTCCGGGAAGGCGAGGAAGAACGAGTCCCCCTCGGTCAGCAGCTCCGCCCCGTCGGCCAGCGTGTGGCGCAGCAGCCGGCGGTGTTCCCGCAGCACCGCGGGGTAGCCCGGACCGAGCAGCTGGGCCAGCCGGGTGGAGCCCTCGATGTCGGTGAACACGAAGGTCACCCATCCGCTCGGGAGGTCGATCCGTGGCGACATGCGTGGAACCTCCGCCCCGTGATGTCGGGCTCCATGCTGCCCTATGATCGGGCGATCACGCATCGTGAGAACGGTCGGGCAGCACCCGACCAAGGTCCCACCAGGTGGCCCCGGCAGCACGAACGGATCGACCGGCGAGACGAGGTCGCCGGAGGTCAGCAGCCGCAGGCGCCACCGCAGCAGCCCCCGCCGGCCGGGGCGGACGCCCCGCCGACCGGGCCGGCGCCACCGCGGCCGGTGACCGCGACGGTCGACAGCAGCTTCACGGTGTCGGCGTGTCCCTGCGGGCAGGATGCCGGCTGGCTGGCCTCGGCCATCGGCCGGTTGACCTCGAAGGTGTCGCCGCAGGCGCGGCAGCGGAACTCGTACCGGGGCATGCCACCAGCGTACGACCGGGTCTGACGTCACGGCGGGCATGGGTGATACTCGACGGGTGGTGGACGGCGAGGAGCGATCGAAGGTTCGACCCCTGCGACCGGCCGTACCGCCCGACGGGGCGGCCGGGCCGGTTCCCGTGCCCCGTCCCCGGCCGGCCACGGAGCCGGGTTCCACCGGCACCGCCGCGGGCAGCACCCGCCAGCCGGAGTCGCCCCCGGCCGACGCCCCGGACACGAAGCCACAGTCGACGGCCGACACCGCGGCCGGCACCAAGGTCGGGCCCACCCCGGCGGACGCCTCCGACGTCAAGCCGCAGCCGACCTCGACGGGCGCGAAGCCGGAGCCGACCTCGCCCGACGCCACCGCCACGAAGGCGGAGCCGGCCCCGGCCGACGCCACCACCACGGGCGGCCCCGAATCGAAGACCGGCGGTCGGCGGCGGCGGTTGCCGTTCGCGCACGCGGTCCGGATGCCGCCCCGGCGAATCGCCGTCGGCGCGGCCCGGGCCACCCGGGACTGGTCTCGCCGCCCCAGCGGGCGCACCACGGTGCTCGGTGTCTTCCTGCTCGTCCTGGTCGCGGGCACCGCGGCGGCCGGGGCGCTGCTGGTGCCCGCGGCCGTACGCAAACCGCAGCCCGTCGCCGTCGACGCCACCGCGACCGCGCCGGCGGGCGGCGTACCCCAGGGCGGCGTGGCGCCCGGCGGGGTCGGTCTGCCCCCGGGGCTGCCCGGCGCGACCGGCCAGCCGACCGGGGCGCCACCCGGCGTCGGGCAGCCGACCGGGCCGGCACTGACCGGCCGCCCGGCCGACGCGCTGGCTGCCTGGGCCCAGCGGGTGAGCCGGACGACCGGCATCCCGGTGGTCGCGTTGCAGGCGTACGGCTACGCCCAGCTGGTGCTCGAACAGACCCACCGGAGCTGCCAGCTCAGCTGGACCACGCTGGCCGCGATCGGATACGTCGAGTCCCGGCACGGTGCGGCCAACGGCGCCACTCTGCAGCCGGACGGGGTCGCCTCGCCCAACATCCTCGGCGACCTGCTCGACGGGCAGGGCGGGCGGTCCCGGATCACCGACACCGACCGGGGCGTGCTCGACGGCAACACCGTCTACGACCGGGCGCTCGGCCCGATGCAGTTCATCCCGAGCACCTGGCAGGAGGTCGGCGCGGACGCCGACAACGACGGCGTCAAGAACCCGCACGACATCGATGACGCCGCCCTGGCCGCCGGCCAGTACCTGTGCAAGGGCGGCCGGAACATGACCATCCCGGGCGACTGGTGGAACGCCATCCTCTCCTACAACGACGTGCGCCGGTACGCCCAGGACGTCTTCGACAAGGCGAACGAGTACGGACGGCTGAGCGGTACGTGATGTAACCGGTTGCGTACATTTCGAGAACTGGACCCTTCCCCCGAGCAGCCGTTCCCGGCAAGCTAGACGGGTGATGGTGCGCGAGTGGGACCCTCGAACCGCGTCGTCCGCCGAGATCGCGTCGCTGCTGGACACGCTGAACGCGGTCCTGGCGGCCGACCTGCCGCAGGATCCGCCCTGGCGGGAGAGCTCGCTGCGGGAATACCTCTCCGAGGTCATGCCCGGTGAGCGGCGGATCTCCTGGGTCGCTCAGGCCGAACCGGCCCCGGACGGCACCCCGAGCCCGATGCTGGGGCACGTCAACGTGCTGCTGCTCGGTGGCATCGGGGTGCTGGAGGTGCTGGTGCACCCGGTCGTCCGGCGCACCGGGCTGGGCCGCGAGCTGGTGCGGGTGGCCGGGCGCCGGGTCTGGGAGGAGGGCTTCCAGTCGATCGGCGTGGAGGTGGTCGGCGACACCCCGGCCCTGGGGTTCTACGAGTCGCTCGGCTTCGCCCGCGAATACGTCGAGACCCGCAGCGTGCTCGACCTGCGCACGGTGGACTGGCCGGCGCTGGCCGAGATGGCCACCGGCGTCGGCGCCGGCTACCACCTCGAGTTCTGCCCGGGCGGCCCGCCGGACGACCTGATCGAGGCGTACGCCCGGGCCAAGGCCGAGGTGCGCGATGTGGACGACGGCGAGCTTCGGCCCAGCTCGTACGACCCGCAGCGGCTGCGGGACAGCCTGGACACGCTGCACCGGCGGGGCATGAAGCCGTACATCGTGCTCGCCCTGCACGAGCAGACCGGCGAGGTGGCTGGGCTGACCGAGGTGGTGGTGCCGGCGCAGCACCCGACCCGGGCCGACCAGTACGACACCATCGTCGTCCGGGACCACCGCGGCTACGGCATCGACCGGGCCATCAAGGCGCGGATGCTGCGGGAGCTGCGCTCGGCCGAGCCGGAGCTGGCCGAGGTGCAGACCTGGAACGCGCAGGCCAACGAGGCGATGTTGAAGGTCAACGCGGAGCTGGGCTACCGCCCGGACCGCGAGTGGTGTGAATACAGCGTGGACGTCGCCGAGCTGGTGCACCGGCTCGACAGCCAGCGCTGACGGAAGTTCACCAACAGGCCACCCGGGGGATGGACGTCGGACCGGGTCGACTCTTAACGTTCGTTAGTTCCCGCCCACCCATCGTGGAGGCCCCATGCGCCCGCGCCGCACCTTCGCCGCGCTCGCGACGACCGCCGCCGTCACCGCGACGGCCATCGGCGTCGCGCCCCCAGCGGCCAGCGCCGCGCCCACCGACCTGTTCATCTCCGAGTACGTCGAGGGCCTGTCCAACAACAAGGCCATCGAGCTCTACAACGGCACCGGTGCCCCGGTCGACCTGGCCGCCGGCGGCTACCAGCTCCAGTTCTTCTTCAACGGCGCCACCACGTCGACGAACGTCGCGCTGAGCGGCACCGTCGCCCCCGGCGACGTCTTCGTCTTCGCCGCCGCCACGGCCGCGCCCGCGATCCTCGCCCAGGCCGACCAGACGTACGGCGGTTCGCTCTACAACGGCGACGACGCGATCGTGCTGCGCAAGGGCGGCACCGTGCTCGACTCGATCGGGCAGGTCGGCGTCGACCCGGGCACCGAGTGGGGCACCGGGCTCATCAGCACGGCCGACAACACCCTGCGCCGGCTGCCCTCGGTCACCTCCGGCGACACCGACCCGTCGGACCCGTTCAACCCGGCTGTGCAGTGGGCCGGCTTCCCCACCGACACCTTCGACGGGCTGGGCAGCCACACCATCGACGACGGTGGCCCGGTCGACCAGCCGGCCACGCTGGGCTGCGGCGGCACGCTGACCGTCGAGTCGGGCGGCACGGCGACCCGACAGGTCACCGCCAGCGACCTCGACGACGCCGTCACCGATCTGGCGGTCACCGGGGTCAGCCCGGCGCCGGCGAGCGGCTCGATCAGCCGTACCGCCTTCAGCCCGGCCCCCGGGGTCGGCGGCACGGCCACCGCGACGCTGACCGCGACCGGCCTCCCGGCCGGCTCGTACGCGGTCACCGTGACCTCGACCGACACCGACGGCGGCACCGCCACCTGCACCCTCACCGTGCAGGCCACCGCCCTGCTGTCGGTCGGCGAGGTGCAGGGCCAGACCCGCGACGACGAGGATGGCAGCACCGACCGGTCACCGCTCGCCCCGGCCAGCGGCAACGGCACCAGCTCCGCTCTCTACGACGTGCGCGGCGTGATCACCCAGAAGTCGCTCACCCGCAGCTCCGCCGGGGCCGACCAGTACGGCTTCTACCTGCAGAGCCGCACGGGCACCGAGGACGGCGACCCGCTCACCTCGGACGGCATCTTCGTCTTCATGGGCTCGTTCACCACGTTGATCGGCGGCTACGCGCCGACCGTCGGCGACGAGGTGGTGCTGCGCGCCCGGGTCTCGGAGTTCTTCAACCAGACCCAGCTCTCCAGCGCCTCGCTGGTCCGCAAGCTCGACTCCGGGCTGGACGTGGACAGCGTCGTGCAGGTCGATGACGCCCTGCCGCCGGCCGACGCGGCCGCCGCCGCCCGGTACTGGGAACGGCACGAGGGCACCCGGATGCGGGTCCGCTCCGGCAGCGGCGTGTCCGCGCCACGGCACATCTTCGCCTCCACCGCGGACTCGGAGATCTACGTGGTGGACCGCGAGGACCCGATCATGCAGCGGACCGATCCGTACGCCCGCCGGGTGTTCCGGGACGCGCACCCGCTGGACGACATCCCGGGCACGCTCTTCGACAATGGCAACAACCAGCGCATCCTGCTGGGCGCCGGCGGCGTGAAGGCGACCGCCGGGGACTCGACCGCGCTGCTGCCCGAGGCCCGCACGTACGACACGCTCACCGAGGACGCCTACGGGGCCATCTCGTACGCGTTCAGCAAGTACAGCGTGCAGCCGGAGCAGCTGACGCTGACCGGTGGGGCGGATCCGGCGAAGAACAACCCGCCGCAGCCGGCGGACCGGCACGCCGAGGTCGCGGTCGCCACCTACAACCTGGAGAACCTGTACGACTACCGGGATGACCCGTTCGACGGCTGCGACTTCGCCGGCAACGCGGGCTGCACCGGGGTCAGCCCGCCGTTCGACTACGTGCCGGCCAGCGAGGCGGAGTACGCCGCCCGGCTGAACGTGGAGGCCCGGCAGATCGTCAACGCGCTGCACAGCCCGGATCTGATCATGGTGCAGGAGGCGGAGGACCAGGACATCTGCGCGGTGGCCGACGGCAAGCTGGTCTGCGGCGACACGAACAACGCCGACGGCGCGCCGGACACCGTCCAGGAGCTGGCGCTGGCCATCACGGCCAACGGTGGCCCCGCCTACGCGGCGGCGTACGACCGGACCGGCTCGGACGCCCGGGGCATCACCTCGGCGTTCCTCTACCGCACGGACCGGCTGACCCTGGCCCCGGCGTCCGCGACCGACCCGCTGCTGGGCACCGCCCCGACCGTGCAGTACCGCTCGGCGGGGCTGCCGTCCAACGCGGACGTGCAGAACCCGAAGGCGTTCAACGCGGTGCTGCCGGCCGACGTGGACCGTTCCACCGGCGTGGACGGCGCCAACGTCTACACCCGGGCGGCGCAGCTGGCCAAGTTCACCGTGGCGGCGGCGCCGGGCTCGGCCGAGCACTACCCGCTCTACGCGATCAGCAACCACTACTCGTCCGGGCCGGACACCCGGGTCGGGCAGCGGCGGGAGCAGGCCGCGTACGGGGCCGCGCTGGTGCGGGCCATCGAGGCGAGCGACCCGGACGCCCGGGTCATCTACGGCGGTGACCTGAACGTCTTCCCGCGGCCGGACGACCCGATCGCGACCGGGGCGAACCCGACCCCTTCGGACCAGCTCGCCCCGCTCTACCAGGCCGGGATGCACAACCTCTGGGACGACCTGGCGGCGGACGTGCCGGCGGCGGCCTACTCGTACACCTTCAATGGGCAGGCGCAGACACTGGACAACCTGTTCGCCAACGGCAAGCTCCACGGCGACCTGGTGCAGATCCGCGCGGCGCACATCAACGCCGACTACCCGACCGACGCCGAGGGCCTCGGTGACCGGGGCGCCAGCGACCACGACCCGCAGGTGGCCCGGTTCCGCTCCCGGGCGTCGCTGAGCGTGGCCGACGCCTCGGTGGTCGAGGGCAACAAGGGCAACAGCACCCTGGCGTTCACGGTGACCGTGTCCCGGCCGCTGTCCGAGCCGGTCCTGATCTGCGCCGCCACCTACGGCACCACCGCGCAGGCCGGGTCGGACTACGACCCGTACGTGGGCTGCCGGACGCTGGCCGCCGGCCAGACCTCGCTCGCCTTCCCGGTGACCGTCCGCGGTGACAAGAAGCGCGAGGCGGACGAGCAGCTCACCCTGTACGTGGCGGGCGTGCCGGGGCTACGGCTCGCCGACCCGGTCGCCGTCGGCACCATCCTGAACGACGACTGACGGTCCGTTCCGCGTAGCGGCCCGCCGTCCGGCTCGCCAGCCGGACGGCGGGCCGATCTCGTGGGTGCGCCGTCGCGGCCGGGGCGGGGGCGGTACGCCCCGGTACTTGGCCACCCGCACCTCCCACTGGCTGCGCCGGCGCAGGGCGTCCCGGACCGCCCGGTCGCGATAGAAGGTCTCCGGTGGCCGGGCGAGGCCGTACCGGTCGGCCCACCATTCCCCCGGCTCCGGATCGGTGACGACGTCGAGGTGGGACGGGTACCTTCGCTCCGCCCCGTCCCGCAGGTCGGCGCGGTCGCGCATGGGCTTGAGCACCCGGCCCGAGTCGTCGACCACGGCGAGGCGGAACCCCGCCACGCTGATGATCCGGCGCAGCATGGCGATGCTCGGCGTCAGCGAGCCCGCCTCGATCCGGCCGATGGTTGTCGGATGCACCCCGGCGAATCGGGCCAGCTCCCGCTGGCTGGCGTCGGCCCGGCGGCGGACCGCCCGGACGATCCCGGCCGCGGGCCATGGGGCGTCGAAGGGCTCGGTGAGCATCGTGGGCGGTTCCCCAGTCTCCTCGGTCCGGCCGGGTTGTTCGGGAGTGTCGGGCTCGGTCACGCCGCCACGCTCTCGCCGTGGGCGGCACCGCGACAACCCCGACCCGCACGGCTGTGGACAACCAAGGTGCCTGTGGACAACCCCGCGACCGCGTCGGTGGCCCGTGCTGGTGCGCCGGCCGAGCCGGCCCGACGGGCCGACGGGCCGACGGGCCGATGGGCCGGCTAGTCGTCACTCCGCGTGAACATGACGCTGGGTGACACCACCAAGGCCGCCAGAGGCCTGAACCACCTCAGCCAATGCCCGCAGAAACTCCAAATTGGACAAATGACCCCGCCGGCGCACCCGCCCCGACCCACCCCCATCCCCCCTTTGCTCTGCAGCCACATACGCATCGGACACGGTGCGTTGCTTGCTGCGTGGATGGCTGCAGAGCAAAGTGAGTGAATGGGGGGTCAGGGAGCACGGAGGCCAGTACTGAGGGTGACGAGCCGCTGAGCCGCAGCACCCGTCCACTCTCCAGGCCGATTCGTCGAGCCGAGCGTGCTCGTGCCACAGACGCGCTGGCCCCGGAGATGCCGCCTCGGGGCACTGGCGACGCCGCCCAGAGTGGCGGCGCAGGCACCGCCCAGAGCGGCGGCGCAGGCACCGCGCCCGGGCGCCCGGCCGTACCGCCTCATAACAGCCTGGGAACGAACCCCGTCGCCGTTCAGTAGCGCTCGCGGAGCAGCTTGGCCGCCTCGACGGCCCAGTAGGTGAGGATGATCTGCGCGCCGGCCCGACGGATCGAGGTGAGCGTCTCCAGCATCACCCGCTCCCGGTCGACCCAGCCGTTCGCGGCGGCCGCTTCGACCATCGCGTACTCGCCGGAGACCTGGTAGGCGGCGACCGGGACGTCCACCGCGGCCCGGACCGCCGACACCACGTCGAGGTACGGCAGGGCCGGCTTGACCATCACCAGATCGGCGCCCTCGGCCACGTCCAGCTCGACCTCGCGCAGGGACTCCCGCAGGTTCGCGGGGTCCTGCTGGTAGGCGCGCCGGTCGCCCTCCAGCGCCGACTCGACGGCGTCCCGGAACGGGCCGAAGAACGCGGAGGCGTACTTGACCGCGTACGCGAGCACCGCCACGTCCTGGTGGCCGGCGGCGTCCAGGGCCCGGCGGACCACGCCGACCTGGCCGTCCATCATCCCGGACGGACCGACCATGTGGATCCCGGCGTCGGCCTGCGCGACCGCCATCCGGGCGTACGCCTCCAGCGTGGCGTCGTTGTCCACAGTGCCGTCCGGAGCGAGCAGGCCGCAGTGCCCGTGCGAGGTGAACTCGTCCAGGCAGAGGTCGCTCATCACCACGGTGGCGTCGCCGACCTCGGCGACGACGTCCCGGATGGCGACGTTGAGGATGCCGTCCGGGTCGAGGCCGCCTGAGCCGGTGGCGTCCCGCCCGGTGGGCACCCCGAAGAGCATCAGCCCGCCCACACCGGCCTGGACCGCCTCGACGGCGGCCTTGCGCAGCGAGTCCCGGGAGTGCTGGAGCACCCCCGGGAGGGACGCGACCGCTCGTGGCTCGGTCAGCCCCTCCCGGACGAACATCGGCAGCACCAGCTCGGCCGGGTCGAGGCGGGTCTCGGAGACCAGCCGCCGCACGGCTGCGTTACGGCGCAGCCGGCGGGGCCGGATCTCGGGGTACGGCACGGGAGCCTCCTGTCAGCGGAACCTCAGGGCGGTCGGCCCCTGCACCTTCGAGCCCCGGCGCTGCTTGGCCGGCATGGCGGCGAGCTTCTCGCGCAGCTCGACGGCGTAGGCGGCGAGCGCCTCCACCAGATCGGGCACCGAGGCGTGCGCAGGCTGCACGTCCACCCGCAGGCCGAACTCCGTGGCGGTCTCCGCCGTCTTGGGCCCGATGACAGCAACCACGGTACGCGCGTGCGGCTTCCCGGCGATGCCGACCAGGTTCCGGACGGTGGAGGACGAGGTGAAGAGGACCGCGTCGAACCCGCCCGACTTGATCGCGTCGCGGATCTCGGCCGGCGGCGGTGCCGCCCGGACGGTCCGGTACGCGGTCACGTCGTCGACCTCCCAGCCGCGCTCGGTGAGCCCGGCGGCGAGGGTCTCGGTGGCGATGTCGGCGCGCGGCAGCAGCACCCGTCCGACCGGGTCGAGGATCTCGTCGTGCGGCGAGAACTCGGCCAGCAGGCCCTCCGAGGACTGCTCGCCCGAGGGCACCAGCTCCGGCTGGATGCCGAACGCCCGTACCGCGTCCGCGGTGGCCTCGCCGATGCAGGCGATCTTGACGCCGCCGAAGTGCCGGGCGTCCAGGCCGTGCTCGGCGAACTTCTCCCAGACCGCCCGGACCGCGTTCACCGAGGTGAAGATCACCCAGGCGTACCGGCCGTCGACCAGGCCCTTGACCGCCCGCTCCATCTGCGCGGGGGTACGCGGCGGCTCGACCGCGATGGTCGGCACCTCGCACGGGATCGCCCCGTACGCGCGCAGCCGCGCGCTCATCACGCCGGCCTGCTCCTTGGTCCGGGGGACGAGCACCTTCCAGCCGTACAGCGGCCGGTTCTCCCACCAGCTCAGCTTGTCCCGCTGGCTGACGCTCTCCCCGACGGTGAGCACAACCCGCCCGGTGAAACCGAGCGCCGCGGCGACGAACGAGTCCACGGTCGACGTGGTGGTGTACTGCGTCTCGCCGGTGCCGTCGCCGGTCACCCCGACGGCGGTGGTGCCGGCCACCCCGGCGGCCAGCAGGCCGTCGCGGATGGCGGCCAGGTCACCGGCGTCCACGGCCAGGGCCAGCGAGCCCCGGCTGACGGCCGCGGCCAGCGCGTCGAAGTCCAGCGCGGTGACGTCCTCGACGTCCGCCACGGTCCGCACCCCCGGCAGCGGCACACCCGCGTAGGTGGCCACCCCCTCGGCCTGGCCGACGCCCGGGACCACCTCGAAGTGCGCAGCGGTACGCGCCACCGCCTGCACCTCCTTGACCACCGAGTCGTGACCGAACGGGTCGCCGGCGACCAGGTGCACCGCGTTCTGCCCGGAGCGGGCCGCGGAGATCAGCACCTTCGCCACATCCCCCGGTACGCCCTCGGCCGGGCTGAACTGGGCGTCGGACTTGGCCTGGGCGCGGACGTGCTCGAGCAGCGACTCGGGGATTCCCCGGTCGTACACCACCTGATCGGCGTCGACCAGGGCGTCGTGCGCCCGGCGGGTCAGCAGGCCCGGGTCGCCGGGTCCGGCCCCGACGAACGCGATACGGCCTGCGGGCTTACGGGTGCGGGTCATTCTGTGCTCCCAATTTGCTGGGTCCCCGGACCGGCGTGTCCTTCTTGGCCGAGGATCGTGTCGGCGCCGAGTTCGAGGAGTTCGGCGGCGAGTGCCTTGCCGATCTCCGCCGCGTCGGCGGGCGTTCCGGTGCGGGACAGCCGGATGTCACGGGAACCGTCCGGGCTGATCACCGCCCCGCGCAGGTAGATCTCCTGGACGACATCGCCCTCGGCGGTTGAGCCGGTTGGCTCGCCTTCGGCGAGGACGCCGTAGGCGGCGACGGGCGCGCTGCACCCGGCCTCCAGGGTGGCCAGCAGTGCCCGCTCCGCGACGACCGCGGCGCGGGACGGTGCGTGATCGAGCAGTGCGAGCAGCTCGATCAGGTCCTGGTCGTCGACCCGGCACTCCACCGCCAGCGCGCCCTGGGCGGGCGCGGGCAGCATCAGCATCGGGTCGAGCGTCTCGGTGATGACGTCGGTCCGGTCCAGCCGGGCGAGCCCGGCCCGGGCCAGGACGATGGCGTCCAGGTCGGCGTCCGGGCCGAGCACCCGGCCGAGCCGGGTGTCCACGTTGCCCCGGATCGGGGTGACCTCGAGTTGCATCCCCAGCGCGTGCAGCTGGGCGATGCGGCGCAGCGCGCCGGTGCCGACCCGCGCGCCGGGCGGCAGCTCAGCGAGCGTACGGCCGTCCCGGGCGACCAGCGCGTCGCGCGGGTCCTGCCGGGGCGGCACCGCCGCGATGTGCAGGCCGGGGGCCTCCGCCGTGGGCAGGTCCTTGTACGAGTGGACGGCGAAGTCGATGACGCCGGCGGTCAACGCGTCCCGCAGCGCGGAGACGAAGACCCCGACGCCGAGCCGGTGCACCGGCGCGGCGGAGCGGTCGCCGGCGGTCACCACCTCGACCAACTCGACCTCGCGGCCGGTGGCCGCGGTGAGGGCCGCGGCGACATGGCCCGACTGGGCCATCGCCAGGGCGCTGCCCCGGGTGCCGAGGCGCAGGGGAGCGGTCATCGCGCACCTCCGGTGGGCGGGAAGTCCAGGGCGTCGAACGACGAGCGGCCGTCGGTGTCGGTCGCCACCACGTCGGGCACGGTGTCGACCGGGGAGGTCTGCGGCACCTCCAGGTCGAACAGCTCGCGCAGCAGGGCGGCGTACTGGTCACCGCCCGGCTCGGCGGCGAGCTGGCGCACCCGTACGGTCGGCTGGTGCAGCAGCCGCTGCACCACCCGGTGCACGGTGCGGGCGACCTCGGCACGCTGGTCGTCGGTGAAGTCGGGACGGCGCTGGGCGAGCCGGCGCAGCTCGGCGGTGACCACGTCGTCGGCGCGCCCGCGCAGCGCGGCCACGGTGGGCGCCACGTCCGCGCCGCGCAGCCAGCTGAGGAACGCCTCGACCTCGCCGCCGACGATCCGGGTCACCTCGGCGGCGTCGGCGGCGGCGGGACCGTCGGCGAGGATGGCCGCCATCCGGTCGATGTCGATCACCTCGACGCCGGGCAGCGCGGCGACGCCCTCCTCGACGTCGCGCGGGACGGCCAGGTCGAGCAGGACCAGCGGGCACCGGCCGGCGTCCCGCCGGGCCGTCGCCCGGGCCACCACGTCGCGGGTGAGGACCGGTTCAGTCGCCGCGGTGGCGGCCACTACGATGTCCACTGTGGAAAGCGCGTCGACCAGCTCGGCCATCGGCACGGCGTTCGCACCGTACGATTCGGCCAGCCGGACGGCCCGGTCGGCGCCCCGGTTGGTCACGGTCAGCGGCCCGGCGCCCAGCCGGGACAGAGTGGCCACGCCGAGCGAGCCCATCGCACCCGCGCCGACCACCATGGCGGGCCGGCCGGCCAGGTCGCCGTCGAGCAGGTCGGCGGCCAGGTCCAGGGCGGCGGTGACGACGCTCTGACCGGCCCGGTCGATGTTGGTCTCGGCGTGCGCGCGCTTGCCCACCCGCAGCGCCTGCTGCATCAGCTCGTGCAGCAGCCGGCCGGCCGAGTCGGTGCCGCTGGCCGAGTGGTAGGCGTCCCGGAGCTGGCCGAGGATCTGCGCCTCGCCGACCACCATCGAGTCCAGCCCGGCGGCGACCCGGAAGACGTGGTCGACGGCGGCGGCGTCGTAGTGCACGTAGAGGTGGTTGGCGAGCGCCGCCGGCGGGCAGCCGGCCTGCTCGGCCAGGACCGCACAGATGTCGCCGAGGCCGCCGTGGAAGCCGGAGACGGCCGCGTACACCTCCACCCGGTTGCAGGTGGAGACGAGCACGGCCTCGGCGACGTACGGCTGGGCGACCAGGCGGTCCAGGGTGCGGGTGAGATCGGCGGGCGGGACCGCCAGCTGCTCCAGCGTGGCAACCGGGGCGGTGCGGTAGGACGCGCCGACGACGAGCAGTTTCACGTGCCGATCGCCTCCTGGGTGTCGGTGGCCCCGAGCCCGCCGGGCAGGGCGGTGAGGGCGGACCCGCCGGAGGCGGGGAGCGCGGTCAGCGACGCCTTGCGGTGCTCGTGGAAGGACAGGATCTGCAGCTCGATCGCGAGGTCGACCTTGCGCACGTCGACCCCCTCCGGAACTGAGAGTACGCACGGCGCGAAGTTGAGGATGCTCGTCACGCCGACAGCGACGAGTTGGTCGGCCACCGCCTGCGCGGCGGACGCCGGGGTGGCGATCACGCCGATCGAGATCGACTCCTCGGCCGCGACCCGGGGCAGCTCGTCGACGTGCCGGACGGTCAGGCCGCTGATCTCCTCGCCGACCCGGGACGGGTCCGCGTCGAAGAGCGCGGCGATCCGGAAGCCGCGGCTCGCGAAGCCGTCGTAGCCGGCCAGGGCGTGACCGAGATTACCCACGCCGACCAGGGCGACCGCCCGGCGCTGGGTGAGCCCGAGCACGAACTCGATCTGGTCGATCAGCAGCCCGACGTCGTAGCCGACCCCGCGGGTGCCGTACGAGCCGAGGTGGGAGAGGTCCTTGCGCAGCTTCGCCGAATTCACCCCGGCGGCGTTGGCCAGCCCTTCGCTGGACACCGTCTCGTGGCCGGTTTCGGCGAGATTGTGCAGGGCACGGAGGTACTCCGGGAGCCGAGCGACGGTCGCCTCGGGCAGGTCCGGGAGCGCCGGTACGGCACCAGCGCGACCGGGCGCGCCAGGGTGACGGTGCTGACTCATGAGACTCCGTGCGGTGCGATCCTCGACCAGCGTCGGCGGCCGGTCGTTTCGGGACTCCCGCTGGCGACCGATGGTGCCGGCTGTGCTAGCAGGGCGCGTCGGAACTACAGAGTAGGCGCTTGTGAAGGGGTGCACAAATCGCGATCTTGCTGGCCCGCGACGTGCCTCCACCTGCCCCTCCATTTCACAAGATCGATTGACCGCGCTCGGTAGGCGCCGCTCGGCGATTATTGCTCAATCCCGACTTCTCTGACCAATCGCACGCGCCTGGTCGCGCTGTGTCACGGACAACGGGGCGTTTTCCCCACCCGGGGTAGGGAGAACCTCACCCCGGAGAGGCCGGTGCACGGGATGGGTCCTGCGGGCGCCGGCCCATAGCCTCGGGGCATGACCGCAGTACCGCTGGCCACCGCGCCCACTCCCACCACACCCGCCCCCGGCCTCGGCCGGCGGCTCCTGCGCGACTCCGGCTACGTGCTGGCCGGCCTGCCGCTGGCGCTGGTCGGCTTCGTGCTGGCCGTGGTGGGAATCTCCCTCACCGCCGGGTTGCTGGTCACCACCCTCGGCCTGCCCGTGCTCGCCGGCACCCTGTACGCGGCCCGCGCGCTGGCCGATCTCGAGCGGCTCCGGCTGCCCGCCGTGCTCCGCCAACCCCGGGTCCGCCCCGTCTACCTGACTCCCGTGCCCGGGGCGGGCTACTGGCGGCGGCTCCTGGTGCCGATGCGCGACGCCCAGTCCTGGCTCGACCTGCTGCACGCCTTCGTCAAGCTGCTGGTGACGCTGCCCACCTTCGTGATCGTGCTGGTCTGGTGGGCGGTGGCCGTCGGCGGCACGCTCTACTTCACGTACGACTGGGCGATCCCGCACGGCCCGGGCCAGCAGGACCTCAGCGAACTGCTCGGAATGGGCGTCGGGCCCGTCCCGCGGATCGCGTTGAACACCTCGTTCGGGCTGTTCTGCCTGCTCACCCTGCCGCTGGTGGCCCGGGGCTGCGCCCGGCTCCAGGCCGGCCTGGCCCGCTCCCTGCTCACCGGCGTGGCCGAGATGCGACACCGGATCACCACGCTGGAGGAGCAGAAGCGGGCCGCCGCCTCCGCCGAGGCGTCCGCGCTGCGCCGGCTGGAACGGGACATCCACGACGGCCCGCAGCAGCGGCTGGTCCGCCTCGCCCTGGACCTCAGCCGGGCCCGCCAGCAGCTCGCCGTCGACCCGGAGGCCGCCCGCCGGACCCTGGACGAGGCGGTCACCCAGACCCGGGAGACCCTCGACGAGCTGCGCGCCCTCTCCCGGGGGATCGCCCCGCCGATCCTGGTCGACCGGGGCCTGCCGAGCGCCCTGGCCGCCCTCGCCGCACGCGCCCTGGTCCCCACCGAGCTGCTGGTCGACGACGACCTGGGTACGCCCGGCGGCCGGCTCGACCCGGCGGTGGAGAGCACCGCGTACTTCGTGGTGGCCGAGGCGCTCACCAACGTCGCCAAGCACAGCCGGGCCACGGCCTGCCGGGTGGAGGTGGCCAGCCGGGTCGGCCGGCTGGAAATCGGCGTGGCGGACGACGGGGTCGGCGGCGCCCACCTGGCCAAGGGGCACGGCCTGAGCGGCATCGCCGACCGGGTACGGGCGGCCGGCGGCGTGCTCGACGTGTCCAGCCCGGCCGGCGGTCCCACCCTCGTCCATGCCGAACTGCCCCGCTGACGGGGACCCGGAGGGCGGACCGGTGACCGAGGACGTGATAGACAGCGGACCCATGCGGGTGGTGATCGCGGACGACGCCGTACTGCTCCGGGAGGGGCTGGTCCGGCTGCTGACCGAGTCGGGACACGAGGTGATGGCGGCCGTCGGCGACGGCGACGCCCTGGTCGAGGCGGTGGTGACGCACCAACCGGACATCTCGGTGGTGGACGTGCGGATGCCGCCCTCGCACACCGACGAGGGGCTCCGGGCGGCCGTGGAGGCGCGCCGCCGGGTGCCCCGTACGCCGGTCCTGGTGCTCTCCCAGTACGTCGAGGTGTCGTACGCCGACGACCTGCTCGCCACGACCGGCGGCGCCGGTGGTGGCGGGATCGGCTACCTGCTCAAGGACCGGGTGGCCGCGATCGACGAGTTCCTGGAGGCGCTGGGCCGGGTGGCCGCCGGCGGCACGGTGCTCGACCCCGAGGTGATCAGCCAACTGCTGGTCCGGCGGCGGCGCGACGACCCGCTGGCCGCGCTGACGCCGCGCGAGCGGGAGGTGCTCGCCTTGATGGCCGAGGGCCGCTCCAACACCGCGATCGCCCGGACGCTGGTGGTGAGCGACGGCGCGGTGGAGAAGCACGTCCGCAACATCTTCACCAAGCTCGACCTCCCCCAGGACGCCACGAACCACCACCGCCGCGTCCTAGCCGTCCTAACCCACCTCCGCGCCTAACCCCCCTCCCCTCCCCTGCCCGGACCTCCGCCCGATGCGTTGATCATGAGGTTAGCGGCGGCCGCGCCGGCGTGTCGCGCCGCCAACCTCATGATCAACAGGGTCAGCCGCCGGGGGGCGGGGAGAGGGGGCAGGGTGGGGTTAGGGGAGGGTGCGGGCGAGGGTTACCGCCTGGGTGAGGGTGTCGGCGACGGGGTGGCCGGAGGCGCGGAGGCGGGCGGGATCGGAGAGGCCGCCGGTGTAGAGGACGCAGCGGGCGCCCACCGAGAGCGCCGCGTCGGCGTCGTCCAGCGAGTCGCCGATCAGCACCACCTCGCGGCCGGCGAGCCCGAGCTCGGCCAGGTGCTTCTCCAGCCACTCGGCCTTGCGGCCCCCGCCTACCGCGGACCGCAGCCCGTCCACCCGGGTGAAGTGCGGGGTCAGCCCGTACGTGTGCACCGTCGGGACCAGCTCGTCGTGGAACCACATGGACAGCAGGGACTGGCTGCCCGGCCAGGCGGCGATCGCGGTGGTGGCGTCGGCGGCCAGCGCGCAGCTGGTCAGCCCGGCCCGGTACGCGTCGTGGAAGATCCGGTCGAGCCGGCCGAACGCGTCGTCGTCGATCGCCTGCCCCAGCATCTCGGCGTAGTAGTCGGCGATCGGCCGGCGGAACCGCACCCGGTGCTCGTCGGCGGTGACCGCCGGACCGCCGGCGCTGGCGAAGGCGATGTTGGTGGCCTGGACCACCAGGTCGAGGTCGTCGAGGAGGGTGCCGTTCCAGTCCCACACCAGGTGGCCGCGTGTCGAGGTCATCGCTGCACGATAAGCGGCCGGTCAGAGCTGCGGGGTGGTCAGGTCCCGCAGCAGGCGATCCTCCTCGACCCGCCAGTAGCCGTGCTCCCTGCCGTCGAGCAGCACCACCGGCAGCCGGTCGCCGTACTCGCGTTCCAGCTCGATCTCGTCGGTGACGTCCCGCTCGATCCAGCGGTCGCCGGTGACGGCCACCACCCGGTCGAGCGCCGCTTTCGCGTCCTCGCAGAGGTGGCAGCCGGGCCGGGTGATCAGGGTGAGCCGGGCGTCACGGCTGGACATCGGGTACCTCCGTGCGGATCTCGGTCGGCGGGGCCGGTGACGGCACCGGGGGCGCCGCCGGGCGGAGCTCGGTCTTGCGTACCTTGCCGATCGCCGAGTAAGGCAGGCTGTCGACGAACTCGACGGCGGTCGGGCACTTGAACCGGGCCAGGTTACGCGCGCAGTGGCCGAGCAACTCCTCCGCCGTCGCCGTCGAGCCGGCCGCCCGCACCACGTACGCCTGGACAGTCTCGCCGGTCCGCGGGTGCGGCACCCCGAGGACGGCCGACTCGGCCACCCCGGGATGCGCCTGGAGCACCGACTCCACCTCGTGCGGGTAGACGTTGAAGCCGTTGACCAGGATCAACTCGCCGAGCCGGTCGACCAGGAACAGGTCCCCGTCGGCGTCGGCGTACGCCACGTCGCCGGTGGCCCACCAGCCGTCCGCGTCCGGCCCGCCCCGCCCGTCCGGCCAGTAGCCGGCGAACAGGTTGTCGCCCCGGACCACGATCTGCCCCGGGTCGGTGCCCTCCGCGCCGTCGGCGAGGTCCAGCTCGTCGGCGTCCTCCTCGACGGCGGGCACGCCGTCCCGCCAAAGGTCCACGCCGTCCGGCCCGACCAGGCGCAGCCCCACGCCGGGCAGCGGGCGGCCGATGGACCCGGCCTTGGGCTGGCCGCCGACCAGCGTGGAGGTGAGCACCGGGGCGGTCTCGGTGAGGCCGTACCCGACGTGCACCCGGTGCCCGGTGGTCTCGGTGAAGCGCGCCGCGACCGCCGGCGGCAGCGGGGCCGCCCCGCACACCGCCACCCGCACCGAGGCCAGCGCCGCCGCCCCCGCCGCGCCCGCCTCGGCCCAGGTCAGGAACATCGACGGTACGCCGACCAGCACGCTGACCCGGTGCCGGGCGAGGTCGGCGAGCGCCCCGTCCGGGCCCAGCTCGTCGACCAGCACCCCGGTCGCCCCGTGGTGCAGCACAGCCCCGAGCCCGGAGTTCAGGCCGTACGCGTGGAACAGCGGCAGGGCGAGCAGCACGGTGTCGTCGGGGCCGACCACCGGCGGGTCGATCCGGCCGACCTGCCCGTGGTTGGCGGCCAGGGCGCGGTGCGACAGCATGGCACCCTTGGGCCGGCCCTCGGTGCCGGAGGTGTAGAGCAGGACGGCGAGGTCGTCCCCGCCCCGGGTGGGGAGGTCGACCGGGCCGTCACCGCCGGTGACCGGCGGGGCGGTGTACACGGCGGCCAGCGCGGGCAGGTCGGCCCGGTTCACCCGGTCGCGGACCTCGGCCGCGCAGACCAGCACGGCGGCCCCGGAGTCGGCGAGCACGTGCCGCAGTTCCCGGGCGGTGAAGCCCGGGTTGACCGGCACCGCCACCAGGCCGGCCCGGAGCGCGGCGAGGTAGGCGACCACGAAGTCCGGGGTGTTGCCGAAGGCGATCGCGACCCGGGGCGGGTGCTCGTCGCCGACCGCCGGCCGCGCCGCTCCGGCCAGTGCCCGGGCGGTGGCGGTGACCGCCGCGTCCAGTTGAGACCAGGTCAGGGTCCGGTCGCGCCAGTGCAACGCGGGGCGGTCACCGTGAGCGACGGCCGCCCGGCGGAGCCGGTCGGCGAGGTTCGGCGCGGAACTGTCGACTGCGTCCTGCACGGTGGCTGAGTCTGGCACAGCCACGTCCACCCGGCCACGCCCCGAACGCCGGCCGCGCCGGCCCGCCCACCCCGGTCCTGCGGACGGGACCGCGCGGTGGCCCGTCCGGCCCGCTGTCCGGGCACGCGGGGCCGTCCCCTCCGGACAGCCGCCGCGACACGCCGAGGGCGATACGAAAACCGCTCCGACCAGGACTTTCCACTCAGAACCAGGTTCCGATGCGAAAGTCAACCGCACACGACGGACAACGGGTCCGCCATCGGTGCGACACGAGCGGAAATACTTCCGCCCTGTGTAACGGACTTGCCACGCGTGGGTGACGTTGGCCCTATCATCACTCGGGTCGGCTCACCCGATTTGCCGTGAGTCGACACCCCTCAGCCCGAGGAGGCCCCCGTGCCTGTGAGCGCATTGGACCAGCACCTCAAGGGGATCTGCCGCCCGTCGGCACGTCCCGGGACGACCCTGCCCGGCCGGGGCGTACCCGGTCCCGCCGCGACGCCGCGGCGGCCGGTGCGGCCGTGCCCCGTCTGGATCGGGGAGGCGCGGTGACCACCTTCGGCTACGCGGAACGGCCGACCGGGGTGACCGGCCCGACCCAGCGGATCCCCGTGAACGAGCGGCTGGAGCCCGACGGCGCCCGGTCGCCGCGCGGCGCTCGGCGCGCCGAGCTGGAGCTGTCGCAGGCCCCGCGCACCGCGCCCGACGGATGGGGCCTCGCGGTGCGGGGCGAGGGGGCCCGGCGGGTCCGCAACCGCTCCCACCACAACGAGGCGCCGCCGCGCCCGGCGGTCCCCGGCGGCAACGCGAAGCCGGCCGCCGGCCGGCTCGGCGCCCCGTCCCGGCCGACCATGCCGGCGCAGGGCCGGCGCCCGGGCGACGGCCCAACCACCGCCGACCCGTCGGCCGGGGAGACCGCCATCCTGCCGGCGGTGCCGGCCGCCGACACCGCGGTGCTGCCCGCGGTGCCCGCCACCGCGGCCCCGGCCACCGGCTACCCGAGCCGCCCCGACCCGTCCGACCCGGCCACCGAGGTCTGGGCCCTGGTCGAGCGGGCGCAGGCCGGCGAGTCCGAGGCGTTCGGCCTGATCTACGACCGGTACGTCGACACGGTCTTCCGCTTCGTCTACTTCCGGGTCGGCAACCGCCAGCTCGCCGAGGACCTCACCTCGGACACGTTCCTCCGCGCGCTCAAGCGGATCGGCAGCTTCACCTGGCAGGGGCGCGACCTCGGCGCCTGGCTGGTCACCATCGCCCGCAACCTGGTCGCCGACCACTTCAAGTCCGGCCGCTACCGGCTGGAGGTCACCACCGGGGACGTGCTCGACGCCGACCGGGAGGACCGGGGGCCGGAGGGCAGCCCGGAGGCCGCGGTCGTCGAGCACATCACCAACGTCGCGCTGCTCACCGCGGTGAAGCAGCTCAACCCGGAGCAGCAGGAGTGCATCGTGCTCCGCTTCCTCCAGGGCTTCTCGGTGGCCGAGACCGCCCGTGCCATGGGCAAGAACGAGGGCGCCATCAAGGCGTTGCAGTACCGGGCGGTGCGGGCCCTGGCCCGGCTGCTGCCCGACGGCTTCCAGCCCTGATCCACACCGCTTCCCCGCCCCGGCGGGACACCGCGCTGCGGGCTCCGCTGCCCGTGACGACGATCACGCTTTGTGATTTCGCCACCGGCCGCCCCGTAACCGCTGACCGGCGCGGTCCGTTTCTCCGGGTGCGACCAGTGGTTGTCCGGCGTCCCCCGGCCCACCCGGTCCGGTGCGCACGGTCGGCCGTCTGGGCCAGCCGTCGGCGTTCGCTGCCACCGGTCGCTGGTGACGACGACGGCCGTCCGGCCGTGACCAGTGAGAGGGGGTGCCTGCGGTGGACAGCAACCTCTTCTCCCGTCGGCGGGCCGAGCGTTTCGCGCAACTCCTCGACGAGGCCAACGGCGGCCGGCGGCACCACGTCCGTTCCCGGGCCGACGACGAACTCGCCCCACTCGTCGCGGTGGGCCAGCGGCTCGCCACCGACCGGCCGGCTGTGGAGGTCGACCCGGACTTCCGCGCCGGGCTGCGCGCGATGCTGGTCGCCACCGCCGAGCGGGAGGGCGTGGGCACCCCGGCGCAGGCCGGTACCGCCCCGGCGAGCACCGGCGCCCGCGGCTCCCTGCTGCCGGCGGCGACCGGCCGGCGGATCCGCGCCCGCGGGGCCATCCTGGTCGGCGTGGCCGCCGGGGCGGTCGCCCTCTCCGGCATCTCCTTCGCCAGCGAGAACGCGCTGCCCGGCGACGCCCTCTACGGCATGAAGCGCTCGACCGAGCGCGCTCAGCTCGCCCTGACCAGCTCGGACATCAGCCGCGGACAGCTCTTCCTCGACTTCGCCCGGACCCGGCTCGACGAGGCAGCCACCGTCCACGGTGACCGGTTCGGCTTCAGCACCGTCCTGGACGACATGGACGCCGACACCCGGCAGGGCATCCGCCTGCTGACCACGGTGGCCGCGCAACGCTCCGACCCGGCCCCGCTGGACGCGATCGACGCGTTCCTGACCGGTCAGCGGCACGCGGTCAGTGGTCTGCTCGACCGGGTGGATCACACCTACCAGGACCGCACCCGCCGGTCGCTCGCCCTGCTCGACGTGGTGGGCCGGCGCGCTGATGGGCTCCGCGCGGCGATCGCCTGCGGGCTACCGGCACCAGCCGCCAGCGACGCGCTGGGCCCCGCCCCGGTCAGCTGCCCCGGCGACCGCTGACCGCCGGCCGCCGGGCCGGCGCGGCGGCGGCAACCGTTCGCGCCACCGCACCGAGCCGTTCGCTCCTCCGCGGAGCCGTTTCGCGCCACCGCGCCGAGCCGTCTCGCGCCACCGCGCCGAGCCGTCCGCGCTCCCGCGTGGTGGCCGGAGCCGCTCGCGCCACACTTCGCCACGCGGACACCCGGCCGTCACAGCGCGCCGGATAGGCTCGCCGGGGAACACGTTCGCGCTCGCCGACGGGAGGAGGTCGCCATGGCCCGGGCCCGGAAGGTGACGATCAGCACCGACGTCCACGGCCACACCGCCGGCTGGTCGGAGACCCTGGGGGCGCCCCCGGCCACCCAGACGCCCGACCCCACCGCCGCCGCCTTCTTCGACGTGGACAACACGATGATGCAGGGCGCGTCGATCTACTGGTTCGCCCGGGGGCTGGCCGCCCGGAAGTACTTCACCACCGGTGACCTGGCCCGGTTCGCCTGGCAGCAGGCGAAGTTCCGGCTGCTCGCCACCGAGCACGCCGGGGACATGTCCCAGGCGAAGGAGGCGGCGCTCGCCTTCGTCCAAGGCTGGCGGGTCGACGACGTGGAACGGCTCGCCGAGGAGATCTTCGACGAGCTGATGGCCCCGCGGATCTGGGCCGGCACCCGCCGGCTGGCCCAGCGGCACCTCGACGCCGGTGAGCGGGTGTGGCTGGTCAGTGCCGCCCCGGTGGAGATCGGCCGGGTGATCGCGGCCCGGCTCGGGCTGACCGGGGCGATCGGCACGGTCGCCGAGGTGGTCGACGGGGCGTACACGGGCCGCCTGGCCGGCGATCTCATGCACGGTCCGGCCAAGGCCGAGGCGATCACGCAGCTCGCCGGGGTCGAGGGGCTGGACCTGGGCCGCTGCACCGCCTACAGCGACTCCGCCAACGACCTGCCGATGCTGTCCGTCGTGGGGCATCCGGTGGCGGTCAACCCGGATCCGGCGCTGCTGCGGCAGGCTCGCCAGCATGGTTGGGTCGTTCGCGACTTCCGCACCGGGCGCCGGGCAGTCAAGATCGCCGTACCGTCGACGGCCGCCGCCGGGCTGATCGCCGGCGCGGTCACCGCCGGCCTGGCGCTGC
Organism: Micromonospora sp. NPDC006431; assembly: GCF_042870725.1. Taxonomy (NCBI): domain Bacteria; kingdom Bacillati; phylum Actinomycetota; class Actinomycetes; order Micromonosporales; family Micromonosporaceae; genus Micromonospora; species Micromonospora sp. NPDC006431. The sequence continues at coordinate 329,765 of NZ_JBIAHQ010000005.1, forward strand.
ACCGCCGGCGCCACCGCGCCGGCTGAACCCGCCGGGTCAGGGGCCGAACGGATCGGGGCGGCGTTCGAGCAGCTTGTGCAGGGTCTGCTGGATGGTCTCCCGCACCTGGTCGGCGAGGTTGAACACGACCAGCGGGTCGTCGGCCGACTCGCGCAGGTGCGCGGTGGGGATGGGCGGGCAGAACTGGATCAGCCACTTGCTCGGCAGCGGCACCATGCCCAGCGGACCCAGCCAGGGGAAGGTCGGGGTCACCGGAAAGTACGGCAGCTTGAGCAGCCGGGCGAGCGGCTTGATGTCGGCGAGCATCGGGTAGATCTCCTCGCCGCCGACGATCGCCACCGGCACGATCGGCGTGCCGGTACGCAGCGCCGCCGAGACGAAGCCGCCCCGGCCGAACCGCTGCAGCTTGTAGCGGTCGGCGTAGAGCTTGCCGACCCCCTTGAAGCCCTCCGGAAAGACGCCGACCAGTTCGCCGTTGCCGAGCAGCCGTTCGGCGTCCGGGTTGCACGCCACCGTGCCGCCGGTCTTGCGGGCGATCTCGGAGACCACCGGCATCCGGAAGACCAGGTCGGCCCCGAGCAGCCGCAGGTAGCGGTGCGCCGGGTGCCGGTCGTGCAGCGCGGCGGACAGCACCAGCGCGTCCAGCGCCACCGTGCCGGAGTGGTTGCCGACCACCAGGCCGGCGCCGGCGTCCGGCACGTGCTCGACGCCGCTGACCTCGGTGCGGAACCAGTCCCGATAGAGCACCCGCAGCAGCGGGTGGAAGACCGCGCCGGTCAGGTGCGGGTCGAAGCCGAACTCGTCCACCTCGTAGTCGCCGGAGAGCCGCCGCCGCAGGAAGGCGAGCCCCTTGGCGACCTTCCCGTCCCAGTGGTCCCCGGGCCGGTCCGGCACGGCCGGCCCCGGCCTCGCGACCGCCCCGGCCCCCTCGCCCGGCCCGGCGGCGGCCGGCTCGTCGGCGGAGGTGTCCGGCTCGTCCAGCGACGCCGAGTCGGGGGCGGCCGCCGTCGAGCGCCGGTGCCCGTTGCGCCGCGCGGGCTCCCCGTCCGGCCTCGGCACGGTCAGCGGAACGTCGTAGCGGGATTCGCCCCGCTCCTCGGCGCCGCTCACGCCGCCGCCTCGCTCTGCTCCGCGGCGGCGCGAGGCGCCGCGCTACTGAGCCTGATGGTTCGCTCGCTCCGCTCGCTCATGCCACCGCCTCCCTTCGGTCGGCAGCGGCATGAGGCCTCAACGCGCTGAGCCTGATGGTTCGCTCGCTCCGCTCGCTCACGGCCGCTCCCGGACGGCGGACCGGACCTGCCGGATGCTCTCCAGCACCAACTCCTCGGCCGCGGCGAGCTGGGCCCGGGTCACCACGACGCCGCCGTGGTGCGCGCGGATGAAGTCGTCGAAGGCGGCGGCGGTGGAGCGGGGCGTGAAGCCGTACTCGCGCTCCAGTCGGCTGGTGTCCACCACCCGACCGTGCACGAAGAGGTCGACCTGGTCCAACCCGTACCGGCCGAAGCCCAGGCTGCGGGCGATCGCGGCAGCCCCGGAGAGGCCCGGCTCCAGCACCGGTACGGCCACCCGACCGGCCCGCCGGATGGCCTGGGTGAGGGAGAGCACCCCCGGCCCGGCGACGTTGTAGGTCCCCGGGTGCTCCTCGGCGACCGACCGGTGCAGCACCTCCAGCGCGTCGTCGATGTGGACGAACTGGAGCCGCGGGTCCCGGCCGAAGACCGTGGGCACGACCGGCTGCGCGAAGTAACGGGTGAGGGTGGTGTCCGCGGTGGAGCCGATGAACGGCGCGAACCGCAGCACGGTCGCGGTGACGTCGGGCCGGCGGCGGCGGAACCCGCGGACGTACCCCTCGATGTCGAGGATGTCGCGGCCGAACCCGCCGCGCGGCACCTCACGCGGCTCGGTCTCCTCGGTGAAGACCGCCGGGTCGCGGAACGACGCGCCGTACGCGGCGGTCGACGACCGGACCACCAGCTTGCGCAGCCGGGGCGCACGCTGGCAGGCGGCCAGCAGCTGCATGGTGCCGATGACGTTCTGTTCCTTCATCGCCGCCCGGCCGCCGTGCTGCGGGTCGGGGGCGGTGACCAGCGCCAGGTGCACCACCGCGTCCACGTCGAGGTCGGCGAGGAGACCGCCGAGGGAGTCGAGGTCGAGACGGATCCGTTCGACGCCGTCGAGCAGGTCGGCGAACTCGGGGTTGGGGGTTGGGTCGACCCCGATGACGCGGTCGATGCGGGGGTCGGCGGCGAGGCGGGCGGCCACGTGCGCGCCGAGGTAGCGGCCGACCCCGGTCACGACGACGACCCCCGGAGCACCCGAGGTGCCACCGGGGGTCATGTCGTGCGCCTTGCGCGGCAGGCGGGATCGAGCCGGGACATCCACGGCCTGATCACCTGAGCCTCCGAGGGTCGACAGTTGGCAAGTGCTGCCGAGCGCCGGGCCGGGGCCCGGCCCCGGTCACTTGCCGAGACGGCGACGCTGGACGCGGGTCTTGCGCAGCAGCTTGCGGTGCTTCTTCTTAGCCATGCGCTTGCGGCGCTTCTTGACCACCGAGCCCATACGACAGCCTTTCGATGCAACGTGCGGGGCGGACCGGATGACACCACCGCGGGTGGCGTCGGTGACCGCTTGCGGACAATGGACAGGACCAGCATGGTGGCAGGGCACACCAGGGTGCGGTCACGGTCGGGGTCCAGGGTAGCCGGAGTGCGTCAGCAGGACCAACGCGCCCCCGTCGATGCCCGTTACGTCGCACTCGGCGGCGCGGCCGGCGCCGCGGTCAGGCGCTCTCCTGGAACGCGCCGCGGAGGTACTCGTGCACCGCGTGCTCGGGCACCCGGAACGAGCGGCCGACCCGGACCGCGGTCAGCTCACCGCTGTGCACGAGGCGATAGACCGTCATCTTGGACACCCGCATCACCGTCGCCACCTCGGCGACGGTCAGGAACCTGACATCCGACAGCCGACCGTCGGACTGCGACCCGGCCATGGCTCACCGACCAATCCCATGCCCGGCGCGTGCCGCCGGGCCGGTTGATCCGGCCGGGCGAGCGACGCGCGTGTTACCAGTACGGTAGCGGGACGGCTGTGACCGGCGCGATCCCTTCCTCCCTTTGATCATGGGCCGTTCTCCGTTTTACCGCCGTTGACCTGCCGTTTTCCGCCCGTACGGGTGCCACGTCCGGTTCCTGGCAGCCGGCCTGCGGCCGGGGCGCCGCACGGGTCACTCGGCCCGCAGCGCCACCACCGGATCCAGCCGGCCGGCCCGCTGGGCCGGGACCACCCCGAAGACGATGCCGACCGCCGCCGAGACCCCGAAGGCGAGCGCCAGCGACCACCAGGTGATCGCGGCCGGGATCGGCGAGACCGCGTCGACCAGGAGCGCGGTGCCCACGCCGAGCGCCATCCCGGTCAACCCACCGATCGAGGTCAGCAGCACCGCCTCCAGCAGGAACTGCACCCCGATGTCCCGGGGCCGGGCGCCGACCGCCTTGCGCAGGCCGATCTCGCGGGTCCGCTCGCGTACCGAGACGAGCATGATGTTGGAGACCCCGACGCCGCCGACCAGCAGCGAGATGCCGGCGATGGCGGCCAGTACGCCGGTCAGCACGCCGAGGATGTCGCCGAGCACGCCGAGGATCTGCTGCTGGGTCACGGCGCTGAACTCGGTGTCCGGGTGCCGGCGGGACAGCTCGGCGACGATCCGGTCGCCGAGTTGGTCGATCCGCTCCCGGTCGGGGGCCTTGACCGCGATGCCGTCGACCCGCTGGGTGCCCCAGAGCCGCTGCGCGGCGGTCACCGGGATGTGCACCTCGCCGTCCCGGTCCACCCCGAGGCTCTGGCCGAGCGGGGTGAAGACGCCGATCACCCGGAACCGGACCCCGGCCAAGGCGATCTGCTGGCCGAGCGGGTCCCGGTCGGGGAAGAGCGCGCGGGCCACCGACGCCCCGAGCACCGCGACCCGGCGGCTGGTGTCCACGTCGGCGCCGGTGAGGTAGCGGCCCCGGGCCAGCGAGCGGGTGAAGACGGCCGGGGTGGTCTCCAGCACGCCCTGCACCGTGGTGAAGTCGGAGCGGGCGCCGGCTCGGGCGGTCGCGCCGGAGGCGATGGTGACGGCCACCCGCCCCGGGTCGCCCACCACCCGGGAGACCGCGTCCACGTCCTTGAGGGTCAGCGGCGAGACCACCGGGGCGGTGCCGACGTCGAGCTTGCCGGGGACCACCAGGAGCAGATTCGAGCCGAGCCCCTCCACCTGCTGTTCGACCTTCTGCTTGGTGCCGGTGCCGATGGCCACGAGCAGCACCACCGACGCGACGCCGATGATCACCCCGAGCATGGTCAGCGCGCTGCGCATCCGGTTGGCCCGCAGCGCGTCCAGCGCCACCCGCCACGCCTCGGCGAGCCTCACGACCCGCCCCCAGCCTGGGGTTCGTCGCCGCCGGCGCCCTCGGCGGTACGGCCCGAGGGCGGGCGGGAAAGGCGTCCGGTGGCTCCGGCGGCGCCACCGGAGCCACCGGACGGGTGCCCCGGGCCGCTTCCGGACACGGACCGGGGCCCCGCGCTGGGAGCGCCGTCCAGTGTCGCAGGTCGACCGACGGCACCGGACAGCGGTCGATCATGAACGACGTCCGACCGCACCCGGCCGTCGCGTACGGCGATCTGCCGGCGGGCCCGGGCGGCCACCTCCTGGTCGTGGGTCACCATCACCAGGGCCACCCCGGACTCGGCGTTCAACCGTTCGAGCAGCTCCAGCACCGCCTCCCCGGTGGCGCTGTCCAGGTTGCCGGTGGGCTCGTCGGCGAGCAGCACCGCCGGGTCGGTGACCAGGGCGCGGGCGATCGCCACCCGCTGCTGCTCACCGCCGGAGAGCTGGTTGGGCCGGTGGTGCAGCCGGTGCCCGAGCCCGACCCGGCCGAGCGTCGCCGCGGCCCGGTCGCGCCGTTGCCGCGCCCCGATCCCCCGGTAGACCAGGGGCAGCGCCACGTTGTCCACCGCGGACGTCCGGGGCAGCAGGTGGAACGCCTGGAAGACGAAGCCGATGGTCTCGTTACGCAGCGTGGCCAGCTCGGGCGCGGAGAGCGTGGCGACGTCCCGGCCGCCGATCACCAGCCGGCCGTCGGTGGGCCGGTCCAGCCCGCCGAGCAGGTGCATCAGCGTCGACTTGCCCGAGCCGGACGGCCCGACCACCGCCACGTACTCGCCGGGGTCGATGGTGAGCGACACCCCGCGCAGCGCGGGCACGGACACCCCGTCGAGCTGGTACGTCCGGGACACGTCGACCGCCTCGATGGCCGGCACCCCGACGGGCAGGGTCATCTCAGTTCCTGGCCGTCGCGGACCTGGTCGGTCCCGCGTACCACGATCCGGTCGCCGGCCTGCACTCCGCGGACGATCTGCACCAGGTCCGGCCCCTGCACGCCGACGGTGACCGGCACCCGGTCGGCCCGGCCGTCCCGCAGCACCCAGACCGCGTCCCGGCCGTCGGCGGAGAAGACCGCCGAGGCGGGTACGGCCACCACGTCGGCGGCCTCGCGGACCCGGAGGTGCACCACGGCGTTCATGCCGGGGCGGGGCGTGGGCGCTGACTCGCCCTCGCCGAGCCGCCCGGCGCCGAGGCCGAGGCGGACCCGGTAGGTGACGCCGCCGCGGGCCGAGCTGGTGGGGAGCACGTCGACCGAGCGGACGGTGGCGTCGTACGTCGCCCCGGTGACCGCGTCCAGCTCCACGGCGGCGGTGAGACCGGCCCGGACCAGCAGCACGTCGGTCTCGTCGACCTCGGCGAGCAGGCCGAGCTGCCCGGTGTCCACGATGGTGAGGACCGGCGTGCCGGCGGTGACCCGGCCGCCCGCCGGCACCGCGTCGTCCACGCCTGCCGGCGGGCCGCCCTGCCCGGTGGACCCGAACGCCGACGGGTCGATCCCCGCCGCGCCACCACCGGCCGCCCCGAGCAGGCCGGTGAGGTCGGTCGGGGCCGCGGCCCGGGTGCCGCCCGGCTGCACCACCCCGGCGATCGGGGCCCGCAGCGTCAACGCGTCGACGGTCGCCTTCGCCAGGTCGTACGCCTGCTGGGCCTGGAGGCGCTGCGCGGTCGACAGGGCGCCGACGGCGCTGTTCAGCCCGGCCATCCCGCGCTGCACGGCGGCGACCGCCCGGTCGGCGGCGCGGGCGGCCGACTCGTACTGCCGCTGGGCGGACTCGACCTGGAGCAGCAGCGCGGACCGCAGCTGCGGATCGCCGATCTTCCCGGCCGCCCGGCGCGCGGCGTCGAACGCCTCGGCGGCGGCGCGGTCGGTGCCGCGCCGGCTGCCGCCCAGGTCACCGACGCCGACGCCCCGGCCGGCCTGCTTCGCCGCGCGCAGCGCCGCGCGGGCCTGCCGGAGCCGGTCCTGCGCGGACGGCGAGTCGATCACGGCGAGCACCTGGCCGCGGCTGACCCGCTGGCCGGGTTGGACGCGCAGGCTGGCCAGGGTGCCGTCGGCGGGCGCGGTGAGCGTGGCGGCGGCCCGGGCGGTCACGGTGGCCGGCGCGTCGATCACCTCGGCGACCGGGGACCGACCCACCTGGGCCACCGCGATCGGGGAGTTGTCGTCGCCGCACGAGGCGGCGGTGGTGCCGGCCAGGACGACGACGGCGAGCAGGGCGGTGACGAGGCGGGGGCGGGTGGCCGCGGGCAGCCGCGGCGGGTCGGGGCGGGCCACCGGCCCATGCTACGAGCCGACGTCGACCGTCGACCCGCCGCTCAACCCGCCACGGCGCGGACGTAGGCGACGCAGTCGTCGTGCAGGGCGGACCACCGCTCACCGAACATCTGGTCCGCGGCGTCGTCCAGGGAGCGGTGCTCGTGCACCACCGTCCGGAAGAAGTCGAGCACCCGCTGCTCCCCGTACCGGTCGACCAGGTGGCGTACGGCCAGGTAGCCGACGCCGTAGCTGCCGCCGACCCGGTCGTCGCCCGCGTCGTCGGCGGGGGCCAGCGAGTCGAGCCGACCGTTCCACCCGCCGTGGACGAGCGTGCGCACCTCGGCCAGGCCCTCGTAGCGGCCCACCGGCTGGCCGTCCGCACCCGCGTACTCGGCCAGCCCCTCCACCAGCCACCAGCTGGACCGGTCGGAGTAGCCGTGGTCGGGCAGGGACGCGGCGTGGGTCAGCTCGTGCCGGAGCAGGTCGTCGACCCCGGCCGAGGTGACGCTCTGCGCGTTCAGCACGACGTCGTGGTGTCCACCGCCGACGCCGACCGCGTACCCGGCGGTCCACTTCGGGCGGCCACCGCCGTACCAGCGCTGCCACTCCGCCCGGCCGGCGTAGAGGACCAGGTAGCGGTCTGGTGGGGTGCCGGTGAGCGCGTACCGGTCGGCGACCGTCGCGGCGGCCTCGGCCTGGGCGAGCAGCCCGGGAAGCCTGGCCCGCAGGGCCGGCGTGGTGGCGACGACGGTCCGCTTCCCGACCGCCACGGCCAGGTCACTCACCTCCCAGGGCCGGGCACCGGCGGGCTTCGCCCGGGACTCCTCGACGGCGAGCAGCCGGGGCTCCTCCCCGACCAGGTGCCACCGGGTGCCGATCTCCACCGTGCTCGGGGTGCAGCCGGGCACCACGAAGCAGTAGCGGACCGTCACCGCCAGCCGCCACTCTCCCGGTCGCCCGTCGACCGCCGCCGGCTGCCACACGGTGACCCGCAGTGCGCGCAGCGCGGCGTACCGGCGGGTGAGGTCGGGGCGGGCGGCCGGCTCGGCGACGGCGAGGAAGCCGGCCCGGTCGCCGCCGAGCAGCGCGCTCGCCTGACGGTCGAGCTGCGCTGTCATCCGCAGGCCGAGCCGCCGCGCCGCCGCGGCCGGATCGCCGTCCCGGCCCGCCGCCGGCCGCCCGGCCGCATCCCCCACCAGACCCAGCAGGAGTACGCCCGGAACACCGCACGCCACCAGGGCGAGCACCAGCGCCAGCGCGGTCCAGAGCGGCCAGCCCCTCCGGCGACGCGGCGCTCCGCCGCTCACCGCCGGGGCCTGCTCGTCACCGTCGGTCACGGGCGAAGGGTACGACCAATCGGGCGATCCGGCCAGAGCCGGCGCGCGTCGGCAGGCACGTGTAACGCCGATCGACGCGCTGTCCATGGTGTCTGTGGCTCCCACTGCCCGGCCGGCGCCGCGCCGACCTGGCCGGCGAGGCCGCGCGGCGACCGCTCAGACCGGGTCGCCGAGGAACGTGAGCAGGGCCTTGTCCGCCGCCCAGAGGGCGACCAGCAGGACTCCGGGTGCCGGCCGCCCGGCCAACGCGAGCAGCAGGCCCCCGGCGACGAAGCAGGCGGCCTGCACGGTGAGCTTGGCCGGTGCGGGCAGCGGCACGGTGGCCTTCGGCGAGCAGAACAGGCCCCACACCACGGCGATCAGCAGCGGCGCGCCGAGGCCGGCGAGCAGCCGGATCGGCCAACTGGCGTCGCGGGTGAAGCCCCACCAGCCGGCGGCCACGAGCAGCGCCAGTTCCAGCAGGAAGATGAGCCCCAGCAGCGGTGCCTTCATCAGGACCGCCAGCCCCGGAACGCGGTGTCCAGCGCGGCCACCATCTGGTCGAAGGAGCGGTCGATGTCCCGGGGCAGGCCGAACCCACCGGCCGCCTCTAGGGTGATGAAGCCGTGCACCGCGGCCCGGAACATCCTGGTGGCGTCGACGGCCGCGTCGCCGGTGAGGTCGTACCCGCGCAGGATCGCGTAGATCGCGCCGACGGCCCGCTCGGCGGCGGCGACATGCTCGGGGTCGGCGGGATCCGGCGCCCGCTGGATGGCCGGGTAGCGGCCGGGGTGCCGGCGGGCGTACCCCCGGTACGCCGTGGCCACCGCGCGGAGCGCGTCGTCGCCGGCCCGGCCCGCGGCGGCGGCGGTCAGCTCGGTGGCGATCTCGGCGGTCGCCAGCACGGCCAGCTTCCGGTGCAGGTCGTCCACGCCCTTGACGTGCTTGTAGAGGCTGGGCAGCGCGACCCCGAGCCGGCCGGCGAGCGCGGCCAGGGTGAGCCGGTCGTAGCCGACCTCGTCGGCGAGCACGGCCGCTTCCCGGACCACGGCCGCCGGGGTGAGGCCGGCCCTAGGCACGGAACGTCACCGCCAGGAACTCGACCAGGTCGGCGGCGGTCGCGTCGGGCTGGTCGGCGTGCGGGTAGTGACCGGAGTCGGCGATCATGCGCGCCTCGGCGGTGGCGAACAGCCGCCGGGCGGCCCGTGCCTCGGCGCCCGGATCCGGGAAGTCCGGGTCCTTCGTACCCATCAGCACCAGCACCGGCTGCCGCACGTCCCGGGTCCGCACGGTCCAGTGCGGCTCGACCGGCGCGATCACGCCGCGCACCGCGGCCATCCGGCCGCGCAGCTTGGCGACCAGTTCCTTTCGGTACGCGGCGTCGTCGTCCGGCCGCCCACACGGGAAGAGCGTGCGATGGAACATCCCGAACAGTCGGGGGCTGCGCAGGACGACCGCCTGCGCCAGGCGCATGACCGGGTTAGGGTTCGGCGGGGCGACGAAGGGGCTGACCTGCACGATGCCGTTGACCAGCTCGGGCGCGTCGGCGGCGGCGAAGACCACGGCCGCCGCGCTGGACGAGCTGCCGACCAGGGTGGCCGGGCCGCCGAGCGCCCGGACCACGGCGAGCAGGTCGGCGCCCACCTCCGCCGGGGCGTACGTGGGCCAGTGGGCGCTGGAGTCGCCGTGCCCCCGGACGTCGACCGAGGCCACCCGGTAGCCGGCCGCCACCAGCCGGGGCACCAGGTGCCGGAAGGCCGCCCGGTTCTCCCCCATACCGTGCGAGAGGACCACCAGCGGGCCCTCCCCGTGCACCTCGTACGCGATGGCTCCGCCGTCCCGCGACACCTGGCTAACAGTCATAGCTAAAAGGCTAATGCCATTAGCTTCAGCCGTCAAGGGTGCCCAGGAACGCGGAACGGGCCGGCGGGACAGGGGTCCCACCGGCCCGTTCCGCCGTCGGTCAGCTCACTTCTTCGAGATCAGCGCGCGCCCGAAGAACATCAGGTTGGCCGGGCGCTCGGCCAGCCGCCGCATCAGGTAGCCGTACCACTCGTCGCCGTAGGGCACGTAGGTGCGCACCGTGTAGCCCTCACCGACGAGGCGGGCCTGCTCCTCGGGGCGGATGCCGAACAGCATCTGGAACTCGAAACGCTCCGGCTCGCGGTCGAACCAGCGGGCCCGGTCCGCGCCGATGGCGATCAGCCGCGGGTCGTGGGTGGCCAGCATCGGGTAGCCGTCCCCGGACATCAGCACGTTCAGGCACCGCACGTACGACTTGTCCACCTCGCGGGCGGACTGGTAGGCCACCGACTCCGGCTCCTTGTACGCGCCCTTGCAGAGCCGCACCCGCGACCCCGCACCGGCCAGCTCCCGGCAGTCCGACTCGGTACGCCGCAGGTACGCCTGGAGCACCGCGCCGGTCGACGGGTAGTCCTTGCGCAGCTTGGCGAGCATGTCCAGGGTCGAGTCGGTGGTGGTGTGGTCCTCCATGTCCAGGGTGACCGTGGTGCCCGCCGCATCGGCCGCCGCGCAGATCGCCCGCGCGTTGTCGTATGCGAGCTGCTCGTCGAACTTCTGCCCGAGGGCGGAGAGCTTCACGCTCACCTCGGCCGCCGGGGTGAGCTCGGCGGCGGCGAGCAGCCGCAGCAGCTTGAGGTATTCGTCCCGGGTGGCGTTCGCCTGCTCGGGGGTGACGGTGTCCTCGCCGAGGTAGTCGAGGGTGACCGCTTGGCCGTCGGTGACGAGTACGCGGGTCGCGCGCAGCGCGTCGTCGGTGCCGGCACCGGCGACGAACCGCCGGACGACGTCCCGGGTGAACGGGGCCGTCGCAACGAGCCGCTCGACCTGGGATGACCGGGAGGCGGCGAGGATGACGGAACGGAGCATGAGCTGAGCGTAACGCCCGCTCGCCGACCCCCGCCCGGGGCCGGCCACCAACGTCACGCTCCGTCCCGGCCAGGGGAAACGAGGGCTCCCGGTCGCCGCCCGGCGTCAAGGGGTCCCTCCGGGCAGACGGGCTGGCGCGGATGGGCTACAAGGATCTTGTGGAACGACACCCCCGACGCCGCCTCCGGTCGGCCACCGTGCAGCTCGGCGCGCTGACCGCCCTGGCGCTCGCCCTCTCCGGCTGCAACCTGACCGACGACGATGACGACTGCGCCCTCGGCCCGGCCGGTGGTGGCGGGGACAACGTCGCGCTGGCACTTCGGGCCCCGGCACCCGCTGCCGCGCGGGGCACGTCCCCGCCGGTCGCCGCTGCGCTGCCCGCGCGCGGTGGCTTCGGCACCCACCTCGCCTCCTGCGGCGGCTGAGGTGCGGCGCGAGGCCAGCGTCCCGCGCCCCGGCTGGGACGCCACCATCCGCTCCCAAGGTCTGGTGTACGTCGACACCGAACTGCCCGACGGCGGGGTGATGTCGTATTGGGACGAGACCGCGGCGTACGCGTTCGGGCTGGACGAGGTGCTCCGGCTGGAGGAGGCGACCGAGGAGCTGCACCGGATGTCGGTGGCCGCCGCCGAGCACGTGGTGGCCCGCAACCGGTACGCGGAGTTCGGCATCCCGGCCTGGGCCGCCGAGGCGGTCGCCCGGTCGCTGCGCGAGGCACCGCCGACCCTCTACGGCCGCTTCGACCTCTGGTACGACGGGTCCTGGCCGCCGAAGCTGCTGGAGTACAACGCCGACACCCCGACCGCGCTGGTCGAGGCGAGCATCGTCCAGTGGTACTGGCTGGAGCACATCCGGCCCGCGGCGGACCAGTGGAACAGTCTGCACGAGCGGCTGGTCGGGGCCTGGGCGAAGATCGGTGCCGGCCGGCATGACCGGCGGGTGCACGTGGTCTGGTCCGCGGAGGAGGAGTCGGGCGAGGACCAGATCACCGCCGGCTACCTCGCCGAGACGGCCCGCCAGGCCGGGCTGGACGTCACGCTCATGCCGATCCAGGAGATCGGCTGGGACGGGCGGCGCTTCGTGGACGCCGCCGACCGGCCGATCACCACCTGCTTCAAGCTCTACCCGTGGGAGTGGATGCTGGCCGAGCCGTACGGGCCGCCGGCGCTGGCACCGGGCACCCCGACCACCTGGATCGAGCCGGCCTGGAAGCTGCTGCTGTCGAACAAGGCGCTGCTGGCGGTGCTCTGGGAGCTGTACCCGGACCACGAGTACCTGCTGCCGGCATACCTGGACTCGCCGCGCGGAATGACCGAGTACGTGGCGAAGCCGCTGCTCGGCCGTGAGGGCGCAGCCGTCCGCATCGTCACCCGAGGCACCGAGATCACCAGTCCCGGGAGGTACGGCGACGAGGGCTTCTGCTACCAGGAGTTCCGCGCGTTGCCCGATTTCGCCGGCAATCGCACGGTGCTGGGGAGCTGGATCGTCGACGGCGAGTCGGCCGGCGCCGGGGTGCGCGAGAGCGCGAGCCTCATCACCGACAGTTACGCCCGGTTCCTCCCCCACTACATCGACGCGCCGCGAACGCCGTGAGTCGTCTACCGTTGGTCTCGTGAACTTCGACGCGTACGCCCGGACCGGAGTTGATCTCGTCAACACCCGTCTGGACGACCTCGACGACCTGCGGGCCCTGTTTCCGGACGAGAACGCGTGGATGCGCGACGAGGTCACGGAGCGGGACCTGGCGATCCTCCGGCGGGCGCAGAAGCGCCTGCGCGACGTCTTCGAGTACGGCACCTCGGGCCGGGACGCCGAGGCGGTGGCGGAGCTGAACACGCTGCTGGAGGCGTTCCCGGTGCAGCCGCGCATCTCCGGCCACGACTCCAGCGACTGGCACATGCACGTGACCAGCCGAGGTGCCTCGGTGTCGTCGGAATACCTGGCCGGCGCGGTCTGGGGCCTGTCGGTCTGGCTCTGCGAGTACGGTAGCGCCCGGTTCGGCGTCTGCGCCGACGAGCGCTGCGGCAACGTCTACCTGGACACCTCATCGAACTGCTGCCGGCGGTTCTGCTCGGAACGCTGCGCCACCCGCTCGCACGTAGCCGCCCACCGGGCCCGGAAGCGGGCCGCCGTCGGCGACCAGCTGCCGGTCCCGGCCCAGTCGGAACCGCTCGCCCCGGTCAGCTGACCCGCACCAGGGTCAGGCGTCGACCGGGGACGGGGCGGTGAGGTTGGTGCGGGCGAACTCGAGCGCCGCGCGCAGGTCGGCCTCACGCACCGCGCGGCTCTTCGCGCCCCGGGTGGTGACCTCCACCGCCACCGAGCCGGTGAAGCCACGGCCGGCCAGCGAGCGGAGCAGCTCCGCGCAGGGCTGGCTGCCACGCCCGGGCACCAGGTGCTCGTCGCGCCCCTCGCCGGTGCCGTCGCCCAGGTGCACGTGGGCCAGGCCCGACCCCATCCGGTCGGCCATGGCCAGGGCGTCGGTGTGCGAGGCGGCGCAGTGCGAGAGATCCAGGGTGTACGCGGCGTAGCCGGTGTCGGTCGGGTCCCAGCCCGGGACGTACGGGACGAACTGCCGGCCGGCCATCCGCACCGGATACATGTTCTCCACCGCGAAGCGCAGCCCGCCGAACTGCCCGGCGATCGTGTCGAGGCCGTCGGCGAAGTTGCGGGCGTAGTCCCGCTGCCAGGTGAACGGCGGGTGCACCACGACCGTGGGTGCCTCCAGCGTCTCGGCCAGCTCGGCGGCCTTGCGCAGCCGCTCCCACGGATCGGGGCTCCACACCCGCTGGGTGACCAGCAGGCACGGGGCGTGCACCGAGAGGACCGGGACGCCGTAGTGGTCGGCCAGGCCGCGCAGCGCGCCCGGGTCCTGGCTCACCACGTCGGTCCAGACCATCACCTCGACGCCGTCGTACCCGAGCGCCGAGGCCAGCTGGAACGCCGCCGCGGTCCGCTCAGGGAAGACCGAGGAACTGGAGAGGAGCACCGGCACGCGGGTAGTCACACCCTTCAGGGTAACCGCCTCCGCCGCAGCCCATCAGGACGAGCAATCCCAAACCACCCAGAACGACCCGGATCACATCGGCGCCAGCTGATCGAGCCGGCGGAGGATGACCCCCTCCCGCAGCGCCCACGGGCAGATGTCCAACCGGTCCACGTCGAGCCGGCGCAGCACCGCCTCGGCCACCACGGCGCCGGCCAGCAGCTGGTGGGCCCGCCCCGCGCTCACCCCCTCCAGCTCGGACAGCTGCGCCGGCGGGATGTGCCGGATGAAGCCGAGCACCTGCCGCAGCCCGGTCCGGGTCAGGCTGCGCGGGGCCCACAGCCCGGCGCCCGACGGGGCGGCCCCGGCCAGCCGGGCGAGCGTCCGGAACGTCTTCGAGGTGGCGACCGGCCGCTCCCAGCCCACCTCGGCCAGCTGCTTCACCACCGGGTCGAGCAGCGTGTGGACGTGCTCCCGCAGCTCCTCCACCGCCTCGCCGGACGGCGGCACTGCCCCGGCCGGATCCACCCGCAGCCGTTCCCGGCTCAGCCGCCCGGCGCCGAGCGGCAGCGACACCGCCACGTCCGGCTCCTCGTCGATGCCGGCCGCCAGCTCCAGCGAGCCGCCACCGATGTCCAGCACCAGCAGCCGCCCAGCCGACCAGCCGAACCACCGCCGGACCGCGAGGAAGGTCATCCGCGCCTCGTCCGCGCCGGAGAGCACCTCCAGCCGTACGTCGGTCTCGTCGCGGACCCGGGCCAGCACCTCGCCGGCGTTGGTGGCCTCCCGGACCGCGGAGGTGGCGAAGGCGAGCAGGTCGTCCACCGCCAGCCCCGCCGCCGCCGCGCGAGCCATGCCGACGGCCTTGACCAGCCCGTCCGCGCCCGCCTCGGTCAGCGCGCCGTCCGGGCCGATCTGCTCGGCCAGCCGGAGCACCACCTTCTCGGAGTGCGCCGGCCAGGGGTGTGCCCCGTGGTGGGCGTCGACCACCAGCAGGTGCACCGTGTTCGAACCGACGTCGAGGACACCCAGTCGCATGCTGACGACCCTAGGGCCAACACGTTTCGGCGGCTCGCCGGCCGGCCGGGCCGACCACGCGTACGCTGGTCCGGGTGACAGGCCAGATCGAGCTGCAGGTGCTGGTGGACGACCCCGACGACCCGCGCAGCCGGGAGGTGGAGCTGGACTTCCCCCGGGAGTGGATCGAGTTCGTCGACCCGGCGGACGAGAAGCACGTGGTCCGCGCCGACCTGACCTGGCTGCTCTCCCGGTGGACGTGCATCTTCGGCAAGGGCTGCCACGGCATCATCGCCGGCCGGGGCGCGGACGGCTGCTGCTCGCACGGCGCGTTCTTCACCGACTCCGACGACGAGAAGCGGGTCCGCGCCGCGGTCAAGCGGCTCACCCCGGAGACCTGGCAGCACTTCCGCAAGGGCTTCAAGAACTGGACCGAGAACGACACCATCGACGGAAAGAACCCGGCCCGGCGTACCGCCACCCGGGACGCCGACTCGCCGTGCGTGTTCCTCAACGACGCCGACTTCCCGGGCGGGGGCGGCTGCGCGCTGCACGCCCAGGCGCTGCGTGACGGGGCGCACCCGCTGGAATACAAGCCGGACGTCTGCTGGCAGCTGCCCATCCGCCGGGACCAGGACTGGCACAAGCGGCCGGACAACACCAAGGTGCTGATCTCCACGCTCGCCGAGTTCGACCGGCGGGGCTGGGGCGCCGGCGGGCACGACCTGGACTGGTGGTGCACCTCCTCCACCGACGCGCACGTCGGCGCCGAGCCGATGTACGTCTCGTACGGCCCGGAGCTGACCGCGCTGATCGGCGCAGCCGCGTACGCGAAGCTGGCGGAGCTGTGCGCGGCCCGGCTGCGCCAGGGCCAGGTCGCCCCCCATCCGGCCAGCGAGGGCTGACCCCGGCTACGCCGACGCGTCGACGGGCAGGACGACCACCCCGTCGTCGTCGCTGTAGACGTGCGCGCCCGGCGCGAAGACGCAGTTGCCGAAGAACATCGGCACGTCCCGCTCGCCCGCGCCGGTCTTGGCGCTCTTGCGCGGGTTCGTGCCGAGCGCCTTGATGCCGATCGGGAGGGTACGCAGCGCGGCCACGTCCCGGACCGCGCCGTTGATCACCACGCCGGCCCAACCGTTCTCCGCCGCCGTGCCGGCGATGAGGTCACCCATCAGGGCGGTGTGCACAGAGCCGCCACCGTCCACCACCAGGACGCGGCCCTCCCCCGGTTCGGCGACGATCGACTTCACCAGGGCGTTGTCCTCGAAGCAGCGCACCGTCACGGCCGGTCCGCCGAAGGCCGGCACTCCGCCGAACTGGCGCAGCTGGGTGTCGCACGAGCCGAGGGTCTCGCCGTACCGGTCGTAGAGGTCGGCGGTGGTGGGCGTCTCCATGGTGGTCCTTTCGCTCAGTCCGGGTTCGGATCCGTACGGTGCAGGCCGGTGGCGGCGACGGCCGCGCCGGCCAGGCCCGCGGCGGTGCAGGCGAGCACGCCGGCCGCCCCGGCGCCGGCCGCCAGCACGCCGGCGGCGCTGGGGATGAGCACCTGGCCGAGCCGGTTGCCGGTGAGCCGGAGCGACATCGCCCGGCCGCGCAGCCCGGGCGGCGCCGACTCGGCCAGGAACGACATGGTGAGCGGCTGCCCGGCGCCGAGCCCGAGGCCGGCGACGGTGACGACCACGGCCATCGCCCAGAACGGCAGCGGCGGCAGCAGCAGCGCCAGCCCGGCGGCGGAGAGGGCGACCGTGCCGATCAGCAGCCAGCGCCGGCCGATCGCGGCGACCAGCCGACCGAGCCCCAGTCGGGAGACCATCGACGCGACCGCGCGCAGCCCGAGCAGTACGCCGATCTCGCCGGCCGCGATGCTCCGCTCGGCGCCGAGGGCGGGCAGGTAGACCAGCGTGATGTCGACCGCCGCCAGGACCACGCAGCTGACCGTGAGGGCACGCACCAGCCCGGGCTGGCGGAGCAGGTCCCGCATCCCCCCGGCGTCCGGCCCGGCCGCCGCCTGATGGTGCACGGACGGGCGGAGGAACGCGGCGGCGGCCAGGAGCGGCACGGCCAGCGCCGTGGCGCCGAGGAAGATGGCCCGGGTGTCCGGGATCGGCCGGTCCCCGCCGAAGACCACGATCAGGCCCGGCCCGAGCGCCTGCCCCAGGGAGGCGGCGAAGGTGTAGTAGCCGAAGGCCGCGTCGTACCGGTCGGCCGGGGTGCGGTTGGCGACCAGCGCCTGCTGGGCCACCACCGCGCAGAGATGCGCGGTGCCGAGCAGCATGCTGGCCAGCACCAGGCCGGCCACCGAGCCGGCGAACAGCACGAAGCCGAGTCCGGCGGCGGCGAGCAGGGCCGACCCGGCGAGCGCCACCCGGCGCTCGCCGAACCGGTCGACCGCGTGGCCGCTGGGCACGGCCAGCACCAGCGGTACGACGGCGAAGCTGGCCCCGAGCACGCCCAGCCAGGCCCCCGGCACGTCCAGTTCCAGCGCCCGGTACGCGGACGCCGGCCGGAGCATGAAGGTGACCGCCTGCAGCCCGACGGTGTGCGCGAGCAGCAGGGCGGTCTGGGCGCGCCCGGGAGCGGTCAAGCTCCCGGGCGCCACTCAGCCGGCCTTCACGGCGAGGACCGGGCAGGGCACCCGGAGCAGGATCTCCTGCGCGGTCGACCCCATGATCAGCTTGCCCACCGGGGTGCGGTGCCGGATGCCGATCACCACCAGCGACACGTCCTCCGCCTCGACGATCTCCTCGATCTCCTCGGCCGCGTCCCGCCCCCGCACGAGTTGCCGCACGTTGTGCGGCACCCCGGCGGCGGTCAGCTCGCGGGTGACCCGCTCCAGATCGGGCTCCTGCGCGAGGCGCGGGTCGGCGTACGCGTCGCCGCGGGAGGTGTTCACCACGAGGATCGGCTCCTCGCGGAACCTCGCCTGCTCGATCGCCGCCCGCAGGGCCGCCTCGCCCAGCGGCGACGGCACATAGCCCACCAGCACGGTCATCCGGTCACCAACCTTCTCCGCAGCGGACGGACCACGAACCGCCCGACCAGCGGCCAGAGGAGCACCACGGCGATCGCGGCGTAGATCAGCCAGGACACCCAACCGCCGAGCAGCCCGTGCAGCTCACCGCCGGAGAGCTGCAACGCCCGCCGGCCCTGCAGCTCGGCACGCGGGCCGAGGATGATGCCGACGATCAGCGGCAGGATCGGCAGCCCGAACCGCCGCATGCCGAAGCCGAGCAGGCCGAGCGCGAGCAGCAGGAACAGGTCGAACGGCTGCGCGTTGACCGCGTACGCGCCCATCGAGGCGAAGAAGAGGATCCCCGCGTAGAGGTAGGGGCGCGGGATCCGCAGCAGGCGCGCCCAGGCCGGGGCGAGCGGCAGGTTGAGCACCAGCAGCAGCAGGTTGCCGATGAAGAGGCTGGCGATCAGCGTCCAGACCAGGCTGGACTCCCGGGTGAAGAGCAGCGGGCCGGGCTGGATGCCGTACCCCTGGAAGGCGGCCAGCATCACCGCGGCGGTGGCGTTGGTCGGCAGGCCGATGGCCAGCATCGGCACCAGGGTGCCGGCGGCCGAGGCGTTGTTGGCCGCCTCCGGCCCGGCGACGCCCTCGATCGCGCCCCGGCCGAACTCCTCCTTGTGCTTCGAGAGCTTCTTCTCGGTGACGTACGACAGGAACGTGGGGATCTCCGCCCCGCCGGCCGGCACCGCGCCGAACGGGAACCCGAACGCCGTGCCGCGCAGCCACGGCTTCCAGGACCGTTTCCAGTCCTGCTTCCCCATCCACGGCTGGCCCACCGGGATCACCTCGCCGGCCTTGCGGCGCAGGTGCGCGGCGATCCAGAGCGCCTCGCCCACGGCGAAGATGCCGACCGCCACCACGACCACGTCGATGCCGTCGGCGAGCTGCGGGATCCCGAAGGTGAGCCGCTGCTGACCGGACTGGTCGATGCCGATCACACCGATCATCAGGCCGAGCACCAGCGACGCGAAGCCGCGTACCCGGGACGCGCCGAGCACCGCCGTGACGGACACGAAGGCCAGCAGCATCAGCGCGAAGTAGTCGGGCGCGCCGAGGCTGATCGCGAACTGCACCACCGGCGGGGTGACCACCACCAACAGCACGGTGGCGATGGTGCCGGCGACGAACGAGCCGATCGCGGCGGTGGCCAGGGCCTGGGCCGCCCGGCCCGCCTTGGCCATCTTGTTGCCCTCGATCGCGGTCACCACCGACGAGGACTCGCCGGGGGTGTTCAGCAGGATCGAGGTGGTCGATCCGCCGTACATGCCGCCGTAGAAGATGCCGGCGAACATGATGAAGGCCTGAGCCGGCTCCATCCCGTAGGTGACCGGCAGCAGCAGCGCCACGGTCATCGCCGGGCCGATGCCGGGCAGCACGCCCACGGCGGTGCCGACGGTCACGCCGAGCAGCGCGAACAGCAGGTTCATCGGGGTCAGCACATTGGCGAACCCGTCGAGCAGGTTGGCGAGGTTGTCCATCTACAGGATCCCTTGCAGCACGCCGGCGGGCAGGTCGACGCCGAGCCCGATGGCGAAGGTGTAGAACGTGATCAGCGACATCGCGACGGCGATCAGCAGGTTCCGGACGTAGTGGCGGTTGCCGAGCGCGAACGCCGAGCCCCAGAAGAGGATCGTCCCGCTGATCACCCAGCCGAGCCGGTCGATGAGCACGGCGTTGACTAGGAACGCGCCGATCAGCAGCAGCACCGTGCGCCAGTCGATCGGGGTGCTCAGGTCGACGTCCTCGCCCGCCTCCGGCTCGCCGGCGCCGCCGCGGGCCACGTCCACCCCGTAGATCGCTGCGATGATCAGCAGCAGCACGCCGAGCAGGATCGGCACCGCCTTGGGGCCGATGGGGTCGGCCGTGTTGATCGCGCTCCCGATCCGGGTCGTCGCGTCGAAGATGACCAGCCCGCCGACCAGGGCCAGGAAGGCGCACACGCCGTACTGCGCCCGGTCCCGCTTGGGCGCTGGGCTCTCCGCCGCCGTCCCGTCGGCGTCCGGCCCGGTGTCCGCAGGTGGTGCCGCCGACCCCGCGGGGGGGGCCCCCCGGGGGGGGGGCCGCGGGGGCCCCCCCCCCGCGGGGGGCGGGGGGGGGCCCCCCCCCGGCCGGGGGCGGGGGGGCCCCCCGGGGGGGCCCCAGGGGTAGGGCCG